>NZ_JBFTRK010000012.1:0-144153 GCF_056399485.1 Rhizobium sp. 01N424
ATGTGGCGTGAGAGTTGAAATGTCCGCCGGTTTGCAAAGTTAAAATGTCCGCAAGGCCACCATACGGCACACGGGCCAGCCCCGATCTGACCGGCTGATCCCGGTTGCAAGATCAGATCGGGGCGGGTGGTAAATACACCTCTTCGGCTTTAGCTTTGAGACGCCTCACTCAGCAGCCTGCTGCCGCGACAGTGCTTTCTTTCGCCGAGCAATCACCGCCGGATCGTTCACAAAATCCTTCCGCCGGCCCGGCCCGCGAGCACGTTTGACATAGCCATTCTTGTCGCTGTTGCTCTTCACCGTCGGCTTGTCCTGCTGTTCCTGGCGCTCCTTGATATAGGCAAGAACATCACCCAACCGCTTGTTCTCGGTGATCGCCGCATGCGTCACCCGCTGATCCTTGTCGAACACGGTGTAGGGCAGGGAATATCCCTTCCAACGCACCTCCAGCCGACCGTCCGCATAAGCATAGGTCTCGACATAGCGACCCACCAGACCGCGCGTCACCTCGGTCTCCTCCAGCATGATCCGCTGGCGCTCGAACGAAAACGTCAGCTGCGATCCGACATAACGCTGCTCGCGCTTGCACAGGATCTCCGTCAACCGATCCGGCGCCAGATTCAGTGGCCGGTGCAGGTTGTCCGGGCGGGCAGGGACGATTGCAAATCGCGCATTGTAGTCCTCCATGAAGCCCGGCAAGAACGCATTGCCAGCCTCCATGGTGTCGATGCCAGAAAGCCTGAGCTCCTTGACCAGCCGGTCCTGCAGCGTCCGGTTCATGCGCTCGACCCGACCCTTGGCCTGGCTCGAATTTGCATAAAGAATCTCGATGTTTAGCTCGCAGAGCGCACGCCCGAACTGGGTCATGCCCTGGCCACCCCTGGCTTCCTTCTTCGCCACCCGAAACACCGAATGCTTGTCGGAATAAAAGGCGACGGGAGCACCATGCGCCTGCAGATAGAGCTTGAGCGCCTCAAAGTAAGTAAAGGCACTTTCCGAGCGTACAAAGCGCAATTGCATCAACCTGCCGGTCGCATCATCGACAAACACCAGTAGCGAGCAAGGCGGTCCGCGATCCTCGAACCAGCGATGCTCCGACCCGTCGATCTGCACCAGCTCGCCATAGGCTTCGCGCCGCAGCCGCGGCTGATGAAACGTCCGCCGCTGCTTGCGCGACAGCCAGAGGCCGGCATCCGCCATCCAGTTGCGCACCGTCTCGCGCGACACCCGCAAACCATCGCGTTCAGCCAGCTTCTCCGTCGCCAACGTCGGCCCGAAATCCGCATAGCGTTCGCGAACCAGCGTCATCGCATAATCGCGAACCCCGTCGCTGATCCGGTTGTTCGACGGTCGGCCGATCGCCTTGTGCCGGATCGAAGCCGCGCCGCCAGTCCGCATACGCTCCAGCAGCCGGCGCACCTTGGCGCTCGCTCAGATCAAGCACATGCGCCGCTGACACCGTGGTCATCCGCTGGGCAACCACCTTCGACAAAATCTCGATCCGCTGCAGATCGCGTTCGCTCATCGCAATCAATCCCATCTGCAATCTCCCGGACGTCATTCAGACCCGGGGAGTGTGACATTCCAACTTTGCAGAAACAGGACATTCTAACTTTGCGGCTACACACAATGTCACAGCTATTTAAAGATGATACAAAGTAAGCAATTTAGAAACGCGACGTAATTCTATTCACTATTACTGGAATTGCAAGATTCTATATTGATGTGTGCTCGGGAATTAGCCGCCGTCCGGGCGGAGATGGCCAGGGTTGCGCAGCTCGGTCGGCGGCGGATGACTCAAGCGCAATCATATACTGCGCTTTCTCAGCCGGATCGCTTACATCACTCGGCCGGACCCAGGCGCGCCAACGCTTGCCGCCGTCGGGCGATGACGGCAGGATCCTTCGTAAAATCCGTCTTTCGTCCAGGTTCGGTGCCGCGTTTCTGATAACCGTTGCTGACACTGCCATCGGGAATACCGAACATGTGATCCGTCTGTCCGCTTCGACGCGGTCCCCTTTTGCTGCGCTGCTGCTCACGCCCCGCCTGCAGCTCAGCGACAACAGACAGCATGTCGTCCAGCCGCTTGTTCTCGACCACTTCGGATCGGTGTACTGACCGTAACGTATCGAACGTCTTGTAGGGCAGGGAGGCTTCCCCGTCCGTGATCTCAAGTCGTCCGTCAGGATAATCGCAAACAATCAGCTTCTTTCCCGCCAGCGCCCTGGCGCGCTCTGTCGGGTCCAGGATGAACATCACCTTGTCGTAGCGCAGCGTCAAGGAATGCGACAGCTTGCGAACCTCCTTGCGGCACATGGCATCATCGAGGTTCTCATGATCGGCCAACGGCCGGTGCATGTCCTTCGGATTGCGCGGTGGCTTCCCGAAACGCGTATTGAAATCCGCCATGAACTCAGGCGCATATGCGTTGGCCGCCTCGATCGTATCGATACCGCGCAGCCGCAATTCCTTCACCAGCCGATCCTGCAGCGTCTGATTGGCGCGTTCCACCCGGCCTTTCGCCTGCGGGGTGTTGGCGCAGATAATGTCGATGTTCAACTCATAAAGCGCCCGGCCGAATTGCGTCAGACCGCTCGTGCGGTCCGTCATCGAGGCATGCGTGCTGCGGAAAACACCGTGCTTGTCACTGTAAAACGCAATCGGTTTGCCCCATTGCTGCAAGTAAGCCTTCGTCGCATGCAGATAGTCAAAGGTGTTCTCAGAGGCGGCAAAGCGCAGATGCAACAGCTTGCCGGTCGCATCGTCGATGTAGACGAGCAGGGCGCATTTGCGGCCACGGTCCTCGAACCACCAGTGATGCGACCCGTCGATCTGGACGAGTTCACCAAAGCAATCACGCCGGCCGCGTGGCTGGAAGACCCGCTTCTTGCGCTCGCGGCGTGATACCCACATGCCGGCTTCCATCATCCATTGGCGCAACGTCTCTTTGCTGACGGAAATCCGATGGCGCTCAACTAGCTTCTCGGCCGCCAAGGTTGGGCCAAAATCCACGTAATGCTCACGCACCAGGTCGAGAGCCAGATTGCGGAAATCCTCACTGTGGCGCCGGTTGCTCGGGCGGCCGCGCTTCTTCGAGACGAGACCGTCGAGCCCGTCCAGATCATAGGCCTGCAACAGCCGATGGACTTGGCTGCGACTGAGCCCAAGTAGCTCAGCCGCCCGCGTGACCGTCAGGCTGCCTTGGCGAACCTGCCGAATATGTTCAAGACGATGCAATTCCTTCTGCGACATGACAATCAAACACGACATGACGACTCCGAACATAAATGGCCTCGACCACGATGCACGTCGCTTGTCTTGCTTCCCAATGCTGACGTTCAGCTAGCATCCCAAGAAGCGACGACTGTCGCATCTCTAACTAGCCTATATGTCGCATCTCTAAAATGCCGCTACACACGAAGATCGCATAACTTGGCGCACTGCTTGCGGTGAGCGCTTTCATTTCAACGGCCGGCTTCGCCTCGGCGCAGTATTACGACGAATACGGCCGGGCACCGCCTCCGCGCTTCGCTCCCCAACAGGATTGGAACAGGCCGCCCCCGCCGCCACCCGGCTATGGCCGCCCGTCGCGTGGCTGCGATCCACGCCTGGCTGAAGACCGCGCCCGGGACTTTGGTTTCCGGCGCGCGCATGTCGTCGACATCACGCCGCGCCGCGTGGTCGTTCAGGGCTGGACGCGCCGCGGCCCGGATGAAATCAGCTTTGCCAATGCGCGCGGCTGCCCGGCTCTTCGCCGCTGACATCAACGAGCTGACGCCTTCGCGGCGTCAGCTCTCCCTGCCGCCACTGCGCTCTTGCCATTCCTTCGCGCCCGGAAGATAATACCAGTATAAGTCCAGAGGATTTTTTACAGGGAAGTTGGCGGAACTTTTATGTCCGAGAACCAGGTTGTCACCGCCATCGAGAAATCTCTGGCGCAAATCCCCCTCGATATTCCCTTGTACAAGCGGCTGAAGCTGGCGATCGAACAGGCCATCCAGACGCAGGCCTTTCAATCCGGGAGCGTGCTGCCCGGCGAACGGGTGATTGCCGGTTCCCTGTCGCTCTCACGGGTTACCGTCCGCAAAGCGCTCTCCCTTCTTGAACAGGAAGGACTGCTCAGCCGCCGGCACGGCTCGAAGACGGAAATCGGATCGCGTGTCGAAAAGTCGATGTCGACGCTGACGAGCTTCTCGGAAGACATCAGCGCCCGAGGGCAAGTGCCTGGATGTATTTGGATATCGAAGCAGATCAGCCGTGCGTCCACCACCGAGATGATGGCGCTCGGCATTGCCGGAAACGCCAATGTCATCCGGATGAAACGGGTTCGAACGGCCAACGGACTTCCGATCGCTGTGGAAACGTCGGTCGTCCCGGTGCGCTTCGTTCCCTCCCCCGACCTGATCGACCAATCGCTCTATACCGTTCTCCAGGACCGTGGTTTCATGCCCGAGCGCGCGGTCCAGCGCATGCGGTCGCGCGCCGCGTCTGCCGACGACGCGGTTCACCTGAATTGCGATCCCGGCGCGCCCCTTCTTGTCACCGAGCGCCGGTGCTTCCTGGCAGACGGCCAGATCGTCGAGCTCTGCGAGACGCGGTACAAGGGCGAGGTCTACGACTTCGTCTTCGAATTGCAGAGATAATACCAGTTATAAACTGGTTGCCATCTGGTATTTTAGCGATATCGTGATGCCCGAAATGGAGCATCCCGTGCAGCGCGAAGACCTCAAGAACAGCCTCATCGTTTCCTGCCAGCCGGTTCCCGATGGCCCGATGGATGATGCCCGGTTTGTCATCGGTTTTGCAAATGCGGCTGCAGCCGCGGGTGCTGCGGCAGTGCGCATCGAATCCGTCGATTATGTCAAGGCTGCCCGCCCGCATGTCGCCGTGCCGATTATCGGCATCGTCAAGCGCGATCTCGATGGCAGCCCGGTGCGCATCACGCCCTTCGTTGCCGATGTCGAGGGGCTTGCCGATGCCGGTGCCGATATCATCGCGTTCGACGCCACGGACCGTATCCGCCCCGCTTCGATCGATGCCCTGATTGCTGCGGCCAAAACCAGGGGCAAGCTGACGATGGCCGACTGTTCCTCGCTCGAGGATGCCAGACGGGCGCTCGCCGCCGGTGTCGATTTCGTCGGGACGACCCTGTCGGGCTATGTCGGCGGACCGGAGCCAATCGAACCCGATATCGCGCTGATTGCTGCCATGCGCGAGCTCACCCCCTTCGTGATCGCGGAGGGCCGCATCCGCACGCCGGAACAGGCCCAGCAGGCGGCTGCCGCCGGCGCCCTTGCCGTCGTCGTCGGCTCGGCGATCACCCGCACAGAACATGCAACAGCCTGGTTCCATGAGGCTGTAGCGGCCGCATTTTCCGCCCGCGAGGCTAATAGCAGGCCAGTGCTTGCCATCGACATCGGCGGCACCAAGACCATCGCAGCTCTGGTCCAAGGCCGAGAGGTTATAGACCAACGCGTAGTCCCGACGCTGCGCGATCAAGGACCCGACTCCTGGCTTGACGCCATTGCCGCCGAGATTGACAGATGGCGCGGCCAATTCTCACATGCAGGCATTGCCGTCACCGGTTTCGTCGAGGATGGCTGCTGGTCGGCAATGAACCCGGTGACGCTTGGAATTCCGGACAATTATCCGCTGATCGATCGCGCCGCCGCCCGGCTCGGCACCCCGGTCTCAGCCATCAACGATGCCCAGGCGGCCGCCTGGGGTGAATACCGGTTCGGTGCGGGCAAGGGAGAGGATATCGTCTTCCTGACAATCTCCACCGGCATCGGCGGCGGTATCGTCGCCAATGGCAAGCTTCTGCCGGGCCTTGCCGGTCATTTCGGCTTGACCCGCATCGCCTCGCATGGAACCGAGCCCCTTGAAGATACGACCTCGGGCCTCTGGATCGCCGGGCAAGCGAAGCGCGCCGGGCATGAGGCGGACGCCGTCGCGGTCTTTACCGAAGCCGCGGCCGGATCGGCATGGGCGACAGCGATTGTCGAGGAATCCGCCGCCCGGGTCGCGCTGCTCTGCCGGGATATCAAGCTGATGTTCGACCCCCGGCGCATTGTCATCGGCGGCGGCATCGGCCTTGCCCCCGGATATCTCGATCGGGTGCGCGGTCACGTCGCTGACCTCAGATCAAGGATCAGGCCCGAGCTCGCCCCCGCTGAACTCGGCAGTCACGCAGGCATTATCGGCGTTACCGACCTTGCGCGGCAGCACCGCTGAAGACCACCGAATGAACAAACCAAACAAAGAAAGGGAACAACGATGAAACTGCAAAAGATAATCGCTCCGGCTCTCGCCGTGCTTCTTGCGAGTGCCGCCCTGCCAGGTCTCGCCAATGCAACGGTGACCGTGCTCGGATGGCCCGGCGGATCGGAAGAAACGGCGCTGCGCGGGACCGTCGACGCCTATAACAAGACCGCTGCCGATGCCGACAAGGTCGAACTGCTGTTCTTCAACCGCGACGGCTTCTACGACAAGCTGCAGGCCGATATGGCAGCCGGTTCGAGCGCCTTCGACATCAACCTCGTCGCCACCTATTCGATCGGCCGTTACGCGCCCTACATGGAGCCGGTCGATCTCGGACCGGATGCCGCCAAGGTCTTCGGTGATTCCGTTCTCAAGACGATGCAGTTCGACGGCAAGCAGTATGGCGTGCCGACCGACCTTTCGCTTCACTTCATGTACTACCGCAAGGACCTGATCGACGCGCTGCTAAAGGACGATGCGGCGAAGAAGACCTATTCCGAGCTCGCCAAGAAGGTTCTCGGCAAGGATCTGCAGCCGAAGGATCCAGACAGCTGGACCTGGGACGACTGGGCGGCGACCGCACTCTACTTCTCGAAGCAGGCCAATCCCGATAGCCCGGTTCGCTATGGCACCGTGCTGCAGATGAAGAACCTGCTCTTCAACATGATGGTCTTCCAGTCCCTGCCGCGATCCTATGGTGGAGACTGGATGGATGCCAGCGGCAATGTGACGGTCGATTCCGACGCCTACAAGACCGGATTGCAGCTCTACAAGAAGCTCTATGATGCCGGTGCCTCGCCGAAGGATTCGCTAAGCTACGAATATCCGGAAACCAACGCAGCCTTTGCCGCCGGTCAGGCAGCCACTGCGCTGCAGTGGAACGCCGCGGCCGCCGACCTGACCAATGCCGAGAAGTCTCCGGCTGTGGCCGGCGTTACCGGCATCGTCGCGCCGCCGGCCGGCCCGAACGGCCGCGCCGATCATATCCACGGCCTTGGTCTTGGCCTCAACAAGAATGCCAAGAACAAGGAAGGCGCCGTCAAGTTCCTGAAATGGCTGGCAACCGAAGATGCGGCGTTGACCTATGCCCGCGGCGGCGGTTCGCCGGCCTTGACGCCCGAGGTCGTGGCGAAGATCGCTTCGGAGCGGCCAGATCTCGTCAAGCTTGGCGAATTTGCCAGCAAATACGGCTATGTGATGAACGGCGCCACCTCGGCCAATGCACTCTCCGTCTATGAGCTGCAGGCCAAGGAATTCACCGGTTACTGGTCGGGCCAGCAGAGCCTTGAGGACGCGCTTGCCCATACGAAGACCGGCATGCAGGATCTCCTCAAGAAGTAACCTTGTACCGGATGCCGGGTGAGCCCGGCATCCCTCCCATCCGGCGGACCGCAATGGCTATCGTATCACGTGCCGAAGGCAGGGCTTATCTGGCGCCGCTGATCGGCTTCCTGCTGCTCTTCCTGGGCTTTCCGGCCCTCGTCAATCTGGTCTATTCGGTCTCGACCGTCAGCTTCCAGAACCTGCGCAGCCCCACGATCACGGGCTTCGGGAACTATCTTGCAGTCATCCAGGACCGCGGCTTCTGGCAGGCGACCTTCTTTTCCTTCCGCTTCGGCATGCTGACGGCAATTGCAGAATGTGTGATCGGCCTGTTTCTGGCGATCTTCCTCGCGCCGCTGCTGGCGAAGCGTTCGGCTCTGATGGCCCCGCTGATGCTGCCTCTGATGGTGGCGCCTGCGATGATCGGCCTGATGTACAGGCTCGTACTGCATGAATTCGCCGGGCCGGTGCCCTACTATCTTTTTCTGTGGTTCGGCGACAGCCCTGCCTTTCTCGACGTCAACAATGCCTTCAAGGCGCTTGTCGTCATCGAAACGCTGCAGTGGACGCCATTCGCCTTTCTGCTCTTCTACGTCGCCTATTCGGCCATTCCGCTCGATGTGCGCGAGGCAGCTGCGCTCGACGGTGCATCGGCCTGGCGCGTCCTGTGGTGGATCGACCTGCCGCTGATGATGCCGACACTGGTCATCGCCTTCTTCATCCGCTTCATCGACGGTTTCCGCGTGTTCGACAATGTCTACGCGCTGACCGGAAGCGGCGCCGGCGGCTCCACCACGTCGCTATCCATCTATATCTATCAGTCCTTCTTCAAGGATGGCTCGATCGGCAAGGCCGTGGCCGCTTCGGTCGTGCTTTTCGTCGCGTCGCTTGCCGTGCTTCACGGCCTGAACTGGCTCGCCGGGCGCCGGAGGAAAGCAGCATGATCTACGCTCTTCGCTGGACCGTCTTCGCCATTGCCGCGGCGGCGATGAACTTCCCGATCATCGTAACCCTCGTCACCTCGTTCAAGAGCGCCCGCGAGCTTTCCAGCAATGCCGGCCTGTGGATCAGCGAGCCAACGCTTGCAAACTATGCAAGCATCCTGACGCAGACGGATCGCTTCAACATCTATTCCTACCTGCTGAACAGCACGATCGCCGCCGTGCTCGGAACCGGGCTTGCGATCCTTCTCTGCCTGCCTGCAGCCTATGCGATTGCCCGCAGCGAGGTGGGACGGCGGGTGCTGATGCCGCTGGTGATCAACCTGCGCGCCGTTCCGCTAATCATCTTCGCGATCCCGCTCTACATGATGTATCAGTGGCTGGGTCTCCTCGACACCCAGATCGGCCTTGGCCTGATCCTGACGATCGTCAACATCCCGCTTGCGCTTGTCATGCTGGTCAACGCCATCAATGACGTGCCGCTGGAACTCGACGAGGCGGCACGGATCGACGGCGCCTCGTCGTTTCAGGCGATGGTGAGCGTCATCGCGCCGGTGATCCGTCCAGCGCTCGTCACCGCATTCATCTTCGGGTTCATCACCGCCTGGAACGAATTCCTGTTCGGCCTGATGCTGACGACGAACAAGGCCGTGCCGATGACGGTCGGCGCCTCCTTTTTCTTCGCCGCCAGCGGCGGCGGCGTGCAATGGGGCGTTGCCTCGGCCGTCATGGCGCTCGGCGCGCTTCCGCCCGCCCTGCTCGGCCTTCTCATGTACCGGCAAATCTCCGGCTCGATGACTGCAGGCGCTGTGAAGGGATAGACTAACGGCAGATCTGCGCCGCTCCTTTTTGAAGCAGCGCAGCCCGTGCCAAGATTTGCTGCAGGCGCCTAGATCTTCGTGGCGCTCGCTGTGTAGATCTGGTCGATGGTTCTGGCGAGACTGGAATCGAACTCCGCGTCGCTCATCGTCACCCGCAGATCCTCCGTCAGGGCGCGAGAGAAGCTGGCGATCATGCCGTGATTGTGGCTGAGTTTTTCGCAGGCGTCGGCGCGGCTGTATCCGCCCGAAAGCGCCACAACCCGGGCGACGGACTTGTGGTCGATGAGCGGCTTGTAGATATCCGCAACCGTCGGGATGGTCAGCTTGATCATGACCCGCTCGCCGGACGGCAGCGCATCCAGCTCGCGGCTGATTTCATCGAGCAGAATAGCTTCGGCTTCCTGCTTGGTCGGGCTCTTGATAGAGACCTCAGGCTCGATAATCGGCACCAGGCCATAGCCGAGAATCTGCCGGCCGATCGCGAATTGCTGCTTGACGACGGCGGCGATGCCGGCGCGGTCGGCATTGGCGATCACCGAGCGCATCTTCGTCCCGAAGATCCCCTTCTTCACGGCGCGATCAAGCAGCACATCCAGATCGGGCATCGGCTTCATTACCTGCACACCGTTTTCTTCGGCAGCAAGGCCCTTGTCGACCTTGAGAAACGGCACCACGCCCCGCTCCTCCCAGAGAAACGAAGGAACCGCCCTTCCTCTGGCTTCCCCATCCATGGTCTTCTCGAAGAGGATGGCGCCGATCACCTTGTCGCCGGAGAAGGCGGGAGCGGTCATGATCCGGACGCGCATCTCGTGCATGAGGCGGAACATCTCCTCCTCGCTGCCATAATCGCTGTCGGCAATGCCGTAGAGACGCAAGGCGCCAGGCGTCGATCCGCCGCTCTGGTCGAGAGCAGCGATGAAACCTGCCTTGCCGGTCATCTGCGACATCATTTCTGCATCTGCCATTGTTCTCTCCCCATCGCGCTGCGTTTCACGCGCGCTTTTTGCTCGATTTCAAACGGCTATTGTCATCGAGACGGCCGAACCGTCCCAATGAGACAACGTCGCATATTTCGCAGCGAGTGCAATCATATCTCTCGAAAAGATGATAAACGATCGCGCCGCTACGGAATGCCGGATGACGCGAAGCGGCGCGTCCGGCCTCGATCAGATCGCCCAGCGCATCGCTAATGCCGTCATGCGTGCTCAGCGCGATCAGATCAGAATAACCTATAGAAATTATATTCTATTTCCGGCGCATTGAAGGAACTTTTGTAATTGGAAAGCCCGCGCCCGAGCGGGCATGGTCCCGTCACGTCCGTGCGACCGCCGCACCGCTTGAGGAGATCTGAATGACTTTGTCCGCGCCCGTCACACCGGATCACAACAGGCTGACCACGCTGGCCGCCAGCCGCTATCGCAACGGCCAGACGCTGTCGGGCCCGTGGAACGAAGCGCTCGAGGCCATCCTGTCTCACCGCAGCGTCCGCGACTATCGTCCGCAGGCGGTCCCGGCTGATGTCATCGATATCGCCGTCGCGGCAGCGCAGTCGGCGGCCAGTTCCTCGAACCTGCAGGCCTGGAGCGTGGTTGCCGTCGAAGACGGGGATATCAAGCGCAGGCTGAACGCCGTCGCCGGCAATCAGCGCCAGATCGCCCAGGCACCGCTGCTCCTGGTCTGGCTTGCCGACCTTGCCCGGCCGCGCAGCATCGCCGAGGAACAGGGCGGCCCTGCCGAAGGTCTCAACTATGTCGAAAGCTTTCTGCTCGGGGTTATCGATGCAGCCCTTGCGGCACAAAATGCCGTCGTCGCTTTGGAATCCCTTGGCTTCGGCACCTGTTATATCGGCGCCATCCGCAACGACCCGGACGCCGTATCGCAGGCCTTGGGGCTGCCTGACGGGGTATTCCCGGTTTTCGGCCTGACCGTCGGCTATCCCGATCCCGCCCGTCCTGCGGATGTCAAACCACGTCTCGCCCAGGCGGCGGTCGTCGCAACCGCTACGATCCGTCCGCGCATCGGGCCTTTCTTGGCGACTACAATCAGGCGCTCTCAACATTCCAGGCGGAACAGTCCATGCCGAGGATCGACTGGACCGAGCAGGTCGGAAAGCGCATCGGCACTGTCGCTGCGCTCAATGGCAGGCACGTGCTGAAGAGCGTTATTCGCAAGCTCGGCTTTCCGCTCAAATAAGCCGCGCCGCCCGGCCATCCGATACAATCACTCAGATCGACAAGCAGGCAGACGCATGACCGATAGTTCCGAATTCCTCTGGTACATCCCCAACGATGTCACAGCCGGTCACCGCGGCGACAACGCGACCGTTAATCACAACAGTTTGGAGACGCTGACGGAACACGCCCGCGCGCTTGAAGATCATGGTTGGAAGGGTGCGCTGATCGGTACTGGCTGGGGGCGGCCGGACACGTTCACCGTCGCAGCCGCGCTGACGGCACGCACGGCAACCTTCGAGCCGCTGATCGCCATCCGCCCCGGCTATTGGCGCCCGGCGAATTTCGCCTCGGCTGCGGCCACGCTCGATCACCTGAGCGGCGGGCGCGTCCGCGTGAACATCGTCTCCGGCCAGGACAATCTTGCGGCCTACGGCGACAGCGAGGGCGATCAGGCGCACCGCTATGCCCGCACGAAGGAATTCATGCGCCTCGTCCGCCGCCTGTGGACCGAAGAGAACGTCACCGCTGCAGGCGAGCATTTCAGCGTCGAAGGCTCGACCGTTCAGCCGCGCATTGCAGAGCGCGCCGGGCGCCGCCATCCCAAGCTCTATTTCGGCGGCGCCTCCGAGGCTGCCGAGAAAGTGGCGGCGACGGAGGCCGACGTCCAGCTTTTCTGGGGCGAACCGCTCGACGGCGTGAGAGAACGCATCGAGAGATTGAAGACGCTGAGCCGCGGCCTCGACCGAGATCTCGCACCGCTGGAATTCGGCCTGAGGATCACGACCCTCGTCAGGGATACGCGGGAGGAAGCCTGGGCCGACGCCGAAAGGAAGGTTGCCGAAATGGCGGCCGGCCAGGGCGGCAACTGGCAGGACCATCGCCGCACCGTCGCCGTCGGCCAACGCCGCCTGCTGGAGCTCCATGAACGTGGCGATGTGCTCGACGACAATCTCTACACCGCGCCGGGCAAATTCGGCGGCGGCGGCGCGGGCACGACCTGGCTCGTCGGCTCAGCCGAAGACGTCGCAGCCTCGCTGCGCAAATACGAGGCGCTCGGCATCACGCATTTCGTGCTGTCGGACACGCCTTATCTCGGAGAGATCAGGCGGCAGGGAGACAAGCTTCTGCCGCTGCTGAGGCGGTAGAGGCAGTCAAACTGCGAACGGCGAACCGGCAAGCCAGAGGACAATATGGATAGAGTCGACCGCAAGATTTTGGCGCAACTGCAGAACAATGCGGACATTCCCGGCCCCGAGCTGGCAAAGGCCGTCGGCATATCGACCACGCCCTGCTGGCGCCGGGTGCAGAAGCTCGAGGAAGAAAAGATCATCCGCCGCCGGGTGGCGCTTCTCGATGCGGCAAAGATCAACGCTGCGGTGACGGTCTTCGTCTCCATTCGCGTCAGGAGCCATTCCCCCGAGTGGCTGCGCCGGTTTTCCGAGGTGGTGGCGAGTTTCCCCGAGGTTGTCGAATTCTACCGCATGAGCGGCGATGTCGATTATCTGATGCGCGTCGTCGTGCCCGATGTGGCAGGCTATGACGCCTTCTACAAGCGGCTGGTGGCCAAGGTCGAGATCGGCGATGTCAGCTCGCGCTTTGCCATGCAGGAACTGAAATTCACCACCGAGCTTCCATTGTCCTACCTGCCGGTTGCCAATCCGAAGGCATCACGCGGGCGCTGAGTGGGCGGCCGTAGCAGGAGATGCGACTGCCGCGGCAACTTCGGACGCAACCGCGCGTGCCTGGACGCGAATATCGGGAACGGCGGTGATTTCCCAGAACTGCCCGGCCGTCAGCGCGCCGACAGCATAGACTTGCGCATTGACGGCGACGTCTCCGATCACCTTCGAACCATGGTCGACGGCGATGCCGAGTCCCTGCGGATCGGCTTTGATGAGGCCCTGGCGCTTCATCTCCGCAAGCAGGGGAGAATGCGAGATCCCTGCCCTCTCGACGCCGGTGCAATTGATCAGCCAACCGGTGTCGAGGCTCTCGATATTCTGAGTCCCCTTCGGCCGGTAGCTGACAGCAAGGCCGCCTTCGCGCCCGGCGACACCCGAAAGAAACCCGGCATGGACGGCGACTTGACCGCTCGTGAGCAACTGTTGGAACCTCGCATGGACATCGGGCGCCACGCGATGGCGGTGAATGTTCCACCATGGCAGCGCGTGACGGAGGAAACGGCTGCGCTCGGAGGCCGGCGAGCGAGCCCACAGAGCCTGGGTGTGTGGGCGCAACCGGTCCATGACCGAGCGCCAATCACCCGCAACCTGGCTTTCCCTGCGCAGACGATGGAGAAGCGCACTCATCGTTGCAGGCAGGGTCGCGGGATCGAAATCGGCCGGCGGCTCCGGCGTTTTCGCGTGGCCGTGCGGAACGAGGCCGCGCCTTGAGAGAACGTCGATCTTGCCGCGGAAACCGCGGGCATGAAGGGCCAGAACCTGGTCGATCATCGTCAGCCCGGAGCCGAGTATGCACACACGGTCATTGCCGACCCGCCTCAACCAGGACAGCCGCCACGGATTCTCGATCACCCTGTCCTTCGCCTCGCCGGACAAGCCGGAAATCTTCACCGGCAACGGCGCATTGCCGACACCGAGACACAGCACGACGTTGCGCCCGGCGATCTCGCCGCCATTGTCGAGCAGAAAACCGAGCGTCGCATTGTAGCGCTCGACGCAACCCGTCGCCTTGGCCCTGATGAAATCGACCTTGCATCGCGATCGCTTGCTGCGCAGCAGGGCCGCAAGACTGTCGCGAACATAGAGGCCATAATCCTGGCGGGAGGCAAAGTCGCCTTCCCGGAGCGGCCGCTTTCGCTCCGCAAGCCATTCGACGAACCCATCCGGCCTGTCGGGAAACAGGCTCATGCGCCCCGCAGGCACGTTCAACCGGTGAAGATAGAGTTCCGAGCGATAGGCCGTTCCGCGGCCAAAACCCGGATCATCCCCAATAACGGCAACCGTCGCCGTTACGGGAAGAAGCTCGATGAGGTTGCAGAGCGTTGCTATGGCCGAAAAACCGGACCCCACCAGTACCGCGTCGTAGATCATTCAAATCCCTCAAATGCCAAGAGCAAACGCATCCGGTGCAGATCGGGTTCCGGTAGAATTGGACGCAGACCGCCCAGGGTCAAAGGTAACGGCTTTTCGGCCGCGGCAGCCCGAGATGATCGCGCAGCGTAGCGCCTTCATATTCCGAGCGGAATAGCCCGCGGCGCTGCAGCTCGGGAACAAGGCGATCGACAACGTCATCGAGCCCCTGCGGCAGATAGGGGAAGACGACGTTAAAACCGTCGGATCCGCGGCTTTGCAACCATTCCGCCATCTCGTCTGCGATTGTCGCCGGCGTTCCGACAAAGGCGAGGCCCGAATAGCCGCCATAGCGCTGCGCCAGCTGGCGAACGGTCAGCTGCTCCTGGCGGGCGAGCCTGATCACCTGCTCGCGGCCGCTCTTGCTGGCATTGGTTTCCGGCACATCGGGAAGCGGCTGGTCGGGATCGAATTTCGACGCGTCATGACCAAGTGCGATGGAAAGCGAGGCGATCGCGCTGTCGTAGTGAACCAGGCTGTCGAGATCCGCGCGCTTGGCCTTCGCCTCTTCGATCGTGTCCGCGATCACCACGAATGCCGCCGGCAGGATCTTGAGGTGGCCCGGGTCGCGCCCAAGCCTGGCCATCCGCCCTTTGATATCGGCATAGAGCGCCTGTCCGGCGGCCAGATCGCGCGGCGCACAGAAAACCACTTCGGCGGTCTCAGCAGCAAGCTGGCGGCCGGGCTCGGATTGTCCGGCCTGGACGATCACCGGCCAGCCCTGAGGCGGCCGGGCGATGTTGAGCGGGCCTCGCACCGAAAGTTCGGGGCCTTTGTGATTGAGGACATGCATTTTGGCGAGATCGAAATATTCGCCGCTCTTGATGTCGCGAATGAAGGCATCGTCTTCGAAACTGTCCCACAAGCCGGTAACGACGTCGTAGAACTCACGGGCGCGTTCATAGCGCTCACCATGGGCGACGTGCTCCTCGAGCCCGAAATTGAGGGCGGCATCCGGATTGGCCGTCGTGACGATGTTCCAGCCGGCGCGGCCGGCGCTGATATGATCGAGCGAGGCGAAGCGCCGCGCCACGTGATAGGGCTCGTCGAATGTCGTCGACGCGGTGGCGACGAGGCCGATGCGGCTCGTCAGCGCCGCCAGCGCCGAGAGCAAGGTGAAAGGCTCGAAGGACGTCACCGTATGGCTGCGTTTCAAAGCCTCCTCGGGCATATTCAGGACCGCGAGATGGTCGGCCATGAAAAACGCATCGAACTTCGCGGCCTCGAGCTTCTGGGCGAAGGAGACGATATGCCCGAAGTTGAAATTGGCGTCCGGATAGGAGCCGGGATAGCGCCAGGCTCCGGTGTGGAGGCTGACGGGGCGCATGAAGGCGCCGAGGTGAAGCTGTTTCTCAGTCAATGAACCTGACCATGATTGCGTGCGGCTGAACGGGTTGCGGCTAGAGGAATTTGGCGACGGCACGAGGCCGGTTCAAGAGGCATTTTGCACCGCTTCCAATTCTATCGGATGGCAACCCAAATGCGCTCAGAACGCCAGCCGTCAGGGTCTGTCGCCCTCGAAATGCCTTTCCAGGAACGGCAAATTGTCCTGACCCCAATAGGTCTCGCCGTCATAGATGAATGTCGGGAAACCGAAGACGCCGCCGTTTCGGGCGCGCTCCCGGTCGCGGCTCCATTTCTTCTGAACGTCGTCGTCGCCTTGGCGCTTCAGCAGTGCCTCGCCGTCAAAGCCGGCTCTGGTGACCACTTCGGCGCGGACCTCAGGTTTGCCGATATCGCGTGCGTCGGCCCAATAGGCCGCCTGCAGGGCGCGGGTGACGCCAACCCAGTCCCTGCCGTCGAGATAGGCAGCAATCACCAGAAAGGAGGCAGGCGTGGGATCGCCGAGTTCCGGGCGCTTGTCCAGCCAGATCGTCTTGCCGCGTACCTTTGCCCAGCGTTTCAGGTCTCTCATCCAGTAGGCGCGGCGGATTTCCGGCCGGTTGCGCGAGAAGATGCCGCCGTTTTCTTCGATGACAGTGGTCAGGAAGGGCTCGATCTCGACCTCATGTCGCTTGGCGATATCGGTGAAGGCATCGAGGCCGATATAGGACCAGGGAGAACCGATGGAGAAGAAATACTCGAGGGACTTGGTCATTGCTAATATCCTGATTTCAAAGATCTCACGTCACCGGCGCGCGGCGATAATGGCTGAAGCGCAGGGGAGCGCCAACCGAGTTCGGGACCGATCAGCGTCACGAAGTCGTGTAGGATCTGTCGGTAATCCTCGTCGATGAATTCATAGGGAAGTTCGAGACGGAATTCCTCTACATGCGGCAGAATAGGATCGGCGTGCAGCGCCTCCAGAATTTGGTCCGCAGTCCCGACAAGATCGCGGGCAAAGAGAGTGCGCCGTTCTCCTTGCGGCGAGAGCGTCCGTTCGTGACGGCCCGCGGCATAGGCGGCGTAGCGCTTGCGCGTCGCCGCGCTGGCACTGTCGAAGGGAACGATCACCCTTCCGAGCGCCACCCGTCGGCCGGCGCCGCCGGACGTTTTGTAGCGCTCAAGCTGCCGTCCCTGGGCGACGAAGAACGCATCGGTCTCCTCGCCCGTCGTCACATTGCCGATCAGAAGGTTGAAGCCGTTCTGCGCCGCCCAGGCTGCCGAGCGCAGCGACCCTCCACCATACCAGATGCGGTCGATCAGTCCCTTCGCATGGGGATTGAGTCGTGGACGCTGCGGACCGAACGGCGTCTTGATCCGCGTCTCTTCGTCCCCGAGATAGCTGCCCTTCAGATTGTCAGCGAACCTCAATACGCGGGCATGCGAGAAATCGTGGCTTTCCCAGTCACCGTCGAAGGCAAGAGGCCCGATCAGATCGGCGTGAAGCGGCCGTCCGGCGCTCAGGCCGACATTGAGCCGCCCCCTGGAGAGCACATCGACGGTCGAGAGATCTTCGGCCAGCCGGTAGGGACTTTCGTAGCCGATCGGGATGACAGCCGTGCCAAGCTCTATCCGGCTGGTGCGCTGGGTGGCCGCCGCGAGAAAGGCGGTCGCCGAGGAGATGCCCGGCTCCAGGTGTCTCTGCCTGACCCAGGCGCTGTTGAAACCGAGCTCTTCGCCATGCTTGAGAAGCTGAAGCGTTTCTTCGAGCCCGCGATGGGGATCGTCTTCGGGGTAGTTTCCGGGCGTCAGGAAACCAACATGTTTTATCGCGATGGAATTGCTGGTCATCTCTGGAACTCAGAATTTCGGCAGGCCGGGCGGGTTCGTCTCGGATGCGGGCAATGCTTCCTCCGACAGATGCCAGTGATCGAGGATCTTGGCATAGGTGCCATCCTTGATCAGACCGTTCGTCGCGATCGTAAGCGTATCGGCGATGCCGCTGCCCTTGCGCGTGGTGATCGCGACATCGGAGCGATCAGGCCAGCCGGCGCTCAGCGTTCCCACCCGCTTGATGTTCTTGTCGCGCGCCGCAATGAAGACCAGCTGCGCATGTGGCTGAACGATGACGTCGGCCCGGCCGGACTGCAGCGCCAGCAGACTTGCCGCCTCATCATCGAAATAGAGAAGTTCGATCGGCTTCAGACCGGCAGCGGTGTCCTCGTCGCTCCATTTGAGCAGGATCCGCTCCTGGTTGGTGCCGGCACCAACGATGATCCGGAGACCCGCAGCGTCCTTCGGTTCCTTGATGGAGAATATGGCGCTGTCGCCCTTGACGAAGAAGCCGTGCAGCCCCTTGCGGTAGGTGGAGAAATCGAACTTCTCCTTGCGCTGCTCGGTAACCCCGACATTGGAAATCACCGCATCATATTTTCCAGAGACCAGGCCGAGCGGCCAGTCGATCCAGGCAACCGGAACGATCTCCAGCTCCAGCCCGAGGCTTTCGGCAATGGCACCGGCATATTCCGGATCGGCGCCGACGACCGTTTTCGCATCGGTGGCATAGGTCGCGAGCGGCGGTCCACCGGGGCTGATCGCAACGGTAAACTTGCCAAGTGTCACAAAGGCAAAATTCTTCGGGATCGAGGCGATCGCGGCCTCGTTCTTCACCGCATGAACGCGAGCCGGCTGCTCGGGGCTCAGATCGAATTCGTCACCGGCATGCGCAGTGGCGAAGCCTGACAGCATCATCGCGCTCAAGAGCAGCGCCGGGCGCCAGGAAGCAAAAGACATCATTTCAAATCTCCTGAAATCAAACGTGCGGACCGGCTCGCATCCCTCGCGCCGGTCCGCTCAACCAGCCTTAGGAACCGCTCTTCGGCAGGCCTGGCGGGTTGGTCTTCGATTCCGCCGTCGCCTCGGATGTCAGGTTCCAGCGCTTCAGCACCTCGCCGTATTTACCGTCCTTGATCAGGTCGTTGAGAGCGAGTGTCACCGCATCGGCCAGACCGGCGCCTTTCTTCGTCGTCACCGCGATCTCGGCCGCGACCGGCCAGCCACCGCTGACGGTGCCGACCAGCTTGGTCGAGCCCTTGATGGAGGCGCTGTAGGCAAGCGTGGCATTCGGGTTGAACTCGACGTCGGCGCGGCCGGACTGGATAGCGAGATCGGCAGCGGCGCGGTCGTCATAATACTGGACCTCGATCGGCTTCAGGCCGGCGGCAACATTCTCGCGGTCCCATTCGAGGATGATCTTTTCCTGGTTGGTACCGGCGCCGGTGATGACCTTCAGACCGGCGACATCCTTCGGCTCCTTGATCGCGCTGATCTTGCTGTCGGCCTTCACGTAGAAGCCGAGCACGTCGTTGCGGTACGTGGAAAAGTCGAACTTCTCCTTGCGTTCCTCCGTTACCGTGACATTCGAGATGACGGCATCATATTTGCCGGAGGAGACGCCGAGCGGCCAGTCCTCCCAGGCAACGGGAACAAGATCGAGCTCGAGGCCGAAGGAATCGGCGAGAAGCTGGGCGATCTCGGGATCGGTACCGACGACGGTCTTCGCATCCGTTGCGTAGGTCGCGACCGGCGGATCCCACGGATTGATGGCGACGGTGAACTTGCCCTTCTGGACGAACTTGAAGGAAGGAGAGATCGCCTTGATCGCGGCTTCGTCCTTTTCGGCGCGGATGCGGTTCGAGGTATCCGGGCTCAAGTTGAACTTCTCGGCAGCCTGTGCCGAGCCGAGCCCCAAGGTCGCCGCCGCAACGGCGCCGGCTAGCAGGCGGATTGCACTATTTCTGAATGTCATGACCCTACTCCATTTCTTCTTTAGATTGTGGGTGTTGGCATGCGATCCGGACGCCCGTCGCGGCCGGAATTTCGTTTCCTGCGGAAAGCTCAGAGCACCTTGGCGAGAAACTCTCTGGTGCGGGAATGTTCGGCCCGGGTGAAGATCTTCGATGGCGGACCGGATTCGAGGATCCTGCCGCCGTCCATGAAGACGACGGTATCGGCAATCTCGCGGGCAAAGCCGACCTCATGCGTCACCACGACAAGCGTCGTCCCCGTCCGGGCAAGCTCTTTGATGACATCGAGCACCTCGCCGACAAGTTCCGGATCGAGCGCCGATGTCGGCTCGTCGAACAGCAGAACCTTGGGCCGGAGTGCCAGAGCCCGGGCAATGGCCACGCGCTGTTGCTGACCGCCCGAGAGCTGGCGGGGATAGGCATTGATCTTGTCGGCGAGCCCGACCCGGGCGAGCAGCTCCTGAGCAAGCTGAACGGCTTCCTCGCGCTTGGCACCGCGCACCTGGATCGGCGCCTCGATCAGATTCTCAAGCACGGTCAGATGCGGGAAGAGATTGAAGCTCTGGAACACCATGCCGATATCGGCGCGCCGCCTCAGGATCTCCTTTTCCTTCAGCTCATAAAGCAGATTGCCCTTCTGCTCGTAGCCGACGAGTTCGCCGTCGACGGCAATGAAGCCCGCATCGACGCGCTCCAGATGATTGATCGAGCGCAGCAGCGTCGATTTGCCGGAACCAGAGGGCCCGAGGATTGCCGTCACGCTGCCGGCCGGCAGATTGAGATCGATGCCATCGAGCACCTTCAGCGAGCCGAAGCTTTTCGAAATTTTCTGGATGCTGATTGCCCCACCGGCACGCAGAACCGCAGCATCGGCAAACCCCGCATGGGCAACCGTCGTGTCAGATACAAATTCAGCGGCCGCCGGCTGGTGGGTGAAGCGCGAGAAGAAGGCCTGGAAGGGCAAGGGCTTCGGATTGCGCAGGGCGCCCTTCGAATAATGCCGTTCGATATAGTGCTGAGCGATCGACAGCACGGTCATGATGACCAGATACCATGCGGTCGCGACCATCAGCAGCGGAATGACTTCCAGATTGCGCCGGTAGATGACCTGCACCGTGTAGAAGAGTTCCGGCAGAGCGAGCACGTAAACCATCGAGGTGGCCTTCGCGAGACCGATCACCTCGTTGAAGCCTGTCGGCAGGATCGAGCGCATGGCCTGCGGCAGGATGATGCGGAAGGCCTGGCGGCGATGCGAGAGGCCGAGAGAAGCGGCCGCCTCGAGCTGCCCCTGGTCCACCGAGAGAATGCCGCCGCGCACAATTTCAGCGAAGAAAGCCGACTGGTTCAGCGTCAACCCAAGAAAGGCTGCGGCGAACGGCGTCAGAAGCTGCGTCGTCGGATAGCTCGCAAAGACCGTGTCGGTAAAGGGAATGCCGATCGTAATGGTTTCATAGAGATAGCCGAGGTTATTGAGAACCAGCAGCAGGACGATGACGGGGATCGAGCGCAGCAGCCAGATATAGCCCCAGGAGAGACCGGACAGCAGCGGCGACCGGGAAACACGCGCCAGCGCAAGCGCCGTTCCGAGGATGGAGCCGGAGATGGTGGCGAGTGCCGTCAGAAGCAGGGTGCGGCCGAGGCCGGCCAGCACGGGTTCTGCGAAGAACCATTCGGCAAAGACGTTCCAGCCCCAGCGCGGGTTCGTGGATGTCGAATAGATGATGGCCGCGATGACGACGGCGGCGAAGACCGTGCCCGCAAAACGCGCCGGGTGGCGCGCCGGAACGATCCTGTAGCGCGTATAGTCGGAGGCTTCCGCCGCTCTGTGCTCGTGCTTTGCGATGCCCGCAAATTCGCTTGTCAGCGCCATGCCCTGCTCCTTCTCAAATCAAAGATTGGCGACCGCACGAAGCGGCGTTGCGTCGATATCCGCCGCCGGCGCCATGACGCCTGAAGCGATCGCCTTTTCGAAAGGCAGCGTCTTGTAGAATTCGGGATCGACATTGATGTCGAACAGCGCCGTGTAGCCGTTGCTCAGATAGAGACCGACGGCTTCCGGCTGTCTGAACCCGGTCGTCAGATAGACGCGCCGGTAGCCCTGGCGGGCCGCCTGCAGCTCAAGCTCGACGAGAACCTTTCGCGCCAGCCCCTGGCGGCGCAGGTCGGACCGGGTCCAGATGCGCTTGAACTCAGCGGTCCGCTCGTCGTAGCGCTTAAAGGCGCCGCCGCCGATCGTCACACCATCGCGGATCAAGAGCACGAAGTTCCCGTCCGGCGGCGCGAAGGCTTCCGGCGGATAGCGGTTGAGCTCGGCCGCCGCACCCTTCTCATCGAAGTAGCTGCCGTAGCGGCTGTCATATTCGTGAATGAGCTCGTCGATCAGCGGTTTGGCCTGCGGATCCAGCGGCGTTGTGTAGAGAAACGTGTCGCTCATGTCGTCGTTACCCGTTGTCTTCGGAAAGGAAGGTTTCGGCGAGCTGCACCCAGTAACGGGCAGCAGGCGCTATGATGGCGTCATTGAAATCGTAGTGGGCGCTGTGCAGCGGCGCGCTCTCGCCGTTGCCGATGAAGAGATAGCTTCCCGGCTTTTCCTGCAGCATGAAGGCGAAATCTTCGCTCGCGGTTCGCGGACGGAAACCGTCCTCGGTCAGGCTGCGATCGAATGCCTTCAGTGCCACGCCTTTCGCGAATGCCGTTTCATCGGGATGGTTGACGAGCGCCGGGAAACCGCGCCGGTAGTCGACTTCAGCCGTCGCGCCGAAGCTCTCCGCCTGTGCGCGAGCCAATGCCGGAATGCGGGTCTCCAGCCTTTCGCGAACGCTCTCGCTATAGGCGCGGATGGTGAGCTTCAGCTCCACGCTTTCGGGTATGACATTCGAAGCGGACCCGCCATGGATCGATCCGACGGTGACCACCGCCATGTCCTGCGGATCGACATTGCGCGAGACGACGCTCTGCAGTGCCGTGATGAGGGACGCGGATGCGAGCACCGGATCGACGCCGCGATGCGGCTCGGCACCATGGCCACCCTTGCCGACGATCCTGATCACTGCCTGGTCGACCGACGCCATGGCCGCATTCGCGACGAAGCCGAAATGCCCCGCGGGAACGCCAGGCCAATTGTGGAGCCCGAAGATCGCATCGACAGGAAAGCGATCGAACAGACCTTCGGCGATCATCTTGCGCGCCCCAGCGCCAATCTCCTCGGCCGGCTGGAAGATCAGCCGGAGCGTGCCATCGAAGCGGCCACTCTCGGCGAGATAGCGCGCGGCGGCCAGCAGGATGGTTGTGTGCCCATCATGTCCGCAGGCATGCATGACACCGGGATTGCTGCTCGAATAGGCGAGGCCCGTCGCCTCCTCGATCGGCAGCGCATCCATATCGGCGCGAATGGCAAGCTTTTTGCCACCGCTTCCCTTCCTCAACGTCGCAACGATGCCGGTTCCGGCAATGCCGTGTTCGACGTCATAGCCCCATGAGGCAAGACGCGAGGCGATGAGCTTGCTGGTCCGATGTTCCCGAAAGGCCAGCTCCGGATATTGGTGAAGATCACGGCGCAGCTCGATGAATTCGTTAAGGAATGAGGCTATCCCCAGTTCCACGCGATCATGCTTTAGAGGTGTTTGAGCTCTTGCGTTCATCAGAGGTTTCCCCAGCACTCAGGCGCTGGCGGCCTTTCGCTGGTCTGCATCGCCGTCGCTTTCGGCATAGCGGCTGGTGCGGAAAGGCAGCCCCAGATGATCGCGAAGAGTCTCGCCATTCAGCTTGGGATCGAAATAGCCGCGGCGCTGCAGGATGGGCAGAACGTGATGCGCGAAGTCGTCGAAGCCCTCGGCGATCACGGGGAAGCCGAGAATGAAGCCGTCAGCAGCCTCGCCGTCGATCCAGCGGATGATCTCGTCGGCGATATGATCGGCGGTTCCGATGAAGGCCGTGCGCGGCGTTGCCGCATCGAGCGCCACCTCGCGCAGTGTCAGGCCGTTCTCACGCGCCGTCTTCTTGATCCGGTCGGTCGTGGCGCGGAAATTGTTGCGGCCGATATCGCCGAGTTCCGGGAATTGTTCATCCAGCGGATAGACGCTGAAATCGTGGTGATCGAAGAAGCGCCCGAGATAGCGCAGGGCCTCCTCGATCGTCATGAGCCCCCGGATTGCCTGATACTTGGCTTCCGCCTCCTCCGCCGTCGCCCCAACGATCGGGCCGATGCCAGGATAGATGCCGATCTCCCTGGCGCTGCGGCCCTGAGCGATCGCGCTCTGCTTCAGCTGCTTGTAGAAGGTCTTCGCCTCCTCGATCGGGCCGCCATTGGTGAAGACGGCATCCGCGTGCTTTCCGGCAAGCTTTATGCCGGAATCCGAGGCGCCCGCCTGGAAGACGACCGGCTGACCCTGCTTCGAGCGGCGGATATTGAGCGGCCCTTCGATGCAGAAGAACCGCCCCTTGTGATCGAGCCGGTGCATTTTTTCGAAGTCGGCATATTGCCCGCTGTCGCGGTCGCGGATGAAGGCATCGTCATCCCAGGAATCCCACAGCCCCTTGGTCGCGTCGATATATTCCTCGGCGATCTCGTATCTCAGCTCATGCTCGGGATGCTCGCGCCCGTAATTGCGCCCGGACCCTTCCAGCGGCGAGGTCACGGCATTCCAGCCGGCGCGGCCACCGCTAATCAGATCGAGCGACGCGAACTGGCGGGCGATGGTGAAGGGGTCGCTATAGGAGGTCGAGACCGTACCAACCAGACCGATTTTCGATGTCGATGCGGCCAGCGCTGACAGGATGGTCAGAGGCTCGAAACGGTTCAGAAAATGCGGAATCGACTGCTCGTTGATATAGAGCCCGTCGGCAACGAAGGCGAACGCGATGCCTACGTTTTCGGCCTTGCGCGCCGTATCGATGAAGAACTGAAGATTGGTCGATGCATCGGCCGGGCCGCTTGGATGCTTCCAGGCGTTCATATGGCCGCCCGGGCCCTGCAGCATGATGCCGAAAGTGACGTTTTTCTGAGCCATGATGGTTCTCCGGAGCGCAGTTAGGCAGCGAGTGAAAGGCGTTCTTTGGCGAGGAGCTCGATCGACGCCAGACGTTCGCTCGGCGTCAGAGCCGGCGTGTCGAGCACGAATTCCTGGACGCCATATTGGGAGTGGAGGCCGTCGAGCGCGTCGCGTATCTGGCGTGCCGTTCCATGCAGGACACTTGGGATCTTCTCCTCGGTCCTGAATTCGGCGACGCCTGCCTGTCTGGCATATTCTGCGGCCTGCTCTTCATTGCCGACATTCACGGTCTGACCGTTCGGCAGGAACAGTTTGACGATCCGCAGATCGCCGACCCGCTGACGGGCCTGTTCGGCATTCTCGGCGGCAAAGGCCGCGAGCGCGAGGATCGGAACATCCCCTCCGGTTGCCTGGGCGTAAGCATCAAAGGTACGCTTGAGATTGTCGGGATCGCCGTTCAGATGCCCGGCGAAAACCAGCCGCCAGCCTTTCTCGGCCGCGAGAAGCGCGCTTTCGACACTGGCGCCCAGCAGAAAGCGTTCGGGCTTGACCGGCGGGATCGGCGTTGCAGCGGCGCGATCTTCACGCGTCTCAAAAGCGAGGTAAGCGTTCAGGTCCGAGAGCTGGTCGGCAAAGCTCGGCTTCAGCGCCGGATCGATCGCGACCTGCAGCGCGCGCGTCGAATACGGAAAGCCGCCCGGTGCCTTCCCGACGCCGAGATCGACACGCCCCGGCGCAAGAGACGAGAGAACGTTGAAGGTCTCGGCAACCTTGTAGGCGCTATAGTGCTGCAGCATCACTCCACCGGAACCGATGCGGATCGAGCGTGTCCTTGCCAGAAGATGGGCGATCAGGACCTCAGGCGCCGAGCTTGCCAGATTGCTCATGCTATGGTGCTCTGCCACCCAGAAACGGTGATAGCCGAGCTCTTCAGCGGCGGTCGCAAGCTTGACGGCCGCCACGAGCGCTTCGGCGGCATTGGCGCCCTCTTCGATCGGGGCCTTGTCGAGCAGGCTGAGAAGATATGTCATCACGGCGCCTCATCTAATTCTATATTGTCTATAAAATCAGTAGATAATTGCCATCGTAAGGAACCGCTTTCTCTTTGGAGTTGAAAGAAGGGAAAAATCGACCGTGCCGCTCGCGCATGACGGCGTTAGCGTCGGCCTGCGCGAAACACCGTCTTCATCATGGAAAGGACTGTCATGACCGAGGTACTGGAAAACATAAGGATCACCCTGGCGTCACGGCCGAAAGGGTCTCCGGTGCCGGAGAATTTCCAGATCGAGCGGCAGCCGGTCCCCGCCGCAGCGGAAGGCGAAGTGCTGCTGCAGATCCTCTTCCTGTCGCTCGATCCCTATATGCGCGGACGCATGGATGACGCCAAATCCTATGCGGCACCCGTCGGCATCGGGCAGGTCATGGAGGGCGGTACCGTTGCCCGCGTCATCCGCAGCCGAAACAGCAATTTCGCGCCCGGTGATCTCGTCCTGTCGCATTCGGGCTGGCAGACCTATGCGACGTCAAACGGTGAGGGGCTGCGCAAGCTCGATCCGCAGCAGGCGCCGCTGACAACCGCGCTCGGCGTTCTCGGCATGCCCGGCTTCACCGCCTATGCCGGCCTGCGCAACATCGGCAAGCCACAGCAAGGCGAGACCGTCGTCGTCGCTGCCGCCAGCGGCGCTGTCGGTGCGGTGGTTGGCCAGATCGCCAAGATACGCGGAGCCCGGGTCGTCGGCATTGCCGGTGGGGCCAAGAAATGTGCCTATGTCAGCGGCGAGCTCGGCTTCGACGTCGCCATCGATCACCGCGCGAAGGACTTTACCGCTCAGCTCGCCTTGGCCTGCCCGGATGGAATCGACGTCTATTTCGAGAATGTCGGCGGCCATGTCTGGAAAGCGGTCTTCCCGCTTCTGAACGACTTCGCACGCGTGCCCGTCTGCGGGCTGATTGCGCATTACAACAATGAGGCGGCGGAGGGATTCGACCGCCTTCCCGGCTTCATGCGCGCCGTTTTGCGCAAGAGCCTGACCGTGCGCGGCTTTATTCAGCGCGAGTTCGCCGCGCAGCGGCCGGATTTTCTTGAAGAGGCATCCGGATGGCTGGCGGATGGCCGCCTGAGATTCCGTGAGGATATCGTCGATGGTCTGGGAAATGCGCCCCAGGCCTTCATCGGCCTGCTGCAAGGCAAGAATTTCGGAAAACTGATCGTGCGTGTGAGCGAATGATTGGCCGGCAAAAGCCTCGGGCTGCGGTCCCTGGCCGATAAAACCTGTGCGATCGTCCATGCGCTGCCAAAAATCCAGCAATCGCGTCAATTTTAGCTATTCCTGAAACGAGATTTGATCGTTCATCCGCCTACTTTAGGTTTTGCTAACCCCGTGGCGATGAAATGCTCGAATTGCAAAACAAGGTTCTGGAACGCATTGCCAAGGGCGAGCCGCTTGCGGCAACGCTGGAGGCGCTTTGCCTGCTGGTTGAGATCAGGCTTCCGAGGGTCAAATGCTCTGTTCTTCGGGTTGAAAACGGCAGGCTCCATCCGCTCGCAGCCCCGTCCCTGCCCCATTCCTATAGCCAGGCTCTCGACAATCTGGAGGTCGGACCGGCTGCCGGGTCGTGCGGCACGGCCGCCTTCTACGGCGTCCCTGTTATCGTCACAGATATCGCAACCGATGGCCGATGGGCGGCCTATCGCGATCTGGCTCTGCCGCTTGGTCTTCTGGCATGCTGGTCCACCCCGGTGATCAGCGCAGGCCGGGTCATCGCAACCTTCGCTCTTTATTTTCAGGAGTGCCGGCGTCCTGACGATCGAGAAAAGGAAATCATCGAAACCTGCACGCATCTCTGCGCCATCGCCATCGAGCGCGATGAAAGGGTCCGCGAGCGCGAACGTCTGACCTACACGGACGCGCTGACCGGCGAAGCCAACCGCGCGCGGTTCAACGAAGTGCTGGAAGAACTCCAGAACGCCAACCGTACCTTCAGCCTGCTGCTTGCCGATATCGACAATCTCAAACTGGTCAACGACACCTTCGGGCATGGTGCAGGCGATGCGCTGATCCGGACGGTCGCCAGGCGCATCGCATCGGTCGGTCCGCCGGAGCGGACTTTCAGGCTGGGTGGCGATGAGTTCGCCGTGATCCTAGATGGCGGCGGCATGGAGGAGCTTGCAGCCTGCGGCGATGCCATCCTTCGCGCCGTCAAGCGGCCCGCCCAGTGCGACAAGCATGTGGTCTTCCCATCGATGACGGCGGGCGGCGCCGTTGCCGGAGACGGTGATCCGCGCCAGAATGCCGATGTCGCGCTTTATCACGGTAAGTCCCGCCACCGTGGCCAGTTCACCGCCTATTATCCCGGCATGGGCACCGCGCTGACCCGGCGTTTCCGGGCCATTCGCGATGTCGGCATCGCGCTGGCGGAGCGGCGTATCGAAGCGCATTACCAGCCGATCGTCCGGCTGGACACGGGCGAGGTCGTCGGCTTTGAAGCACTGTGCCGTATGCGCACGCCGGCCGGCGAGACGGTCGCTGCGGCCCATTTCCATGAGGCGATGCTGGACGGCGAGATCGCCTTGCAACTGACCGAACGCATGCTCGATATGGTGACATCAGACATGCGCCGCTGGCTTGATCTCGGCCTGCCCCTTCAGCATATCGGCATCAACCTGTCGGCCGCCGATTTTCACACCGGCAATCTCCGAGCGAAACTGGACGAACATCTCATCGGCAAAGGCGTGCCGCTGGACCATGTGATCCTGGAGGTGACGGAATCCGTCTATCTCGGCCCCCGCGACCACACGGTCGGCGACGAGATCCGGGCGCTTCGCGAACAGGGCTTGCGCGTCGCGCTCGACGACTTCGGCACCGGTTATGCCTCGCTGACCCATCTGCTGACCGTCCCCGTCGATATCATCAAGATCGACAAGTCCTTCGTCGATCGTCTGATCAGCGAAGAACCGGGGGCTGCTATCGTCGAAGGACTGATCGGTATTGCTCACAGACTTGGCATCAAGGTCGTTGCCGAGGGTATCGAGACCGAAGAGCAGGCATCGCATCTTCTCGCCATGGGATGCATTCTCGGCCAGGGTTTCGTCTATTCCCGCGCTGTCGGGTTTGATGCCGCCACCGAACTCCTGAGAACCAGGGGTCAAAAGCCCGACGACGCCGGTGAGAACAACCGGCCTCCACTGCGCCACGACCGCCTTAGCCGGGCACTTTGAAGCAGGGGGCGCCTTCGTCACGTTACAACCTTGAAATCGCTCTAGCTCGCGACACCTAACCCGTGAAAGCGAGCCCATGACGCAGATATCTCATTCGACACTCACCCCGGCGCAGGCGACCACGGCGTTGCTGAACTTTGCCGATACGCTCCTCAGCCTGCTTGCCGGCCTCCGGGACGAAGACCGCGCCCAGATGGGTGCGCTCATCACTGATGTGTCGCAGACGCTGCGGCGCCTGGCCGACGATATCGCCGGCGGCGACCCCGATATCGCGTTCGAAGTCATGAGATCGGCCGCGCGTTTGATCAGCGTTCTCAGGCTTGCGGTCAACCGGCGGCCTGCCGGATCCCGCTTGCACTGACCCGATCATCCGCATTCTCGTATATAATTGTCGGCAGACAGGAGTCGGCGATGGTTGAGACAGCGAGAAAATGACACGCTATCCGATGTTCAGCCCGCAATTGCTGATCAGCTTTGTCGCGGTTTGCGAGACCAATAGCTTCACCCGCGCCGCCGATCGCGTCTCGCTGTCGCAATCGACCATCAGCCAGCAGATCCGGCGGCTGGAGGAGCTGCTGGGAAAAGCGCTGCTCGAGCGGACCTCGCATGAGGTGCGGCTGACCGAAGAAGGCATCAAGCTGCTAAGCTATGCACGCCGCATCATCGCGCTCAACGAAGAGGCGCATGACGCACTGACGGGGCCATGGAGAGATGGCGTTTTGCGGCTCGGCATGCCTGAGGATCTGACCGTACCGACCATCGACCTTCTCGCCGAATTCAAACGCGAGCATCCGCATCTGCGGCTGGATGTCTCAAGCGGCCTCAGCCGCGAGCTGCACCGGGCCTATCTGCTGGAAGAGCTGGATCTTGTGCTCGTCAAGCAGGTGCGCGTGCATCTGCCCCGGGCCGCGCGCGCCGAGCCGCTGCTCTGGTTCGACAGCGAGAAATATCCGGCGATCGAACAATCACCGGTGCCGATCGCCGTCTTTCCTGTGAACGGCCTTTACCGCGAAGAACTGTGCGAGACGCTTGAAAGCCTCGGCCTCAGGTGGCGCGTCGGCTATAGCAGCGGCGGGCTCGCGGCGCTTGCCGCAGCCTCTGCCGCTGGCCTTGGCGTCAGTCTCCTGCCGGCAAGCTGCCGGCTTCAGGGGCATCGCGTGCTGGGTACCGCCGAGGGTCTTCCGCCGATCGAGAATTTCGAGCTCGCGCTGTTTTACCGCGACACCGCCTCGCCGCTTGCCCTCGATCTAGCCGAGCGTCTCATTTCCTTTTGCGGCCTGAAACGCGGCTGATCATTCACAAATCGAATAGTCACCATTGTCATATGTCGCTGCAATCGCGCCGCGTCATTTCCTAAAGTGCCTCATCCATTTCATGCACGACGATGAGGAGACGATCATGCAAAATGCCGTATCGCAAAGCCGCAGAGCCTTCCTGAGCCGAACCGGACAGATGACGACAGCCGCAGCGCTTGCTGGCCTGGCAGGCGGCATGAGCCGCGAGGCCGCTGCTGCCGATTGCGCCAGCGAAGCCGATGTCACAGCCATCACCGAGAACCACTACCTGCTGACGGATGTTCGCCTCGAAGACGGTTTCGAACGCGACGGCGATATCGTCACCGGAACCCGCACATCGCTGAATACGCTTGAAATCAAGGACGGCAAGATCGCCGCCCTGCATGTAGCGGGCGCTACGCTTCCCGCTGGCGTCCCTGTCTATCAGGCCAACGGCCAGCTCGCGCTACCGAAGATGCGCGACATGCATATCCATCTCGACAAGACCTTCTACGGCGGTCCGTGGAAGGCGCCTCTGCCCCGTCAGGGCAAGACGATCATGGACATGATCGCGCTTGAGGAAAAACTGCTGCCGCAATTGCTGCCGACATCCGAGCAACGGGCCGAAGGTCTGATTGCGCTGATCCAATCCAAGGGTAGCACGGTCGCCCGCAGCCACTGCAATATCGATCCGGTCAGCGGCCTGAAGAGCCTGGAACACCTGAAGCTAGCACTGGAAAAGCACAAGGACAGCTTCGATTGCGAGATCGTTGCCTTCCCCCAGCATGGCCTGCTGCACTCGAAGGTCGATGGCCTCATGCGCGAGGCGATGCAGATGGGCGCCGCCTATGTTGGCGGTCTCGACCCGACGAATGTCGACAGCGCCATGGAAAAGTCGCTTGATGCGATGTTCCAGATTGCGACCGACAGCGGCAAGGGCGTTGATATCCACCTGCATGAGACGAGCCCGGCCGGTGTCGCCGCGATCAACTACATGATCGACACTGTCGAGAAGAACACTGTGCTGAAGGACAAGGTGACCATCAGCCATGCCTTCGCACTGACGACGCTCTCCCCGGAAGCGCTTGACGAAACCGCCGCGCGGCTGGCCGCAAACGGCATGACCATCGCCTCCACAGTGCCGATCGGCGGGTTGATGATGCCCTTGCCCCAGCTCAGCAAGGCCGGCGTCTTCGTCATGACCGGAACCGACAGCGTCATCGACCACTGGTCGCCATTCGGCAGCGGTGACATGCTGGAGAAGGCCTATCTCTACGCCCAGCTTTACCGCGGTTCCGACGAGTATCACCTGTCGCGGTCGCTTGCCATTTCGACCGGCGGCATCCTGCCGCTCGATGCCGATGGAAACCGCGCCTGGCCGAAGGCCAGCGACGAAGCGGGCTTCACGCTTACCAGCGCCAGCTGCTCCGCAGAGGCCGTCGCCCGCATGTCGCCGCGCAGCGCAACGTTCCACAAAGGACGCCTCGTTTCCGGCGGCGTCGCCAAGGCGTCATCCTAAGGCCGAACGATACACGACGCACTGCGACCTGACGGGTCGCAGTGCGTCGTGGCTTGTTCCAGCAAGTTTAGCTCCGGCCGCCGTTCTTGTGGCCGGAGTGTCGCTTCGTGTTGAGGAGCGCCGAGGCGCTACGCCGCAGCAGCGATTTCGGCCTTTTCTTCCGCGGGATCAGATCGATATCGCTGACAAGCTTGGCGCCGCCGTCGCGGCGCTCCAGTGTGATCTTGCGGCTGTGAAATGCCTCCAGCTCGACCCGGTGCGCGACACTAACGATCGTGACCTTCGGCAATTCGCGGATCACGGTTTCCATCATCTGCTCCTGGCTCTTCTCGTCCAGAGCCGATGTCGCCTCGTCCAGCACGATGATATCGGGATTGTGCAGCAGCAGGCGCGCGAAGGCCAGTCTCTGCTTCTCACCACCAGACAGTGTCTGGTCCCAGGGCGCGTCTTCCTCGATCTTCTCGCCGAGATAGCCGAGCCCGACCGCCTCCAACGCCGCCAGGATTTCCTCCACCGTCCAGTCATCGGCGGCACGCGGATAGGCCGTTGCCCGGCGCAGCGTCCCGGAGGGGATGTAGGGCCGCTGCGGCAACATGAACAACCGGCTGCCGGCACGAAAATCGACGCTGCCGCGCCCCCACGGCCAGAGGCCCGCAATCGCCCTGACAAGCGTGCTCTTGCCCGAGCCGGATTCGCCGGCGATCAGAACGCGTTCGCCGGGTTCGATATCGACCTGGGTTTCCTTAACGACAGACGTCCCGTCATCCAGCGACACTGAAAGCTCGTTCAGGCTTAGAATGGCATCTCCCTCGGTTTCGCCGCGCTGGATGCGGCCGATCGAATCGTTGTTCTCGGCGCGCTCGAGCCCGTCGAGCGACATCATCAGCGAGGCGATACGCCGGGCGCTGGCATTCCAGTCCGCCAGCCGCGGATAGTTGTCGACCAGCCAGCCGAATGCCGCCTGCACGATGGTGAAGGCCGAGGCTGCCTGCATCACTTCGCCAAGCGTCATGCTGCCGTCGAGAAACTTCGGAGCGCAGAGCAGGATCGGAACCACGGGTGCGATGAGGCTCGATCCCTGCGATACCAGTGTCGTACGCATATGCTGGCCCGCAAGCAGTGCCCATTGCTTTAGAACCTTGCCGAAAGTGCGGTCGACGTCGTTACGCTCCTCTTCTTCGCCGCCGAGCAAAGCGATGCTTTCCCCATTTTCCCGCACATGCGTCAGCAGATAGCGAAACTCGGCCTCTGCCTGGTTCTTGACCTCGGAGACGGCAACGAAACTGCGTCCGATAATGGCGATCGACGTGGAGGTGATGCCGGCATAGAGCACCGCGGCAATGACCAGAAAGCCCGGGATGGTGACCGTCGAGCCTGCAACCGGAAGCGTCAGCGCACCGCCGATGGTCCACAGCACCACGATGAAGGTCGAGGCGGACAGAAATGCCACGAGCACGCCGGCGACGAAATCGACCGGCGATTCCGTGGCGATCCGCAGATCTTCAGAAATGCGGGCTTCCGGATTTGCGTGATCGCCGCCGATCAGGTTCAGTTGGTAATAACGGCCATTCGCCAGCCAGCGCTGGATGACGGCCGATGTCAGCCACGAGCGCCAACGCCGCTGCATCATCATGCGAACGGAGACCTGCGCCGTGACGAGTGCGACACTTGCAAGCACCAGCGGCAGGAATACCGCGCTCAGATAATAGATGGTGCCCGCATCGCGCTTCTCGATCGCGTCGAAAATATGCCGGTTCCAGAGGTTGATCCCGTACTGGAGGCCGACATTGAGGATGATCATCGCCAAGAGGCCGATGGAGCACGGCCATGACGACCGGTCGCCGTGACGGCCCCAATAGCCGCGGGCGCTGATCCAGAACCGCCGCAGCAGATAGCGCTTGCGCGCATGCTCGGCTTCTTCTGGCGTCAGTCCCGGATCGGGTTCAACGGCATCCGGCGGCGGTGGAGCCTCGACAACCGGCCCCACGCCCTGAGGCGATTTCGCGGCGCCATCCGGTTTGGCGCCGTCGACCGATTTCGGTTTCAGTTCTGCTTCGGTCATGAGCCGACAACGGCGCAAAAATCAAAAGGTTTCACGCCGGCGGGACAATTTGGGCCGCGCCCGCAACCTCCTCTAGAACAGCGGTGCGTGCCGGTTGACGTCCTTGTAGAGCAGGTAGCGGAAGCGGCCGGGGCCGCCTGCATAGCAGGCCTGCGGGCAAAATGCGCGCAGCCACATGAAATCGCCGGCCTCGACCTCCACCCAATCCTGATTGAGGCGGTAGACCGCCCGGCCTTCGAGAACATAGAGACCATGCTCCATGACATGGGTTTCCATGAAGGGGATCACGGCGCCCGGTTCGAAGGTGACGATGGTCACATGCATATCATAGCGGATGTCGGAGGGATCGATGAAGCGCGTCGTCGCCCATTTGCCATCCGTGCCGGGCATCGCGCCCGGTTCGTGCTGGTCCTCATGGGTGAAAATGGCAGGCGGCGCCTCCAGTCCCTCGACAGGCTGGAATGCCTTTCTGATCCAGTGGAAAGTCGCAAGCTCCGCGCCGTCATTTTGCAGCGTCCATGCACTGCCGGCAGGCAGATAGGCGAAGGATCCGGCGCGAAGCTGATGGACGCGTCCTTCGTGTCCGATCGCCAATGTCCCGGACACAACGAAGATCGCCGTCTCGGCCCGTGGCTCACCTTCCGGCTTGGTGCTGCCGCCGCCGGGCGCTACTTCCATGATATATTGCGAGAAGGTCTCGGAAAAACCGGTCATCGGCCGCGCGATGATCCAGGCACGGGTCTTTGACCAGTGTGGCAGGTAGCTGGTGACGATATCCGTCATCACGCCCCGCGGGATGACCGCATATGCCGTGGTAAAAACCGCCTTGCCGGAGAGGAGATCGGTCTGTGGCGGAAGGCCACCGGGGGGGGAGTAATACGAGCGGTTTGCCATGGTCATTCTCTCAGCGTTTTCGACGGTTCGGACGGTAGTCTTCGGCACGCGGCGGCTCAAGACCGGTTTTGCAATCCGGCGGATTTTGTCGGGCGCATCAGGAGATGCGGCCCCTCCTAGAAATTCGCAACCAGTCTCGCCTGTGCCGTACTGGATTGCAGGCCCTTGCCGAACTCGCCGGAATAGCTGAGCGTCAGCCAAGTGGATTTGGTGAGTGCTGCGGAGAGGCCGAGCCTCACCAGCAGGGAATCCTGAGGCATCTCGACACCTTCGATGACGAACGGCGAGCCGCCGGCAAAGGTCAGGCTCGAATAGGGCGTCAGGTCGCCGGCGAGATGCCGCCAGCCGAACATGCCGGAGACCGTCACCGGAAGATCGCTCTGCGGCCAGTCGGCCGACCAGCGCAGGCCGATTGTCGAGGCGACGATCGCGTCGTTGCCGTCCGTAGCCGACAAGGCTGCCGCACCGCCGCTCTCGCGGAAGCCGTCGCTATCCAGATTGACGTACGCAAGGTTGGCGAAGGGCTGCAGCTTGATGGCATCCAGCTCCTGCGTCCAGGAGATGCCGGCGAAGACCTGGCTCGTGGCGCTGGCATAGTCGGCGGTCAGCTGATCGGCAAAGGTGCCGAAGGCGATGTCGCGCTGGGTCGATGCGTCGTTGTGAGAATAGATGGCCCCACCGACGAGGTCGAGGGGTCCGAAATCGCCCGCAGCATAAACACCGCCGTGATAGGAATCCGTATCCGCCTGATCGAGGGCATCGCGGCTGTAACCAGCCATCCCGCCGAGACGCCAGTGATCCGAAACGGGCACGTCGCCGCCTGCGATAATGCCTGATGTCGTGGTGTCGATACCGGCGGCATTGCCATCGCCCTGCCAGCTGTTTGAAGACAGAAAGCCCGCGCTCCAGAATGTCGCCTGGTCATGCTGCTGATCGGCGCGCGATGCCACTTCCTCGATAATTGCATCGCGGGCAAAGCGGCTTTCCCACAGCAAAGCGCTTTTGAGCGAGGCGTGAACCTCGCCGCTTAGCTGCGAGAAGGCGCTGTTGGCGGTGTTGATATCCAGCGGCAGAACGGCGTCATAGACACCATTTCCCGAACCCAAGGCCTCGACAGCAGCCGCTGTGGAACGGCCGTTCGCCGTCTCCGCGACATCGGCGAACTGCACGCTGTTGCGATCAAGCTGCATGTCGATGGCGGTCGTGCCGTAGGTCAACGTCGGCGACAGGAAGGCGAAGTTGCTCGTGACGTCATCGAAGGCGCCGGTGATGTTGCCGGCGCTGAGGATCGTGTAGTTGGTCGCCAGCCCGTAATTGCCGCTCGCCGCCCTTATATCCAGCGTGCCGCCCTGGATATCGACGGCGCCTGTCGCGTCCACCTTGTCGGCAGCACCACTGGCGTCGATATCCACCTGATAGGTCGAGCCCGCGCGAAACGTCAGCCCCCCCGTTACCGCAAGCGTTGCAATCCCCGGGCCAGGCGAAAGGATGCCACCCGAATTCACCGTCAGGCCACCGACGACGCCGCTGCCCGACAACAGGCCGCCGCCGAAAATATCGACCGCGCCGGATATCGTTCCGTCATTGACCAGCGAGCCGCCGGACACCGTTGCCAGCCCGCTGATCGTCCCGGTGTTGGCAAACACGCCTCCGCTGTTGACGAGTGACGCGATGGTGCCGTCGTTCGAGGCGTTGCCAGCGTTCGTGACGGCGCCTGCGACCGCGCCGCTATTGTTGGTGAAACTGCCTGCCGTCCCAACGGCGACGTCATCGAGCGTTGCGTTGTTGACGACGCTGCCGCCATTCACGGTCGTCAGCCCCGTGACTGCACCACCGCCGTTGTTCGTGAACGTGCCGCCGTCGTTCTGAAGCGAAGCGACCGTGCCCGCATTGGTCACGGCACCCGAATTCTTGATCGCACCGGCAGTTGCGCCGCTGTTGTTGACGAAGGCGGCGACTGCAGCGACATCCGCATCGGTGATGACAAAATTGTTGGTGACAGTCCCGCCTGTAACAGTCGTCTTACCGGTCACCGTCCCGCCGGCATTGTTGGTGAAAGTGCCGCCGGTGTTGGTCAGGGCATCGATCGTGCCGGCATTCGATGCGTTACCGGCATTGGTGACGGCGCCGGCCGCCGCGCCGCTGGCATTTGTGAATGTGCCATCCGCACCGACATTGACGTTGTGAAGGGTGGCATTGTTGGTCACCGTGCCGCCCGAGACGTTGGTGCCGCCGGTAACGACGCCGCCGAAATTGTTGATGAACGACCCGGCGTCGTTCTGAACGGAGCCGATCGTTCCGGCATTGGTGAGCGCGCCGGAATTCCGGATCGCACCGGCCGTGGCTCCATTGTTGTTGACGAAGGCCGCAACGGCGGCAACGTCCGCGTCGGTGATGACGAAATTGTTGGTGACCGTGCCGCCGGAAACCGTGGTTTTCCCGGTCACCGTGCCGCCGGCGTTGTTGGTGAAATTGCCCGCCGTATTCGTCAGAGTGCCGATCGTCCCGGCGTTGGAAGCCGTCCCGGCATTGGTGACCGTCTGGGTGGTGGCGCCATTGTTGTTGACGAACGTCCCGCCCGCGGAAACATCGACGGCATTCATCCCGCCATTGTTGGTCAATGCGGTTGCCGTTCCGACCACCGCGCTGTCGAGCGTGCCGTTGACCGTCACATTGCCATTGTTGAGCATCAGGCGGCCGTTGAGGTCGCCATCGACCGAAAGCGCGCCGCCATCCAGGCTGACATTCGAGTTGAGCACCCCGCCCGCATTGATGCTGACGCTACCCGAGCTGATCGTGGTGCCGTTCGTTGTATTCAGCACGCCCGTATTGGTAATGGTGACGTTGCCGCCGCCGACATCGAGCGTTCCAACTGAAACGCCATTGGTGACCTGCGGAGATCCGGTGTTGACGACAGCGGTGCCGGCTGCTCCGGGCGCGGCAGGCGTCCAGTTCGAACTATTACTGAATTCGTTGTCCGAGCTGCCCGACCACGCCGATTGGGCAAGGCCTTGCACAGGCAGCGCCACGGAAGCCAGCGCCGTGAACAGGCCTAGACGGCGGGAGAATGCCGGAAGCAGTGGTTTCATCAGGTCGGCCGACGCTAGCGAGCACCCGCCATTCGCCGGCGGGACGGTTAACAATTCCTATCCGAGCCTGGTTAATGAACTCTTACATCGTTGGGTTGAAAGCCCTTTCCCGTGTCCTGATCGACCGGACGGGAAACGCTGAAACCGGCTCGCTAGTGGACGGCCGGCTCCGAGTCTTCGAGGAAGGACGCGATCCCGTCGCGGGCGATGGTCGCCAGGAATTCATCGAACGCATCGCGGTCTGTCTCGAACTGTTCGTCCCAGCGGATCAGGTCTTCCGACTGGGTCACGACTTCCATCGTCCAGTCTTCCTGGCTGCCCTGGGTCCGGAAAATGTCCACAAGCACCGTGACACCATCTTCCGTGAATTCACCTGACAGCTCCGAATGTTCAAGCTTCGGTTCCTTGGCCTTTTTCGCCACTTTAATCTCCTGCGCCATCCGGCGCATGTTCGGGACAGTTTCAAACGTAGCTAGGTGTCGTGCTGGCCGGTGTCAACCGGCGCTTCCCTCGACAGCGGCCAGTTGACCACTTGCCGGAAAGGCATCAAGGCTGGCAGCCATGACGAGCAACCTTATGAGCGGACCGGAGAACAGCCAGCTGGATATTCCCCAGATAAACGAGCCGCTGATGATCTTCACGGATGGCTCCTTCGAGCCCGGTTCTGCCCAAGCGGGATGGGCCTTCGTCGTCTATGCGGATCAAGTCGAGGTGCTTGCAAGCGCCGGGCGCTTCCCGGCTGCTCCAGGGAATAATGCAGTCGAACTGACCGCAATCCTGAACGCCGCTCGATGGCTCAACGCCCATGCCGCAAACCGGCAGGCCGTCATCCTGACCGACTCCCGCTATGTGCTGGAGGGCTGCAATCGATGGCGTTTCATCTGGAGAAGCAACGGCTGGAAGAAGATCGAGCCTGACAGCCGCCGCAGAAAGCGGGCGATTGCCGATCGCGCGCTATGGCAATCCCTCGATGTCGAGCTTCAGCAGAACGACCAGATCACCGTCAACTGGTGCAAGGCGCATTCCGGCATCGCTGGCAATGTTCGCGCCGACGCGCTGGCGACACAAGCGCGTCTGGCGAAGACGGGCGACAATATCAGCGCTTCAATATGAAGACCGCCTTGCCGCCTTGAGACGCCTCGATGCCCTCCTTGGTTCGCTTCAGTATCAGGCATTTTTCCGCAGCCTGCGGCTCGGTCCTGATGCAGATCCCGTCCGCCACGGCTTTCCAGGTCGGGTGAATGCTGACCATGCTGTCGCTGATCGTTCCGCCGCCATCCGGTTTGAAAACTAGGATGTTCGATACCCGGCGCTTGACGACATACATTTCCCAGGGATTGCCGTCGGCAACCACGCGCGCCAGAGACTCGGCAGCATACGCGCCGGGTGCCGAAAGCATGGTAATTGCGACGGCAGCAGCGGCGAACAACCCGCCGGAGGATTTTTTGGACATCAGTGACTTTCTGAGCGTTGATGGGGCCTGGCGCCGATTGCACGCAATCTTCACCGCAACGAGGCGCAAGGAGGCGCAAGGATGAGTCGAGCGCGCCTGTCTCCGGTCTTGCCATTCAACATGGCATTTTTGAGTCTGCCGCGACCTGTTTCAGATGCCTGCTCACCACCTGTCGGCGGTCAGCCATCTGAGATGCGGATCACTCCCGTCCAAAAGAAAAGGCCGGGCGAACAATCGCACCGACCTTCCTTTATCGCTTCAGCCTCGTGCCAGTACATCCGTGGTCACTGTCTGAGCGATGTCATGGGGTTAGTCTATTCCGCCTGCATGGATTTGCAAGCGCGGTTTGATACAAAATTCGGTTAGGATCGCGGCCCGCGCTGCATCAGGCAAGCTTCTGGCGTCCATAGAGCAGCAGCATGCAGACGATGACCGCGCCGTAAATCAGCTGCCGTCCGGCTTCCTCGATCTGCATGACGGAGAGGATCGATTGCAACAGGGTAATCAGGATCACGCCTGCAACCGTCCCGAGATAGGAGCCTTTGCCGCCCAGCACATGGGTGCCGCCGAGAACGACTGCGGCAATCGACGGCAGCAGATAGGCATCTCCCATCGATTGCGAGGCCTTCGATGCATATCCGGCAAGCAGCACGCCGCCGAGCGCACTCAACGCACCCGATATGACAAAGGCGAGGAGCGTGATCCGGCGGGTATCGATGCCTGACATGTAAGCGGCCCGCTCACGGTTGCCGATGGCGTAGAGCGAGCGGCCGAAGGTCGTCCGCGTCAAGAGGAAGACGGTGAGAATGCCGGTGACGAGCCAGACGAGGACGCCGTTCGGAATGGCCGGAATGAGGTAACCAGTCGCAAGAAAGCGCATCGCCGGAGAGGCCGCGTCTTGCGGCGCGAAACCGCCGGTATAGACGACCATCAGACCCTGGACGACGGCATTGGTCGCGAGCGTGATGATCATCGATGGAATACGCAGATAGGCAACAGCTGCACCGTTGAAGGCGCCGATTGCCGCACCACAGAGGATCCCGAACGGGATCGCAACAATCGAGCCCGCCGTACCATAGGCCGTTGCCGCACAGGCCATCATCGCGCCCGCCGTCACCACCCATGGCACCGAGAGGTCGATCTGGCCGAGCAGGATCACCATCATCATTCCCGTCGCGATCACCCCAAGAAACGAGGCGACCTTCAGCTGCTGCAGCAAGTAGTCGGGAGACAGGAAATTCGATGAGTAGATCGAGCCGCCGAGCAGCAGCAGAATGATGCAGCCGAAGGCGATGGCGACAGCTGGATCGACGCTGCGAAGACGGACCGGAATGATCGACTGGCGCATGTAGGATGCATCCTCACTCATTGGAACCACTCCAGCCGGTTGCGAACACGGGCAAGCCCGATGCAGCCGATGCTGATCGCCGCCATCAGCACGATCCCCTGGAAAAGGGGCTGCCAAAGCGGATCGAGGTCGAAGACGAACAACAGGTCGCCGATCGTGCGGAAAGCCAGGGCACCGAACACCGCGCCGATGGCGCTGCCCTTGCCGCCGGCCAGCGACACGCCGCCAAGCACCACGGCGGCAATCGAATAGAGCGTATAGGCGTTGCCGCTCGCAAACGCCGCCTCGCCGGTATAGGAGAAAAAGGTCAGGTATAGGCCGCCGATCGCCGATAAGAGCCCGGCCAGCGCATAGGCTGCCAGCTTGGCCCGCTTGATCGGCATGCCCGACATATAGGCGGCGTTTTCGGACGAACCCGCGGCATAGGCCGCGCGGCCAAGCACCGACCGGCTGAACGGTACCCAGATGATCAGGATCGTCAATGCCAGGACAATCAGGCTGGTTGGGAAGATGCCGAACAGCTTGGAGGTGAAGGCATCGGCCAAATCCTCGTTCACCGATCCTCCCGGCGTCGGCCGCAGCAGCAAGGCGAGGCCGAAGAAGATCGCACTCGTCGCGATCGTCGTGACGATCGGCTGCAGCCTGCCGAAAATGATGATCAGGCCATTGAGCAGGCCGCAGGCAAGGCCGGTCAGCAGCACCGCGACAATGCCAAGACCTGTTTGCAGCGGTGTGCCGACGACCAGCCACGACGCAAGGCAATTGCAAAGGATCAGGATCATACCGGCCGAGAGATCGATGCCCGCGGTGATGACCACGAAGCACTGCGCCATGGCGACAAAAGCAAGCAGCGTTGCCTTGTTCGACGCCGTCTGAACGACATTCGGCGTGAAGCCTGCGGGATGGTTGCTGACATAGATCACGAACATGACGAGGAACAGTGCCGCGGCCAGCAGCGTGCCCTTGTGCTGAACATACCAGAACCGCCAGTCGCTTGGAGACTTCGCGCTCATTGCCCGATCCTTTGTTCGACGGCCTGCGGATTGATATTCAGTGCACTGGCGATCAGTTCATGCTCGTTGATCTCTTCACCTTGGAGCGAGCGTATGACGCTGCCGTCATACATTACCAGAACACGGTCGCAGCAGCCGATCAGCTCATCGTAGTCGGTTGAGTAGAAGATGATCGCCGCGCCATCATCGGCAAGCTTGCGCAGCAGTGCATAGATTTCCTGCTTGGTACCGACGTCGATGCCGCGCGTCGGATCGTTGAGCAGGATGATCTTCGGGCGGTTCATCAGCCACTTGGCGATGACCACCTTCTGCTGGTTGCCGCCAGACAGCGCCCCCACCGGCATGTCGATCGTTGCGGCCTTGATTGCAAGGAGCTTCAGGAGTTCGTCGATCTTCGCCTGCTCGGCGCTGCGATCGATGACGCCATGCCTGGAGACGCTGCCGAGTGCTGCAATCGACAGGTTTTCGCGCACGGTCATCGGCAGCATCAGTCCTTCCGTCTTGCGATCCTCGGGGATCAGCGCAATCGAGGTGCTGCCCGACTTTGCCTGTTTCGGGCTCTTCAACGCCAAAGGCCGACCGGCAACCTCGATACTGCCCTTGGTGTCGCGAAGCACGCCGAACAGCGCCAGCAGCAGTTCGCGCTGCCCCTGCCCGTCCAACCCGCCGAAGCCGATGATCTCGCCGGGGCGAATGTCGAAGCTGATATTCGACAGCCTGTCTCCCCAGGAAAGCCCGCGGCAGGAGAGCACCGGGGCGCGATCGGCCAGTTTTGCAGGCTTCGGTGGAAAGACATTGGTGTATTCGCGGCCGATCATCAGTTCGACCACCTGCTGATCGGTCTTGGTGCCGGCCGGATAGGATTCGATGCTGCGGCCATTGCGAAACACCGTGCAATCGTCGGCGAGCGCTGCGATCTCGTGCATGCGATGGGAGATGTAAACGAGTGCCATGCCTTCCGAACGCAACCGCTTCAACACGCCGAAAACTTTCTCGACATCGGATTGGGTCAGGGCCGACGTCGCCTCGTCCAGGATCATCAGCCTGGGCTTGCGGGCCAGCGCCTTGGCAATCTCGACCATCTGGCGGCGCGACAGCGGCAGGTCCTTGACCAGCGACGAGGGATGAATGTCGGATGCACCGGCCCGCGCCAGCGCTTCTTCGGCTATCGCCCTTTGCCGGCGCCGGTCGATCAGGCCGAAGCGCAAGGGCGGGTTACTGATCACGATATTGTCGGCAACCGACAGGTCCGGGATCAGCGATAGTTCCTGAAAGACGCAGACAATACCGGCGGCCGTTGCTGCAGCCGGACTGGCGAAGGAGACCTCGCCGCCGTCGAGCAGCATGCGCCCTTCATCGGGTGCGACGGCACCTGCCATGATCTTGATCAGCGTCGATTTTCCGGCACCGTTTTCGCCAAGGACGGCATGGATGGCGCCGGGCCGGATGGCGATGCTCGCATCCTTCAGCGCGATCACACCGCCATATCGCTTCGATATGCCGTCCATCCGGAAAAACGGTTCAGGCAAATTCATGCGTCCACCTCCCGCGGTCGCAGCAACAGCAAGGCTGCGGGCGCGAACGCCCGCAGTCAATATGGCAAATTGGACCGCTTACTGGTTTTCCTTGCTCTGCCCCATGATTTCCTGGGCGGTGAAATTGATGCCGCAGGTGGGGAAGGCATTACCGACGAAGAAATTGTCGGATTCCTTCGGATAGTAATCCTGGCCTTCCTTGAAATCAGGATCGGACACGAGCGCCGTCGGCAGCTTGATCGCCTGCGGGATCACCTGCCCCTCAAGAGCAGCAATCGCCGTCTTGATGGCGACCGCAACCTGGGCCGGACCGGTGCCCGCCGACGTGCATTTCAGGCCATCGCCTGCATGGGCAGCGCAGAGCTTGCGGAAGCCGTTTTCGGTTTCGCCACCAAACGGCACGAAGGGATGCTTGGCATCGATCATGGCTTGGACGACGCCGGTATCACCGCCCTGGGCGGTAATCCCGTCGAACGGGCCGTTGGTGGCAATTGCGTCGGCCGTGGCCTTCTGCGCGACGCCGTCGTCCCATTTGCCGACGACTTCGGTCACGTCAAACTTCTTGCCGGATGCGGCGAGCGTTTCCTTGATGCCATCGTGGCGGTCGGTATCGACAGATGTACCGGCAACGCCGCGGACTTCGAGAACCTTGCCGCCCTGAGGCATATGCTTGACCAGCCAATCGCCCCAGATGACCCCGAGACCCTTCTGGTCCACGTTGACGTTGATCGCGTCCTTGCTGTCGAGTGTATTGTCGAAGGCAACCAGGACGACGCCGGCCTCCTTGGCGCGCTTGATGACCGGGCCAAAGGCCGTCGGGTTCTGCGCATCGACGACGACGGCGTCATATCCAGCGTCAATGAAGTTGTTGATCGCCGAGATCTGTGCCGGCACGTCCTCACCGGTCGAGACGACCTTGAACTCCTTGAGCTTTGCCTTGACGTCAGGCTGTGCGGCATAGGCTTTCGCCGTCTGCACCATCTGAATGCGCCAGGTATTGGCGATATAGCCGTTCGCCAGCGCGATGCGGTACGGGCCTTCTTTCTTGGGGAACTGCAGGAATTGCGTATCGGACGCCCATGGCGTCATGCATTGCGGATCGGCGGCCGGGCCGGAGACGACTTTCGGCTCCGCATAGGCAGCACTGCACAAAAGAGCCAGCATGGGCGCGGCAAGGCCAGCGAGCCGGATGGACTTCGCTTTCAACGACTTGGGCATGAATGTCCTCCTCCACGAGGCGGATCGAAGCCGCCTCTCCAGTATGATCTGATTGGCATGCTTGATCCGGAAGGCTCCATTCCCATCCATATCCGGAACGGCAAAAAGGTAACATAGTTGACAGCGCCGTCAAATTCTATTTGCTAGCGCTGTCAACTATGGCATAACTATAGATATTCTGACTTCACATAGAGAAATATATCATACCGGAGAATTACTTCATGCGACGCGTGACATTGGACGATGTTGCAAGTCTCGCGGGCGTCAGCCCGATTACCGTGTCACGGGTACTGCGCAAGCCCGATGCCGTCTCCGAGGGCCTGCGCATGCGTGTCAACGCCGCGGTGAAGGAGCTCGGCTACGTGCCGAATATCGCCGCAAGCCGGCTCGCCTCTGCCCGCACCCATGCGATCGGCGTCATCGTGCCGACGCTCTACAACGTGATCTTTGCCGAGTATCTGTTTGCCTTGCATGAAGCGCTCGTCGGCGCCGGTTTTCAGGTCATTGTCGTCAACAGCCGCTATTCGGAACTCGAGGAGGAAAATGCCGTCAAGGCGCTGCTCGGCCAGCGGGTGGAGGCGATCATCATGGCCGGCATTCACCACACGGCACATGCGCGGCAGCTGCTTGCCCATGCCAATATGCCCGTCGTCGAGACATTCGAGCTCTCCGACGATCCCATCGATATCAATATCGGCATGTCACAGGAGAAAGCCGGCTGGGCGGCGACACGCCACCTCATCGAGCGCGGTTTCCAGCGCATTGCATTCCTCAGCGGTAATCTCGATCATCGTTCCCAGTCGCGTTTCGATGGATACCATCTGGCGATGAAGGAGGCGGACTATCAGAGCCTCGAGCTCGTGACGCAGAAACCCCGCCACAGCTCCATCGCGCTTGGCTCGGCATTGTGCGCCGAGATGTTCGAACGCGGCAACATTCCCGAGGCGATCTTCTGCACCGACGACAACCTTGCGCTTGGCGCCATGCAGGAATGCCGGAAACACAATATCCAGATACCGAGCGACATCTCGATCATCGGCTTCCACGACCTGGAATTTGCCGCCTGCGCCTCCCCTTCGCTATCGTCCATCGCATCGAGACGCTACGAGACCGGCAGGCTCGCCGCTGAAAAAGTCCTGGCGGCCGTCAACGCCAGCGCTGCACATGGCGCCGAGCAGATCGATCTCGGCTTCAAGCTGATCGTGCGCGAGAGCACGGGGGGACAGGGATCTTAGGCGATCAGGCTGCGTCGAGACTGGGCGGCTGGTGGACGACGAAGCGATTTCGTCCCGACGCCTTGGCGCGGTACATCGCCCGGTCCGCTTCCTCGTAAAGCGAGGCCGACGTCGATCCCGATCCGGCCCATGCGACGCCGATCGAGGCCCCGAGCGCGATATCATCGCCCGCATTCCATTGCATGGCGGCGACGATGCGGTTTGCCGCGGTCTCCACCTGCTGGATCGATGCGCCCCTATAGATAACGGCGAACTCGTCGCCGCCAATTCGGGATACGAGGTCAGCACCTTCGGCGGCAAAATTCAGCCGGCGCGCCGCCTCGATCAGGCAGGAATCGCCGACTCGGTGGCCGAGGCTGTCGTTGACGCGTTTGAAGCCGTCGAGGTCAACCAGCAGCAGCGCGCAGTCGGTCGCCACCCCGGACCCTACGAGGGTATCGAGGCGCTCATGGAACCTGAAGCGGTTCGCCAATCCCGTCAGATGATCGAAATCGGCACGATGGCGGATTTCCTTCAGCATCATGATCTCGAGCGTCACGTCTTGCTTCAGCCCGAAGATCCGCACCGCCTTGCCGTTTTCGGATTCGACCCGCGCCGTGATCCTGATCCAGCGGCGATTTCCCTTTCGCGTGATCACTTCGGCGTCGAGTGAAAAGCTGCCGAGCTGCTCGATCGCGGCACTGCGAAGCCGCTTCAATTCGCTGAGCGTCTCGGCGGAATACATGGTCACGATCTCATCGCGCACCAAAGGTGTTCCCGGATCGACATCGAAGAGCTCGTAGACCATGTCGGTCCACCACAGGCGCTCATCGGCAAGGCTGCATTCCCAGGCGCCGATGCGGGCAGCCTTGGAGCAGCTGTCGAAGACCTTCTTGAGATGGTAGACGTCGCTCGCGAGATCGATGCGATCGACCTCAACGGTTTCCGTTCGGTTTGATCGTTTCCTGACCGGGGACGACGACGGCATCATGTTCCTCCATCCCGGCTATGGGATGACGGAAATCTGACATGGATTTATTGACGGGCGGTTTATCAGCCATCGAAGATACACTCTGTTTCTCAGGCTTTATTGCCGCAGTCTCAGCCGCTCAGTCCGCGCAGCTTGATATTTTTGCGGACGGTGGCCGGAGGTGCCTCGAAACGCTCTCTGAACTTTCTGATGAAATGTGAGGAATTCTGAAAGCCGGCGCGAATGGCGATCTCGGCGAGCGGAATCTTCGTGGTTTTCACCAGGCGCATCGCCGCATCCAGCCGAACGATCAAGTAGGCGGAGGCCGGAGAAGTGCCGATCGCCGCCCGGAACGAGCGCTCGAGCTGGCGGCGCGATAGCCCGCTCTGCGATGCGATATCCTCGATATCGAGCAGATCTTCGATATGCTGCTCCATCGTCAGCAGCGCCTTTTCGACCCTCGCATCATCGATGCTGCCCTGCCCGATCGGATTGCGGGGCTGCATCTCGTTGGCATCCCGCCGTCTGGCGATCTGCAGAATTTCGAGTGCGTTCTTCTCAGCGAACTCTCCGACATGCCGGTTGAGCAGAAACGCCGCCAGATCCGCCGCGCTGCTGCCGCCCGCACAGGTAATGACATTTCCGTCCTCGACGAACAGCTCGTGCGATGTCACGGAGATGTCAGGGAAGCGCTCGCGAAACTCGCCATGGTGCAGCCAGCTGACACAGGCCTTCTTTCCCTGGAGAAGACCCGCCTCCGCCAGAATGAAGCTGCCCGTGCAGAGGCCGATCACCGGCACACCCGCACGCGCGGCGTTGACGACATAGGAGACAGCGGCGCTGTCGAGCGCCTCGATCTTCTCGTTGATCCGGCCGCCGACGACCACGATATAGTCGAACTCGGCGGGTGGTTTCAGCGACGCGTTTGGTGGCACGGGTACGCCCGAGCTCGACGTCACGAAATGCTTGTCGACACTCATGACCAACCAATCGCAGGCAATTCTCCCGGAATTGTCGCGCTGATCGCTGCCCAGCCGCAGCGTATCGACGAACAGGGAAAAGGCGCTCAGCGTAAAATTTCGCGCCAGCAGGAAGCCGATCTTCAACTTCAGTGAGTTGGCTCTGTCGCCACGCATATGCAGATCCATCCGGCAGCAAGTTTGCCGCGAGCATATGCGGAAACAAGATTGCGTGCACAAGTGTTGGCGACATTCTCGCAGACTGTCCGCGGCGTCTGATCTGCCGAACTTACTCTACGAGGCTCGCCCCGCTATCGATTACAAGGCACTGCCCGGTCATCCGGGAGGCGCGGTCCGACAGCCAGAGGATCGCATCGGCAATATCCGATGCGTCAGGAATGCTCTTCAGCGGCGCTGCGGCAATCAGCCCGGCCTTGAACTCCCGGTAGGCATCTTCGCTGAGCCAGGACAGCGCCCACGAAGTATCGACGAAGCCGGGGCAGACGGCGTTGACGCGGATATGCGGCGCCAGCGTCCGCGCAAGGCCGCGGGTCATCGTGTTGACGGCCCCTTTCGAGGCTGCATAGGCCAGCGACGAACCGGAGCCGGAGATGGCCGAGTCCGACGAGACGTTGACGATCGACCCCAGCGGCGCCTTCTGCAGATAGGGGACGGCGGCGCGGATCATCTGATAGGTGCCGCTGACATTGACGCGGAAGATCACCTCGAAATCTGCAGCGCTAGAGGCATCGAGATCTCCGGCTGCGGCCTGACGCGTGACGCCGGCATTGTTGACGAGCGCGTCGATCCTGCCGAAGCGCCGGATCGCCTCGTCCGCGATCCGCCGGCAATCCTCATCCCCGGCAATATCACCGGGGATGGCGATCGCGTCGGCTCCCGCTTCCAGGCATTGGCGGACCACGTCTTCCGCGCCTGTCCTGTTGCGGCTGTAATTGACGGCAACGTCATAGCCGCTGCGGGCAAAGGCGATTGCCGTTGCCGCGCCGATACCGGATCCGGCGCCGGTGATGATGACACTTTTCCTGCTGCTCATGGCCTGCTCCTAGATCCGGATGCGCTGCTCGCTCTCGTCGAACAGGCAGACCTTTGCAGGATCGTAGGCCAGATGGAGCTGCTGACCGGGCTGCACGACCAGCCGCTCATGCGCCTGGACGACGACCTGATGCTTGCCGACGCTGACGATCACCTCGGTGCTGGCGCCTGTCGGCTCAACGAGATGGACGATACCGGCCACCCCCTTGTCCGACAGGACGATATGCTCCGGCCGGATGCCATAGTGGATCCTGCTTCCCTCGGCTGGCGCATTCGCAGGCAGGGGAAAGCTGATGGCGTCGAGGCTCTCGAACGCGCCGCCAGCAACCGTACCTTCGATGATATTCATCGCCGGAGAGCCAATGAACTGCGCCACGAAGATGTTGGCGGGATTGTCGTAGAGCTCCAGCGGCGTTCCCGCCTGCTCGACGATACCGGCGCGCATGACGACGATGCGGTCGGCCATGGTCATCGCTTCTACCTGATCATGGGTGACATAGACTGTGGTGGTCTTCAACCGCTGGTGCAGCGCCTTGATTTCGGCACGCATCTGGACACGGAGCTTGGCATCGAGGTTCGAAAGCGGCTCGTCGAACAGAAACACCTTGGGATCGCGAACGATGGCGCGGCCCATGGCAACGCGCTGGCGCTGGCCGCCGGAGAGCTGGCGCGGATAGCGCGCCAGGAGATCCTGGAGCCCGAGGATTTCGGCTGCGCGCATCACTTTGCCATCAATCTCGGATTTCGGGACCTTTTTCAGCTGAAGCGCAAACTCCATGTTTTCCCGGATCGTCATATGCGGATAGAGCGCATAGTTCTGAAACACCATGGCGATGTCCCGGGATTTCGGTGCGACGTCGTTGATGACGTTGCCGCCAATGGCGATCTCGCCGCCGCTGATATCCTCAAGTCCGGCGATCATCCGCAGAAGCGTCGACTTTCCGCAGCCGGAGGGACCGACGAGGATGACGAACTCGCCGTCCGGAATATCGACGGATACATCCTTGATAACGCTGGTCTGGGCGTAGCTCTTGCTGACGCTGCGGATTTGCACGGAGCTCATTGGGGTCCAATCTCCTGGAATTACTTGACGGCGCCCTGGGTGATGCCGGCGATGAATTGCTTGGAAAGCACGATGTAGAGAAGCGTGATCGGCAATGCGGCCAGCGTCAGACCGGTGAACATCACGCCCCAATCAGTGGTGAACTCGCCGATGAAAACAGTCAGGCCCTGCGGCAATGTCTTCAGATTGTCCGAGGTGATCAGGATCAGCGGGAAGAAGAAGTCGTTCCAGATCGGCACCGCATTCTGGATTGCCACGATCACCATGGCAGGGCGCGCCAGCGGCAGCATGATCTTCAGCATGATCCGCAATTCACTGGCGCCATCGATACGTGCCGACTCTTCCAGCTCGCGCGGCAGCGTGCGCAGGAAACCCGTCATGATGAACACCGCCGACGGCAGGCCCATGGCGACATAGACAAGGACGAGGCCGGCATAGGTATCGACCAGATGCAGCGTATCGAGCTGGATGAAGAGCGGGATGATCGCCAGCTTCAATGGCACCGTCATGCCGCTGATGAAGAACATCAGCACAGCGCTGCCGAGGCGGAATTCATAGCGGGCGATCGCATAGGCGGCCATCGTGCCAAAAGTCAGGATCAGGATGATCGAGGCCGCCGTGACGCCAAAGGAATTCAGCATATAGCGAATGAAATTCGTCTGATCCCAGACCTTCTGCAGATTGTCGAAGCCGAAACTCTGCGGCAGGGCAAAGGGCGAGGTGAAGATCTCCGCATTCTTCTTGAATGAGGAAAGTACCATGACGACAAGCGGGTAGAGCATGATGAGTGCGTTCAGCACAAGCACCGCCTGAATGAAGCCGTTCTTGATCCACTCGTTGGAATTGTTCATGTCATTTCCCGAAACTGGCAAAGGGCGGCCTAGAGCTGGATTTCACGGCGGCGCAGGAAGCGCAGAGCCACGAAGGAGAAGCCGGCGACGAACAGGAACATCAGGACGGCTAGCGCGCTGCCCTGGCCGAAATCCTGGATGCCGTTGGTGACGCTGCCGAAGGCCGTGCGGTAAAAATAGAGGCCGAGCACATCGGTCGATCCGCCGGGCGATCCTGTCAGCCCCGCCATGACGTAGGGGATTTCGAACCAGTTGAAGCTGCCGATGAAGGTCAGGATGCAGACAATCGTGACGCTCGGGGCAATCAGCGGCCAGATGATGCGGCGGAGGAGCACATAGTCGCCGGCTCCATCGAGCCGCGCCGCCTCGATCACCTCGGCGGAAATCCGCTGCATGCCGGCGAGCAGCACCAACGTCGGGAAGCCCAGCCAATGCCAGATATTGGCGAAGATGATGCTGCCGAGTGCAGTATTTTCATTGCCGAGCCATGCCGGTCCCTGGATGTGGATCAGCGCCAGCGCGCCGTTGACGATACCGAACAGCGGATGCAGGAAGAGCTTCCAGAGAAAGCCGACGATAACGGAAGAAAGCACCACCGGAAGAAAGACGATGACTTGGTGGATGCGATGGCCGGGCAACCCCTTCAACAGCCCGAAGGCGATGAGGAAAGCGGTGCCGTTTTCGAAGACCATCAGAGAGACGAAGACGATAACATTGTGCCAGAAGGCATTGTAGGTCCAGTCGCTATACGGCTCCTCGAAGAGGACCTTCCGGAAGTTCTCCAGGCCGATGAAGTTCGACGGCAGCAGGCCGTTGAAATCATAGAAGGCAAAACGCAGGGCGGAGAGCAATGGCCAGACGACGAAGAGCGTCATCACGGCCATCGCCGGGAAGAGCAGAAAGCAGATCCACAAGGACCGGCGCTGCGGCAGAAAAGTCGTCGTGCGGCGCCGGTCATTGCTCATGTCATTTCCCCTGGAAAGGCTTGTACCACTTGGCGAGACCATCGGTCAGATCGGCGCCAAGCTGATCGGGCGTCATGCTGCCGGACATCATCTTCGTAATGTCGTTCTGTAGCAACTCGGAACCCGTGGGCTTCTGGAAGCGGAAATAGACGACGTTGATGTGCGGCATCGCGGTCTCGTTGAGCTTGGCGACTTCTGCCAGCAGCGGGTCCTTCACGACGACGCCCTTGATCGGCGAGATGTTGCCGAGGAGCGCGGTGAACTTGTCGCCGAATTCCTTGGTGCCCATCCAGGCGACCAGCTTGAGAGCGGCTTCCTTGTTCGGCGATGCTGCGTTGACCGCATAGCCGCCGTCATAGAACTTCGTTGCCTGGGGAACATCGCCTGCCTTTGCAGCCGGCGGTGCAATGAAGTCCATGTTGATCTGCGGGTTTTCGCCCTTGTAGGTGGAGATGTCGAAGCTGCCGCCGGCAAGCATTGCGGCACGGCCACTGACGAAGAGCTGCCCTGCGGTATCGTAGTCGATACCCTCGAAGCCGGGCGACATGTAATCGCGCAGTTCAAGCAGCTTGGTGAGAGCGGCGATGTAGCGCGAATCCTTGAAAGTCGCCTTGCCGGTCTTCAGGTCGGAGACGAAATCCTGGCCGAGCAGCGGGCCGGTGAAGGAAGCAACGAACATTTCGTTGAACCAGCTGGTGCCAAGGCCGTTGGCGAGCGGAATGATGCCCTTTTCCTTCAGTGCCTTGGAAACGGTGATGAACTCATCCCAGGTGGTGGGCGCCTTGAGACCGGCCTTTTCGAAGACGTCCTTGTTGATGAAGAGGCCGAGGGTCTGCGAGGCGAAGGGCAACGAATAGACCTGTCCGTCGGCACGGTACGTGCCTGACAGGAGCGCATCGGCCGACATGTTGGCCAGCGACGGCATGTTGGAGCTGTCCTGCTTGACGAAATAGCCGGATTTCACGAACTGCTCGAGCCATCCATACGCATGCGTGTGGATGACATCGCCGCCCTTGCCGCCGGCCAGCGCCGTCGAGACGATCGTCGGATAGTTCTCGTCCGGGAAGGATTCGAACTTCACGTGGATATCCGGATTTTCCTTGGTGAAGTCGGCAAACAGCTCGTTGTAGGCCGCCTTGTCTTCCTGGCGCCAGGTCCAGAAGGAAATGTCCGTGGCATAGGTGAAGGGAGCGGAAAGCCCCCAGGCAATTGTCGCTGCGGTCAGCAGCCCTGCTATCGATCTCACTCTCATTACGCTCCCCTTTTCGTTTTCTAGGGCGTGTTCACGATCATTAACAAATCATAGTTCTTGCCTTTTGGCTAGATAGTTTGTAAAGCTGCCTAACTATATTTTTTAGCCCACCGAACTTCATGCAGAAGGCATATATTCTATGGCGAAAAGCGGCCTGATCGCAGGCATCGATATCGGCGGCACAAAGACGCATCTGCTCGTCAGCGACAACGGCGATGTGGTTGCTGATACGGTTGTGCCCACCTCCGACTGGCGAACATGGGACCGGGCCGCCGATGCTGCCGCGCTCGCAGCGCTAATCACAGAAACGGCGAAGGCGGAACCTGCTGCTATCGCTGTCGGTGCCCATGGCTGCGACACCGGTCCGCATTGCACGCAGATGGAAAGTGATCTTGCCGCCCACCTCACCGGCAAGATCAAGGTCGTCAACGATTCCGAACTGCTGGTTCCCGCAGCAGGCTTCGAGGCAGGTATCGGAGTCGTCTCCGGCACCGGGTCGATTGCCGTTGCACGCAACGGCGAAGGCGAGATGCTGGTTGCCGGTGGTTGGGGCTGGATCCTCGGCGACGAAGGCAGTGCCGCAGCGCTCGTCAGGGAAGCCGCCCGGGCGATCCGCAAGTCGATCGATCTCGGCGAGAGCGGTGATCCGCTTGTCGCCGGTCTGATGTCGAAGCTGCAGACCGACGATGCGACGAAGATCGGCCGCCTGCTCAACGAGACGCGCGGCGCGGCCGTCTGGGGCAGCTATGCCGATGCCGTATTCGAGGCTGCCTCGCAGAAATCACCACTCGCATCGAGGGTGATCGAGGACGGTGCAGCCGCCCTCGCCCGCCTTGTCGGCATTCTGATCAGCCGCGGTGCGGACGCCAGTCACGTCGTCATCGGCGGCGGTGTCGTTGTTGAGCAGCCGAGCCTGTTCGAGGCCTTTCGCCGGGCGATGGCGGAGGTCTCTCCGAAGAGCGAAATCACCCTGCTGCGCGCGGCCCCGGTCAATGGCGCACTGGCGCTTGCGCGCCGCCTGCTCGGCTGAACCGATTGCATAGACAGAGGAAGCGCAAATGGAACGCATTGGTTACAGAAACGCGGTTGCCCGCCAGCCGGAAAGCCTGGCGGAAGGCCTGAGCGTCGTGCGCGAGGCACTCGCCAGGCTGGATATCAGCGGCTTCGCCGGCAAGACGGTGGGCTTTGCCGGGATCGGCGCCAGCTATCAGGCCGCCATGGCGGGCGCCGTCTACCTTCGCGCGCTGGGCATCCCATCCTTTCCCTATTGCCCGACCGATCTCTACGAAGCGCTGGACAGCGCCGCCGGCGCCTTCGTGGCCCTGTCGGCATCGGGTCAGAGCCGTGAAATCTCGGACGTGATGCGGCTCAGGCCTGCCACGCCGAAGATTGCGATCTGCAGAGGCAGCGAGAACCCGCTTGCCGAACTCACCGGCGCCGTCCTTCCGACGGGGTCCGGTTCCGACAATGGCGCGAGCTCGACGGGCTATACCGGCATGCTGCTCGCCATCGGGCTGCTCTGTGAGAGGCTGGCGGGCGGACGCTCTTCTCCCGAGTGGAACCGCCTGCCAGCCGCTGTTTCGAAGACATTGCAATCCGCCGCGGGGCAAGCGTCCGAAGCCGCAAAAATGCTCGGCGCCTGCAGCTCGATCGATCTCGTCGGCGGCGGCACCGGCTATGCCAATGCCGGCGAAGGTGCGATGCTGATCCGCGAGGCCGTGCGTATTCCCGCCGCCGGATGGGACACGATGAACTATCTGCACGGGCCGATGGAATCGCAGGACCGGAGAACCGGCGTCATCGCTTTCGGCAACGGCCGGGAGACGAAGATTGCCGAGGACATGGCGGGCTTCGGCTGCCCCTCGGTTCTGATCACCAACCGCCGCGACATTGCCCAGCGTGACAATCTGGTGGTGATCGCCGTGCCCGGCCTCAATCACCCGATCGCCGATGCGATCATCGAGATCGTCGCCCTGCAGATGATAACAGGCGACATGCAGGACGCCGCCGGGCTGACGAACATCACCTTCCGCTATCGCCAGACCGATACCAAGCTGAAGCCGTGGTCGCCGACGGAAGTGTAAGATCAGCCGAAAGACGCTTCCGGCCCCTCGTCCGGGGCCGGGCCGGCGGGCAGCACCAGCGTTGCATCCGGCGCTTCGCCGAGAATATCGGCCAGCGCATAGTCGGCGGCAAGCCGGGTAGCCCCGAGAACGGTGCCATTGACGCCGAGGCTGCTCACCGCAATCTCCGTCGCCCAGGTCAGGTCGCGGGCGACATGACGGACCTCATCGAGCATCAGCGGATTCTGACCGACGCCGCCGCCCAGAACAACGAGACCCGGATCGAAGAAGCCGATGCAGCCAGCGACCATTCTCCCGATATCGGCCCCATGTCTGTTGACCCAGAGCAGAGCTTCTTTTTCGCCCGCATGCGCCCGGTCGAAGAGTTCACGTGCCGTCACCGGCGGCTCCCCAGCGGTGGTGGGCCATCCGGCGATGCAACGTTCCATCAGCGCATCGGAGCCCAAATGATGTTCCAGGCCCTCGCGCTCCGGCACATGTCCGGCCGACCACGGAAACGGCAGGCGGCCGGCTTCGCCCGCGGCACCATTGAAGCCGCGGAAAAGCTTGCCGCCGATGACGATACCGAGGCCGATGCGTACGCCGATCTGCAGAAACAGAAAGATTTCGCGGCCCTGCGCCGCGCCGGCGCGAAGCTCGCCGAAGGCCGCGCAGTTGACGTTGTTCTCCAGCAGGATCGGCGCTTCGACGGATTGCCGCAACCGCTGCAGAACCGCTTCCGGCCCCTTGCGGCGACTCAGCCCCAGCCGGTTGCGCGAGACGATGCGTGGAACGGCAACGGCGATGCTGCGCAGGTTCTTGCTGCGCTTGCCGACCGCCAGGATCGCGGTTCGCGCCGCTTCGTCGACGATCTCGGCCACCTCTTCCGTCGTGGCGCGCTGCTGCTTGGCGATTTTGAGTTCGGCAGTCGCAAGCGGCGTTCCGTCGAGCCCCTGCGCGACAGCGCGCACCTGCGCGACACCGACATCGATCCCGAGCACATAACCGGCTTCCGGCCCCAGGGCATAAACCGTGGCCGAACGGCCCATCGCCCCCTGCTGCGAACCGATCGGCGCCACCAGCCCCAATGCACCGAGCTCGTTCATCACCGCGGTCATCGTCGGCTTGGAAAGATTGAGCATCGCGCCGAGCCGCGGCCGGGTGATCGGGCCGGAAGACGCAACGACGCGCAGAACGGAGCGGGAGCTTTCGGTAAGCGGCGGAATGGTGGCTGGCGGCATTGCTTCTCTTTCATCCGACATTGGCCGGTTGCGTGCAACGCATCATTCAAATCGCGCAGCATCGAATTTCAAACATCGTCCGTGACCCGGTGTCAATAAAGGCCAGCTTGATGACCCAAACCTCCGAGCCCGATACCAACGACGCCCTGACGGCAAAACTGGAGAGGACGCCGCTTGCGCGCGTCGAAGCCATTGCCGCCCAGTATTTCTGCATTGCCGGCCGCGCTTCGGTACTCTCAAGCGAGCGCGACGAGACCTTCCTGATCCAGGCCGCGCATGGCCAGCGCGCGATCCTGAAGATCGCCAATACGGCCGAGCGCGCCGATGTGCTGACCTTCCAGACCGATGCCTTGCGCCACCTCGAGCGCAAACCGCTGGCGCTTCCCCTCCCCAAGCCGATCCCGGCCTATAACGGCAATTTTCTCCTCAAGCTGGGTTTCGGAAGCGAGCAGCGCTTTGTGCGTATGCTGACATTTCTGGATGGCGTTCAGCTCTACAAGGCACCGCGCTCCGTGCCGCAGATACAGGCGCTGGGGCGCAGCCTGGCGCAGCTCGGTCAGGCTCTGGCGGATTTCAGACCTGAGCCGCTGCTGCAGAACCTGCTTTGGGACATCTGCAACGGCGCCGCTTTGCGGCCCCTCACCTCTCACGTTGGCGAAGAGCGGCGCAGCCTCGTCGTTTCAGCGCTCGACGGCTTCGAGCGTCTCGCTTCCAACGGATTTTCCGCGCTCCCACGGCAAGTGATCCACAACGATTTCAATCCGCACAACATTCTCGTAGCGGCAGACGACCCTGCGGAGATCACCGGGGTCATCGACTTCGGCGATCTCGTCGAGGCGCCGCTGGTCAACGATCTCGCCGTGGCGCTGTCCTATCAGGCGGGCGGTGACGACGGGATGGAGGCTATCGTTGCGATGCTTCAGGCCTATCATGCGGTCCGCCCGCTCTCCGCAGACGAGCTTTCGGCACTGCCCTGTCTTCTGCGGACGCGGCTGGCGATGACCGTTCTCATCCCGGAATGGCGTGCCAGCCTCTACCCTGAAAACCGCGACTACATCCTGCGCAACCACCCGGCAGCCCTTGCCGGGCTCATTCGCCTGGCGGATCATAGCGACGAAGCGCTTGCCGCCTTCTTCCGGCAGACTATCGGAGACTCAGCATGACCATGGCCAACGCATTCGGAGCCGGCGATTTCGAGCGCCTGAGCGCTGCCGAGCAATCGATGATCAAGCGGCGCGAACGCGTACTCGGACCGGCCTACCGGCTGTTTTACGAACGGCCCCTGCATTTCGTACGCGGCGAAGGCGTCTGGCTCTACGACGCAGAAGGACGCGCCTATCTCGACGCCTATAACAACGTTGCCTCCATCGGCCACGGCAATCCGGCGGTGCTGGAGGCGATCGCCCGCCAGGCCGAAACGCTGAACACGCATACGCGCTACCTGCACGAAAACATCCTCGACTACGCCGAGGCTCTCACCGCGACATGCCCGGATGAACTCAGCCAGGTCATGTTCACCTGCACCGGCAGCGAGGCCAACGATCTGGCCGTGCGGATCGCCCGCAGCTATACCGGCGGAACCGGCATCATCGTAACGGCGCATGCCTATCACGGCGTCACGGCAACAGTTGCCGCCTTCTCACCCTCGCTCGGCCCCAATGTCGATCTCGGAACGCATGTGCGCACCGTCGCCGCACCCGATCCTTCGCTTCCGCCTGAACAGATGGAGGCCGCCTTTGCCGTTGGCGTGAAGGCCGCAATTGCCGATCTCAAACGCCATGGCATCAAGCCGGCGATGCTGATCGTCGATACGATCTTCTCCAGCGACGGTGTCATCCCCGGCCATACCGGCTTCCTCAAGCTGGCTGTCGAGGCGATCCGGACGGCGGGCGGCATTTTCGTCGCCGATGAAGTGCAACCTGGCTTCGGGCGAACAGGCGAGGCGATGTGGGGGTTCCAGTGCCACGGCGTCGTGCCCGATCTGGTCACGACGGGCAAGCCGATGGGCAACGGCTATCCCGTCGCCGGACTGATCGCCAGACCCGAGGTCATCGCCGAATTCGGCAAGAATTCGCGCTACTTCAACACATTCGGCGGCAATCCTGTCGCCGCCGCCGCAGGCATGGCCGTGCTGCGTTTCATCAAGGATCAGGATCTCATTGCCCATACCCGCGACGTCGGCACCCACTTCCTGCGCGGACTCGAAGCGCTGAAGACCCGCTTTCCGGGGATCGGCGATATCCGCGGTGCAGGGCTCTTCATCGGGGCCGATATCGTCGAGAACGGCAGGCCGTCGGCATCGCTTGCAGGGCGCATCGTCAATGGCCTCCGGGAGAGACAGGTGCTGATCAGCGCCAGCGGCCCTGACGCCAACGTCCTGAAGATCCGCCCGCCGCTGGTCTTCACCCGCGATCATGCCGATCAGTTTCTGGACGCATTGGAGCAGACGCTAAGCCCGATGTGAACGGGCCCGCTACGGCAAGAAGGTCGGGCGGCGGCCTACTGAAGTCTGACGGCATCGGACAGTACCCATTTCTTGTCGAAGAAATCCTTGGTTGGCCCATAGGCGCGGAACATCAACTCAAAGCGCCGCTTCGGATCGGTGGGGACCCAATTGGCATCCTTGCCCTTCGGCGGCTTTGGCCCGAAATACAGATCAATGGAACCATCGGCATTCTTTGCGAGATCCGGAATCTGCGAGGATCGGCTGGCGCGCGAAACGTTCTTGATCAGCGCATGGGTTTTGCGGTCATAGGCGGTCACCGACCAATATTGCTGAACAGGCACATTCGCCGGCACGTTCAGTTTGCAGGTGTGGCGCCCGTCGAAGGCGCGGCCGTCATTGTCGCGGATGGAGATCGAGTAGAACTGACCGGCGCCCAGTCTTTTGATGCCGATGTAGGCCATCGTGTAGATCACCCCGCGATGATCGACAGGATAGGAATCCGCATCGTCGAAATCCTTTTGGGCGGCCGTGACGACGTCGGCATAGCCTGGAAAGGTCCAACGGCTGGTCTCGCTGAAAAACGGCGCAAAACCGTCATCGTATTTTGCTTGAAGCAGGACTTGCGCTTCCTTCATGGCCTTTGCCAGCAACGATTTGAGGTGACTATCCGGCTTGAAGGGCTTGCCTTTCTCGATGCCGAGCGACTTTAGCTGATCGATCATGACCCGGTCACGCGCGATCCACGGCTCCTCCTGGACGACGCGATTGAGATTGTCGAAGAAGCGCGCGTCCCATTGGATCGTCGAATCGAAAACGATGTCCTTCACATCGCTGAACACGGTCTGAGGGGGATTGGCCGCTGCCGAGAGCGGATAGACCTTCATCTTTTTTCCATATTCGATGGAGGCCTGAACATCGGCAGCGTCATGGCTCGCCATATTGGAGCGGAACAGTATATAGCTGCCGTAGACATTGGATTTCAGCGGGATGTATCCGTCAGGCGGTGTTTCCTTGTAATCAGGCGGCAGGATGAGGAATTTTCCTCCCTTTCCCTTGTCCGCGCCGAGCAGACCGGCATCTTCAAGCGGCTGCTGCCAGACCGTGACAATATTGCCGTTGAAGAAACCCTTCGCCTCTGCTGCAGGAAGATCGAGAACGACAGGCCCGTCCTTCGTGTCGAAGAACGCCATAAAGTAAAGCGCATCGGGATTTGGCGTCAGCGTCTGGTTCTTCCAGTCGAGCGGTTTGCCCCAATAGATGACCTGGCCGACCTTGCCCGGTGTCTTGTTCAGCATCTCCTGCCGCATCAGATCGTAGTTCACGGCAGGCATGCCCCAGACGACGGCCTGGACCGCCTTTGCCGTCATGGCGGCGTTGATCATCCTCGCCCAGCTTGGCGTGGAGATGGGCCGCTGATCGCCGGTGCAGGCATCTTCGGCGTGGCACTCGGCTTCGGATCGCAGACGCTGGTCAAGGACATCATCAGCGGCGTCTTCTACATGCTCGACGATGCCTTCCGCGTCGGCGAATACATTCAGGCCAAGAACTACAAGGGAACGGTCGAGGGCTTCAGCCTGCGATCGGTCCGGCTCAGGCATTACCGCGGCCCCGTGTTCACCGTCCCGTTCGGCGAGCTCGGCGCGGTCGAAAACATGAGCCGGGACTGGGTGATCGACAAGTTCCGGATTTCTGTCGGCTTCGACACCGATGTCGAAAAGGCCCGCAAGCTGACCAAGAAGATCGGCGCCGAACTGCTCGAAGATCCCGAACTCGGACCGCTCTTCATCGAACCCCTGAAGATGAAGGGCGTCGAGGAATTCGGCGACTACGGCATCGTGCTGGGCTTCGGCATGACCACGGTACCAGGCATTGAGACCTACATACGCCGCAAGGCGCAACTGCGGATCCGGGAAGCCTTCAGGGCAAATGGCATCGAATTCGCGCAGCCGACCGTCAATGTCGGTGGCGACGAGCGAGAGGGTGGAGCGGCCGCGGCCGCCGCCACCATCAAGGCGCAGCAGGCGAAAGCAGCTGCGGCAGCAGAAGTGTGACAAGGGCCAAGGCCGAGGGGACGACACATGCACAGCAAGATTCGATTTATCATTGGTGTTGCGGCACTGGCCGCCTTCGCCGCGCCTGCGGGTGCTGCCGATCTGCTTGCCGGTAACAGCGCCGCAACCATCCCCCGAGCGGCCCGACGGCTGGAGTTTCTCGTTCTCTCCCTATTTCTGGACTGCCGGTCTCGATGGAGAAAGCCAGGTGTTCGGCTTGCCGACCGTGGATGTCAGCCAGGATTTCGGCGACATCATCTCGACCCTGGATTTCGCGTTCATGGGAGCAGGCGATGCCCGCTACGACCGATTCAGCATCTTCACCGATATCAGCTATGCCAGGGTGACCACCGACTCCGCCACGCCGCGCGGCATCATCGCCGACGACGTTGATCTGAAGACTGTGACCTTCACGGCGCTGCTGGGTGCCGCCTACACGATCTACGAAGACCCGCAGGCGCGCCTCGACATTCTGGCGGGCGCCCGTTTCTGGCATGCCGAAACCACCATCCGCCTGAGTGGCGGCCTGATCGGTAATCTCGAGGGAACCGACAGCGCCAACTGGGTTGATGGTCTTGTTGGTTTCAAGGGCAGCTATTCCTTCACTGACAATGTCTACATGACAGCTGGGCGATGATTGGTGCGGGCGGCGCCGACCTCGACTGGGATGTGCTGGCCGGCCTCGGCTACAAGTTCAACGACACCATGTCAGCCGTGCTCGGATACCGCGCCCAGGGCGTCGATTACAGCAGTGACGGCTTCACCTACGACATGATCCAGCACGGCCCGATCATCGGCATGACGATCCGGTTCTGAAACTTGCGGCGAAGTGCAGATCCCAATCGGAGACCAACGCATGAAGCCAGAGCCCAAAGCTTCTTCGTTTCGCCGAAGGAACCGGGACCGGGCGGCATCGTCTGGGGCGCCGGCCCGGTCTTCCTGCTACCGACCGCAACGGACACGATGCTCGGCAGCGGCAAGTGGGGGCTCGGCCCGACCGCCGTCGTCCTGAAGCAGGATGGCCCCTGGACCTACGGCGCGCTCGCCAATCACATCTGGTCCGTCGCAGGCAACAGCGATCGCCCTGATATCAGCTCCACCTTCCTGCAGCCCTTCATATCCTACACCACCCCTGACGCCTGGACTTTCTCGCTTAACACCGAAAACACCTATACTGGAAGAACGACCAGTGGGCCGTGCCGATCAATTTTTCGGTGGCAAAGCTCCTGAAGTTCGGCGAACAACCGGTGAGCTTCCAGGTCGGTGCCCGCTACTGGGCCGAAGCGCCCGAGAACGGACCGAACGGCTGGGGCTTCCGCGCCGGGATAACGTTCCTGTTCCCGCAATAGGCGGGCGCCAGGAGAAGCGGTCTGTCACCTGCCTGATCGACATCGCCTATTGCATGCCTGATGGCGCTATGCGATTGCGCGGTCAGATATCGAAGGCGGACGACCCATGACAGCATCGCGATACACCGATTACATCCAGGATCTGAAGGCAGCCCTGGACGATCTGCATGGCAATAGCGACCGGTACCAGACCTTCGATCTCCACGCCGAACTGGCGATGGGGGCGAACCTACTGGTTTACGAGACGCGCAAGCGCAAGGGCCAGATCGACACCATGGCCCATGCCCGAACGCCGGCAGGCAACAAGCCGATTGCGCCCGACATGGCCAGGGATCGTGTCCTGTCATTCCTGGCGATGCAGGAACACATCGCGCTGACGGGCGATCCGATGATCAGCCTCAATGAGGAATATCCTCATGCGGTGATCAGCTTCGAGCACCGGGCGAAAGGTGCGGCCTCCAAGAAATCGATGAAGATGATCTTTGCCGGCGTCAACGATGCCGAAGACGCTGCCCGCTATGTGACAGCCGCCGGCAATCCTGCCGCGATCGTCTCAGCGCGCCCGCACAGTTCGAAGAAACTGTGGGAGTGGAAATAACAGGCGCGGGCAGCGGCTTTCGCCGCGCCCGCGATTGTTTCTTCGGCCCCTGAAAGGCCTATTTCAGGGCCGTCTCGTCGGCAAGAATAGCGCCGGCTTCGTCGAGCAGCACGTCCTTCGCCTTCTTGCGGGCATTCTCGATCGCAATATCCGCACTGAGGCTGCGCTCGTTTGACTGCAGGCCGTCATCCGGACCCGTGTCTTCGCCGCTGACATCGGCGCGCGCCTTCAGGCGCGCCTCGCGGGCGGCCTGTTCCTTGCGGCGCTCGGCCTCGTTGAGGGAGATAAGCCCCTTGTCGCGCTGCGCCTTCAGGTCGGCAATGTCCTCAATCAGACTCTGGTAGCCCGGATCGGTCTTGACGCGTGCATCATGGCGGCTCTGCAGCTGTGGCAGCACACTTTTGATGTCGCCGAAAGGCTTATATTTTGCAGGCTTGATTTCCGTCCATGGCAGGGCGTTATCATAGCTCGTCTCGCCGAAGGTTTTCGGGTCGGAAAGACCCGGGAAGGCGATATCCGGGGTCACGCCGCGCAGCTGCGTCGTCCCGCCGTTGACGCGGAAGAACTGGGCGATCGTCACCTTCAGCTCGCCGAATTTGGGTTTGCTGTTATGCGCCATCTCGTCGAGATCGACGACGGTCTGGACGGTGCCCTTGCCGAAGCTCGGCTCTCCGATGATCACGCCGCGTCCGTAATCCTGGATCGCCGCGGCGAAAATCTCCGATGCCGAAGCCGAGCCGCGGTTGATGAGCACGCCCACCGGACCAGTCCACAGGGGCTCCTGGAAATCGGCGCTCTGGACCACGACCTTGCCATCCGTGCCGCGCTGCTGAACGACCGGGCCATTGCCTATGAAGAGGCCGGTCAGGTCGATCGCCTCGGAGAGCGAGCCGCCGCCATTGTTGCGGATATCGATCAGAACGCTGTCGACATTGTCCTGCTTCAGTTCTTCGAGCAGCTTGGCGACATCGCGGCTGGCGCTCTTGTAGTCCTGGTCGCCCTTCCGACGCGCCTCGAAATCCTCGTAGAATGCCGGCAGGGTAATCACGCCGATCTTGCGCGTGGCATCGCCGTCCTTGACCGAGAGGATATCCTTGCGGGCCGCCTGTTTTTCGAGGCTGATCTTGTCGCGCACCAGGCTGATGATGTGATGGCTGCCGTCGGCACTGGCTTCTGCGGGCAGAATGTCGAGACGCACGACGGAGTCCTTCTCACCGCGGATCATCTGCACGACTTCGTCGAGACGCGTGCCGAGCACTTCCTTGATCGCGCCATTCTCGCCCTGGCCGACGCCGATGATGCGGTCGCCGACGGCGAGCTTGCCGGAGAGCTGCGCCGGGCCGCCGGGCACGAGTTCGCGGATCGTCGTGTAGTCGTCGCGTTCCTGCAGGACCGCGCCGATGCCGACCAGAGACAGCTTCATCGAAATGTCGAAATCGGCAGAGGCCGAGGCGCCGAAATAGTCCGTGTGCGGATCGACGGAATTGGTATAGGCGTCCATGAACGACTGGAAGACATCGTCGCTCTTGTATTTGTAGGCGCGCTCCAGAGCGTTTTCATAGCGCTTGTCGAGCGTATCGCGAATGGCATCGTCCGCCTTGCCGCCAAGCTTCAGCCGCAGCCAGTCGCTCTTGACGCGCTTGCGCCAGAGATCGTCGGACTCGGCTTCGGACTGCGGCCACGGGGCGTTGTCGCGCAGCACGGAATAGTCTTCCTTCACGCTGAAATCGAATCCCTGCTTCAGCAGGCCGCGCGAATAATTCATGCGATCGACGACGCGCTGCTCATAGACGTTGAAGATCGTGAACGGGATCTGCAGGTTCTGCTTCTCGATGGCGTCGTCGATCTTGCTCTTGTCGGCCATGAACTTGTCGATGTCTGCCTTCAGGAAGATCATCCGGTCCGGATCCAGCGACTTGATGAAGTGATCCATGATCTTGGCCGACAGCGCATCATCGAGTGCGACGGGCCTGTAGCTGTAACGGGTCAGAAATTGCGCGCTCATTTGCGCAGCCTGGGCCTGCTGCTTCAGCGGCTCCAATACAGGCGGCGATGCAGCTTCCAGGGCATATGCGGACGGCGCGATTGCAAGGAATAATCCGAATAAACCGTATTGTATGCGCATTCAGCTCTGTTCCAATTCTTGGTGCCGCGTATCAATGACCGATGTAGGTGGAACAATTATGGCTTTTTGGCAACCGGGCGGATCGTCTCTGCGGATGTTTCCAATCGAAAACGGCTGCGGCTTGCAGCCCGGCTAACGCCTGCCGCCGGCCAGAAGCCGTGCTTCCGGCTCGCGCCGCAACCTCAACATCGCGGCACATCCCGCGAAGGGACCCAGCGCAAGCATCGTGAAGGCGCCCGGCCAGCCGAGCAGCGCCCGGACCTCGGGAACGAGGTGAATGCTGACCATCGTGAGCAGAAAGCCCGCGCATGTCTGCGCCGTCAGCAATGTCCCGACTGAGCCGGGCTCCGCAAGCTCCGCGACCGAGGCCGAAAACTGGGCGGAGTCGGCAATCACGGTGATGCCCCAGATGATCGCGACCGGCATCAGCAGGAACAGTGGCGCGGAGTAGAGCCAGCCGATCAGTAGCGCGCATATGCCGCTGGCACTCATCGCGGTTGTTGTCACGAAAGTCCGGCCCCGCCTGTCGGCGACGATCCCGCCCAGCCAGGAGCCGGCCGCCCCGGCAGCGATGGTGGCGAAGGTCAGCCAGGCCGCCTTGGTGTCGGCGTTCTGAAGACCGCGCGCCGCAAACGACTGATGCAGGAAGACCGGCAGCCAGGCCCACATGGCATAGAGCTCCCACACATGCCCGAGATAGCCGAGGTTCACGCGCCGCAACGACCTCCGGCGCCAGCTTTCGGCGATCTTCGATAGATCGACCGATGGCGCACGGCGGATGTTGGGTCCAAGCTTGGCGAAGGTGATCAGCAGAGCGGCGACAAGCGCCGATGCCGAAGCCACGCCGTAGATCGCACGCCATTCGACATCGCCAATCGCCGCCAGAAGATGCGGGCTGGCTGAGCCAAGCGTCAGAGCGCCGACCAAAAGACCGATCAGGAGGCCGAGATCGCGGTTTGCCCAGGTCGCCGCCATGCGCATGCCGACCGGGTAGACGCCCGCCATGCAGATGCCGGTAAGGAAACGCAGCGCTATCACGCCGGCGCCGACAGGCGGCATGAAGATGAGACACGCCGTGGCGACAGCGGCGACGGCGGCGCACAGCGCAAACAGCCGCCGCGGATCGAAACGGTCGGCCAGCGACAGAAGCGCCGACACGACCGTTCCGGCCACGAAGCCGATCTGCACGGCCGTGGTCAGCATTGCCTCCTGCGAGGCGCCGATCGCATATTGCTGCTTGATGCTGGCGATTGCCGCGCTCGACGAAAACCACACGCTCATCGCCGCCACCTGCGCCGCGAGGATGATCGCCAGCGAAACGGCCTTGCGCCCGGCTGGCTTGGCCGACGGATTGCCCGCGGCAGATGTCACTAGCCCGCGCATCGTGTCAGGCCGCAGGTCCGGCCGCATTGACCGGCCTGGTCGCCACCCGATGAAAATCGCGTCCGAAATAGATCAATCCATCGCGGCCCGGCTGATTGCGGACCGCCTTCACACGGCAATAGAAAACCGTATGAGTGCCGACCTCCGAAACAGAATCGACCTCGCAATCGATGGCGGAGACTGCGCCATCAAGCACCAGCGCTCCGGTTTCAAGTGTGCTCCAGTTGGCACTGGCAAGGCGCTCGCTGACCGATAATCCCTTCGTCGCGAATTGCATCGCGATCTCTTTCTGCTCGGCGGAAACAATATTGACGCAGAGATTGCCGTTCCGGCGGATGATCTCGTTATTGGCGCTGGAGCGGTTGATGCAGACCAGCAGCGTCGGCGGCTCGTCGGTCACCGAACAGACCGCCGATACAGTGCAGCCCGCAGGGCCTGCGGCTCCATCCGAGGTGATGATATTCACCGCAGCCGCAAGCCCGGCCATGGCATCGCGATACGCAGTTTTATCGACCACGTTCAATCCTTCCTGATGATGCTGAGAGCTGCTACCGGGAGCCGGCTCCGCCGCGATATTGCGCGGCCGAATGGGTCGATGGCAGGCGTGCCGTGCCGAACAGCTTCTCGCGGTAGGTTCCTTCTGCGTATGACGTCTTGTAGACGCCCTTCTCCTGAAGAAACGGGATCAGCAGATCGATGACATCCTCGATGCTCTCAGGCGCAACGGTACGCGACAGATTGAAGCCCGCCACGCCGGTCTCGCCGCTCCAGCCGATCAGCATATCTGCAATCTCTTCGGCTGAACCGACCCACGGGGTCTGGCGGCTGCCGAGCACCATCTGCTCGAGAAGCTTGCGGCGCGTCCATTGCGGACCCGCCGCCTTATTGATGATCTCGACATTGGAGACGATCGCCTGGCTCTTGCCCGTCTCGATCGGCTCGTCGATATCGTATTTCGAAAAATCGATACCGAGCGATGCGGCCGCATGCACCAGCGCCGCTTCGGAACTGACGTAGCGCTTGTATTCCTCGAACTTTTCCCTCGCTTCGACATTGGTCCTGCCGAGAACGAGGCTAGCGCCCAGGAACACCTTGACGTCCTCGGCCGACCGGCCTTTCGCTTGCGCCCGCGCCTTGATGTCGGCGGTGATACCGCGGACATCCTCTTTCTTCTGGCCGTTGACGAAGACGCATTCCGCATGGGTCGCTGCAAATTCGCGCCCGCGCGGCGAAGACCCCGCCTGGTAAAGCACCGGCGTGCGCTGCGGCGACGGCGAGCAGAGATGCATCGCATCGACCTTGTATTGCGGTCCTTCGTGGTGGATCACGCGAACCTTTGACGGATCGGCAAACATCGCATTCCGGCGATCGGCGATAACAGCGTCTTCGTCCCAGGATCCTTCCCAGAGCTTGTAGACCAGCGACATATATTCGTCGGCAAGATCATAGCGGTCGTCATGCGCGGTCTGCCCCTTGAGGCCGATGGCGCGGGCGGCGCTGTCGAGATAGCCGGTGACGATGTTCCAGCCGATGCGGCCGCCGGTCATGTGATCGAGCGTCGACATCCGCCGGGCGAACAGAAACGGCTGCTCATAGGTGAGATTGCAGGTAACGCCGAAACCGAGATGCCTGGTGACCGCCGCCATAGCCGGAATGACGATTGTCGGATCATTGGCGGGGATCTGCACCCCGCCGCGCACCGCCGCATCCGGACTGCCGCCATAGACGTCATACACACCGAGGACATCGGCAAAGAAGATGCTGTCGAACAGACCGGATTCGAGCTTCTTCGCGTATTCCATCCAATATTGCAGATCGTTGACGCGGTCGGACTGGTCCCGCGGATGCGTCCACATGCCCTGCTGGATGTGGCCCGGGCAGACCATATCGAAGGCATTCAGATGGATCTGGCGAGGCATCATCGATTCCCTATCTTGCTCACGGCACGCAGTTGTCCACTATCGTGGATCATTGATGCCAATATGATGGACATTCGATCTGTGTCAAGGCGGCATTTCCGTGCACACGGGACTGAAGGAAGCCGGCGCTGCAAGCTGTCCAGTGCAGCAGGCGTCGTTTTCCGCTATGCTGATCGTACCACTATAGTAGCACGATCCGCTCGGTCAGGCCTCACGAAGAACGATCACCGCATAACGGCAGGGTTCGGTCGTTTCGTTCCGGAAGATGCAGTCGTTGGGCGGGCCGAGTTCGAGGCAATCCCCTTCCCGCATCTCATGGCGGACGCCGCCTTCAATGAAGACAAGTTCGCCCGCCAACACCCAGACGAGGTGCTTGCGATTGGCATAGGACGAGGCGGGAAAGCCCGATTCCTTGCCCGGCGGGAAATCGACATCGATCACATCGATCGGCGTCGCCGATCGCGGCGAGACGTGGCGGCGCGCATAACCGGTAACGGGATCGATCCAGACCGGCTGGTCGTCCTTGCGCAGCAACAGCCCTTCCTGCATCTCGGCACGCACCATCAGTGTCGACATGCTGATCTCGAAAGCGCCAGAAAGCCGCGCCAGCAGCATTGCCGTCGGGCTTGCCTCGCCGCGCTCGACCTTGTGGATCATCGCGCGGGAAACACCCGAACGCTTCGCGAGCTCGGTCAGCGACCAGCCGCGAATTTCCCGTTCAATACGCACCCGCGCGCCGAGGCGCTCATCGACTTTATCCAGCATGACGACATCACTAACGCGTGCCACCGGCCGCCGCAACAACTCGGGTTCCGCGGGGCTGCAGCCGCGCTAACGATAGTAAGCCAGCGGGCAAGCTTCCGTCTCAACCGGCCAGAAATCACACTCCGGAATTACGGCTTGCCAAATTATCGATAAAATATATTTTCTATCCATAATTTGAATCTTGAGGCGAGAAGAATGCCAGAAATCGTTCGGAATACCGACTTTGAAGCACGCCACGCTCCGCGCAAACCGACCAAAACGTTAGACGACGCAAATATTATCTATAATTTACCTTTCAATGATCTGCTCTTCCGGGCGCAAACCGTTCATCGCGCCAATTTCGATCCCAATGCCGTGCAGATGAGCCGGCTCCTCTCGATCAAGACGGGGGGATGTGCGGAGGATTGCGGATACTGCAGTCAGTCGGCGCACAATCCGACCGGGCTGAAGGCGTCGAAGCTGATGGAAGTCGAGCGCGTTCTCGCAGAGGCGCGCAAGGCAAGGGATGCCGGGGCGACTCGCTATTGCATGGGGGCCGCCTGGCGCAGCCCGAAGGATCGCGATCTGGACGCACTGACCGCCATGGTCGAGGGCGTGAAGGCACTTGGCATGGAAAGCTGCATGACACTCGGCATGCTCTCGGCCACGCAGGCAGACAGGCTCGCGGAAGCGGGCCTCGACTACTACAATCACAACATCGATACGTCCGAGCGCTTCTACTCCGAAATCATCACCACACGGAGCTTCGAAGACCGGCTCGATACGCTGGAGACTGTGCGGGCTGCCGGCATCAAGGTCTGTGCTGGAGGCATCCTGGGGATGGGCGAAACGGTCGATGACCGGATCTCCATGCTGCTGGCGCTCGCAAACCTGCCGGTGGCGCCGGAGAGCGTTCCGATCAATCAGCTGATCGCCATCCCGGGCTCCAAGCTGGAACATGCCACCCCTGTCGATCCGATCGATTTCATCCGGACGATCGCGCTCGCGCGCATTCTGATGCCGACATCCCACCTGCGGCTCTCGGCTGGACGGACGGAAATGAGCGACGAAATGCAGGCGCTCTGTTTCTTCGCCGGCGCCAACTCGATCTTCGTCGGCGATACGCTGCTGACGACGGATAATCCCGGCGAAGACCACGACACGGCGCTTTTCCGACGCCTCGGCCTGTCACCAATGCAACTGGAGCCGGCGCTGTGACCGCAGCGATACTCGCCGGCTATATTGCGACACTGGATGGCCTGCAGCGAAAGACACGCCTGCGCCATCTGGCCCCGCAGCGCGGCGCCGATTTCACCTCCAACGACTTTCTCGCTCTGGCCTGTGCGCCACGTCTCAAGGCGGCTATCGCCGCGGCGATGGAGCGGGGCGTTCCGGTTGGCGCCGGGGGATCTCGGCTGCTGCGCGGCAATCATCCCGAACACGAGGCGCTGGAGACCGAAGCAGCAGCCTTCTTCGGGGCGGAGCGCGTGCTCTATTTTGGCAGCGGCTATGCCGCCAATTCCGCGCTTTTCTCGACGCTTCCGAAGCGTGAGGATCTGATCGTCCATGATGCGCTGATCCATGCGAGCGCGCATGAAGGCATCGAAGCCAGCAAGGCGGCCTCGACCGCCGTCGCTCACAACGATGCCGATGCTTTCGACGACGCGATCGGGAAATGGCGCAAGCAGGGTGGCCGGGGCCATCCCTGGGTTGCCGTCGAAAGCCTCTACTCCATGGATGGCGACCGCGCACCGCTCGCGGCATTTGCTGACATTGCCGAACGTCACGACGGCTTTCTTGTCATCGACGAGGCGCACGCGACCGGCGTGCTCGGCCCAGGCGGACGGGGGCTGGCGGCCGGGCTTGAGGGCCGGGAGAATGTGCTGGCGCTTCATACTTGCGGCAAGGCGCTCGGCGTTTCCGGCGCTTTGCTTGCCGCTCCCCGGGCGCTTGCCGACTACCTCGTCAACCGCGCCCGCGCCTTCATTTATTCGACGGCGCCCTCGCCGCTCATGGCGGCCGGCGTGCGCGAGGCGCTGCGGATGGTCGAGGATGAACCGGAGCTGCGCATCAGCCTTCAGCAACTGGTTTCGTTCGCCGGCGACGAACTGAAGAGTCGGCTTGGCGTCCAGCCGAGCGGATCGCAGATCCAGCCCGTGATCATCCGTGGCAATGCGCAGGCGGTCCGAATTGCCGATTGCCTGCAGGATCATGGTTTCGACATCCGCGCCATTCGCCCGCCCACGGTACGCGATGGCACCGCGCGGCTGCGCCTGTCGATCACACTCAATACAGACCGCGACCAGATCGCCAGCATGATCGATGGCCTCGCCACCGTCATGGAGGAAAACAATAGATGACACCGCGTTTCGTGGTCTCCGGCACGGATACCGGCATTGGCAAGACCGTCTTTGCGGCAGGTCTAGCCGGTGCGCTCGGCGCCCGCTACTGGAAACCGGTCCAGTCCGGCCTTGAGGATGAGACGGATAGCCAGACCGTCGCCCGACTGAGCGGACTGCCATCAGGCCATATCCTGCCTGAAGCCTATCGTCTCACAGCGCCCTTATCGCCGCATCTTTCCGCGCGCCTCGATGGGGTTGAGATCGATACAGGCAAGCTTCTACCGCCGCAAAGCGAAGGGCCGCTGGTCATCGAGGGCGCGGGCGGCTTGCTGGTGCCGCTGGCGGCTACCACCGTCTTTGCCGAGGTCTTCGCGCAGTGGCGCATTCCCGTCATCCTCTGCGCACGAACCGCACTTGGGACCATCAATCACACACTGCTCTCCCTCGAGGCGCTGCGCCGCCGCGCCATCCCGATTTGCGGCGTCGCCTTCATCGGGCCCGAGAACGCCGACACGCAGGCGACGATCGCCACCATCGGACAGGTCGAGATTCTCGGGCGGCTGCCGATGCTGGACAATCTGACGCGTGAAAGCCTCGCCCAGGCATTTCACGAGAATTTCAATACGCGGGTGATGCTGGAGAACTACGCATGAGCTCCTCTCCCGTCTGGCACCCGTTCACCCAGCACGCCCTCGAACCAGCGATGAAGCGCATCGTAAAGACAGAAGGTAGCTATCTTTTCGACGAGGATGGCAATCGTATTCTGGATGCGATTTCTTCCTGGTGGGTCATCACCCATGGCCATCGCCACCCGGCCATCATGGCCGCGATCCGCGAGGCGACGGAGGCCTACGACCAGGTGATCTTTGCTGAATTCACGCACGAGCCAGCTGAAGCGCTGGCGGAAGGCTTGCTCGCCTTCGCTCCACCCGGTTTGCAGCACGTCTTCTATTCCGACAGCGGCTCGACCGCCGTGGAAGTCGCGATCAAGATGGCGCTTGGCACCTTTCACAATCGCGGTATCGCGCGAGACCGCATCGTGGTGATGGAACACGCCTATCACGGCGACACGATCGGCACGATGTCGGCGGGAGAACGCGGCGTTTTCAACGCCCCGTTCGAACCGCTGCTCTTCGGCGTCGATCGCCTGCCTTTTCCCGAAGCCGGCCGCGAGCAGGAAACGCTCGATGCTTTCGAACGCTTCTGCCGCGCCGAAAGGACCGCCGCCATTCTCATCGAGCCGCTAGTGCTTGGCGCGGGCGGCATGAAATTCTATGCAAGCGGCGTTCTCTCCTCTCTGAAGGAAATCGCCGGGCGGTATGGCGTGCTGTTTATCGCCGACGAGGTGATGACCGGCTGGGGCCGGACTGGAACCCGCGTCGCCTGCGAGCAGGCAGGCGTCAGCCCGGATATCCTCTGCACCTCGAAAGGCCTGACCGGTGGGGCCCTGCCGCTGGCGGCAACGCTCTGCACGCCGGATATTTTCGAGGCGCATCTGTCCTCAGACCGGCGCAAGACCTTCTTTCATTCGAGCTCCTACACGGCGAACCCGATCGCCTGTGCCGCGGCTGTGGCCAACCTGAAGATCTGGCGCGACGAGCCTGTCGACGCAAGGATCGATGCGCTGGCCGCGCAGCATTCGGCCCACCTGAAACGCTTCGAAAACGACCCGCGATTTACGGGCGTCAGGCAATGCGGAACGATCGCCGCCCTGGATCTGGTGGTCCCCGTGGGCGGCTATCTTGCCGAGGCCGGCCCGCATCTGCGGCGGCTGTTCCGCGAGCGCGGGTTGCTCGTGCGGCCGCTTGGCAATGTCATCTACCTGATGCCGCCCTATTGCACGACTGCGGCCGACCTTGCTGCCGCCTATGACGCCATCGACGAGGTGGCTTCGCTCGCGCTGGCAAAGGTGGGGTTGTGACGGCGCTTCTTTCCTCCAGGCTCGCAGGATTCGGCCACGCCGTCCCGTCGCGCGTTGTCCACAATGCGGAGATCGAAAACCGGCTGTGCCTGGAGGATGGCTGGATCGAACGGCGCACCGGCATCCGATCGCGCTACTGGGCAAGCGAGGGTGACACGCTGACTGGCCTTTCCGCGGCAGCCGGCCGGATGGCGATCGGCAATTCCGGTCTTGCAGCTGACGATGTGGCCCTCACCCTGCTTGCGACATCGACGCCCGATCATCTGTTGCCGCCGTCTGCGCCGCTTCTGGCCCACAAGCTCGGGCTCAAGAATTCCGGTGCGATCGACCTTGCCGGCGCCTGTTCCGGCTTTCTTTATGCGCTGACGCTGGCGGATGGTTTCGTGCGCGCCCAGGGGCGGCCGGTGCTGGTCGTCGCTGCCAACATTCTCAGCCGCCGGATCAATCCTGCCGAACGCGCCAGCGCCGTGCTTTTCGCCGACGGCGCGGGAGCCGTCGTGCTCGCGCCCTGCAGCGATGGGAGAAGCGGCCTCAGGGCCGCCGCGCTGGCGTCCGATGGTAGCGGCTATGATCTGATCGGCATTCCGGCGGGCGGGAGCTCCAAACCGTTCACGCGGCAGACGCCGGGCGACGAAGTGCTGATGTCGATGCGCGACGGGCGCGAGGTCTTCTCCCGTGCCGTCGATCTGATGACAAGAACGTCGCTTCAAGCCGTCGCCCAGTCGGTCGGGACCGCCTCAGCCATCGACCGCTTCATTCCGCATCAGGCGAATGCGCGTCTTTCCGATGCCATCCGCCGCAATCTGGCGATCGAGGAAAGCAAGGCCGTCAGCACGATCGCCGAATATGGCAATTCTTCCGCTGCAACCATACCGCTTTCACTCTCGGTCGAGAACAGCAGACGGCCGTTCGCGCCAGGAGAGAACCTTCTGATGACCGCGGCAGGTGCGGGTCTGGCTGGCGGGGCGGTCGTTCTTACGACGTGACCGGCCTTCCGGCGGCCCGCATCAAACCTGCGTGTTCTTGGAGATCAGCCACTCGCCGTTATCATCCATCTCGACGCGCTTGTTACCGCGATAGAAAATCGGCTTTCCGGTCTTCTTGTCCATGGAAAAGCGGCTGGGCGTGTATTTTTGCTTCTCGCCGCCTTCGATCGCCAGCGCCAGCGCTTCCTTGAACTTTCCGCCCTTGCACAGTGAAAGGAATTTGTTTTCGTCCATGATAGCACCTGATTGAGCCGGCTGAATGATATAGGGCGCCTCATTACCAAGACTCATGGCAATGGAACAGTGTTTCCTGAAGCCGTGTCCGCCATCCGTTAGCGTGGCGAGAAAAAACAGACCGTTATCGGGATCGGTTCAACTTAAATCGGGCACAATCTCCGCGCAGTCACGTCCTATGAGCTCCCGATCGTTTCGACGCCGAATTGCTGCTGCAACCCTGCTTGTCATGGGCGGGATGCCGACGGGCGCGCTTGCCCACCCACACATCTTCGTCGATGCCAAGTTCGAAGCAGTAGCGGGCACCGATGGCAGCCTCGGCGAATTGCGCGACACCTGGCGCTTCGACGAGGTCTTCTCTTCCTCTGTGCTGCTGGATTTCGACAAGAACGGCAATTCGAAGCTTGAACCTGCCGAACTGACGGCTGTCGCAAAGACGGTGCGCAAGTCACTGGCGCAATACGACTATTACACCAAGATCACCATCAACGGCAAAGCCATCAAGCTCGCCGAGCCCGATGTGATGCACGCGGCCTATGAGGATGGATCGCTGATCCTGTCGTTCACGCAGAAGCCCGCGGAACGGACACCGCTGAAGGGCCTGATGGTATTCGGCGTTTACGATCCGTCGCTCTACACGGCGCTCGATTTCGGAAGTGACGCGGATCTGAAGACATCCGGCGACGGTTTCAACCGCTGCACGCGAAAGGTCGTTCGGCCGGATTCAAAGCAGATTCTGGCCGAAAACCAGGCAATGCTGACCACGCTGTTCTTCAACGATCCGATGGGCAGCGACTACTCTCAGATCGTCGCGACAAGACTGGAAGTGCGGTGTTAAGACTTCTTCAACCCTGATGGATGAGCGTGGGTCAGATCTATCAAACCGTTCGGCGGCCGAATGCGCCGAGAGACTATCCGGGAGAATGCGCCGTGCCTAAAAGATCCCTGCTCCTTGGCTTTGCGAGCCTGTTCATGTCGGTCACGGCGGCGGTACAGGCATCCGGGGCCGACGGGCGTCTGCCGATCCCGGACTGGCTGATGACCTATGTCGGCGAGGCCAATGGCCAGATCGCCCTGCCAGTGCTGGAGCGGGCACGCCGCCTCTATCTCTCAAAAGTCGCCGAAGGCAAGGTTCGAAACGAGTGCTATTTCGCCATGGACGCGACCCGGCCGAATGACCCGGGCGATCTGTCGGATGGCCGGTTTTATGTGATCTGCGAGGCCGACAGATCGTTTCGCGTCATTTCCGCAGGACATGGCGGTGGCCGCAACCTCCAGGGCGTGGCAAACTTTTCCAACGGCCGGGAATGCGCCAAAAACTTTGGCAACGCCCTCGATTCCAATCTGACCGCCGGCGGCGCCTATCTGACCAGCGAGATCAAGACTTCCTTCAAGGGCTATTACCGCACGAGTGCCGATCGCGAAGCCGCCTTCATCCGCTCCTTCGTGCAGTTCGACGGCATCGGAGAGACGGCCAATGCAAGGCAACGCGCCATCGGCGGCCATGCGGCGGCCCTCGTCTCGGGGATCTGCATGCAGAAGAAGCCTGAGAGCACCTATGCGAACAGCACCGGCTATGTTCCGCTCGGAAAGCTCGTCACCTATGCAGGCGGGCGGAGCGACGGCTGCACCAGCTGGTCGCCATCGGACGCGCCGAAGGTGCTTTCGATGATCGATGGCAATCCGACGACGCTCTATATCTACCCGGAATCCAAGGATATCAAAGCCGTCGCGCAGTCCGTCGCCGGTGGCCGCACGCTGGCGCCGAACGGCCCCTACTGGAATGCATCCTGCCTCAAGGCGATCGGCACGCCGGCATTCTGGCCAAAGGAAAAACTCGAGCCGGTCATCGCCCAGTACAAGGCGGACCATCCCCCTCAGCCGGCGCGGCCCGTGCCGATGTGCGAAGGCAACGTGAACTGATGGCGGCGTCCGCCCGTCTCCAGCATCCCCATGTCACGCCGGCGTCACGCGACTATTCAAGCGTTTGGTGATTAAGTGAGGCCTTAAGCTTTTGATCCTCCTTGTTACGCGTGAGGCAGCAGATGGCAAACAGACGCGCAAATACAGTCCGGGTTCCCCGGGCAACCTTCCGGCAACGGGCCAAGGCGCCCGTCAAGAACGTTCCGCCGACGAAACGTCCTGAGACCGAGGACGAGACGGAGGTACTCTACGATCTGCTGGACTATCTGGCAGATGATGAGGATTCGCTGGCCGCCTGACGCCGAAGCGCGGCAGACCGCCGGACATCGCCGACCGATTCGTATGAATGGCAAACCGGGCGTCTTTGGGTCCCGGCTTGCATATCCCCGGTAGCCGCCGGGCTCCATCCGGCCGCTCAGCGAAGACCTTTGGTGGTGTCACGCTGGCGTCACGGGCCATAGTGATAGGACGTTGCTCCTTATTGAAGGAGCACACTGTGAATCGCTTTTTAGTCTATCTTCCCGAACTTCAGGACTGGGTGAAAGTGTTGCCCCAACTCAAGGCTCTCGGCACAGCCGAGACCGACAGGGCCCATATTGTCACACTCGTCAGCGACGCCGAAACGGATGCCGTCGATGCCAAATTGAAGGCGGTGCGGGTGTTTTACGTTCTCATCAAGGCCGAAGGTGATATCGGCTACAACGTCAGGGATGCACTGGCAGCGACCGTCCTGACCATCAATCCTGAATCCCGCGGCGGCCATTGAGCCCGCTGCCGTACCCTTGGATCCCTTACCCGCGAAGAAGCGCGAGCGCCGATCGCGCCACGCCGACGATGGCTTCCAGCAACTCGCTCTCGCTGGACTGGATCATGCCCAGCGAAAGGGCCGCCTCTTCGAAGGCGGCAGAGGCACCAGGATTGCGATCGCCGATCCAGGTGGAAAGCGCCGTCGCCAATTCCCCGATCCTGACCAGCTCGTTGCGCCTGGCGATATCGGTCATCTCAGGCAATGACACGGCAAGGCGCTCCAGCTCGGCGATGAAAGCCGTGGTCTTCGCCGGCAGTTCGGCGGCTTGTATCTGCTGCGCTTCGGCGCGAATGCGCGCAAGCGAGGTGCGGAGCACCGCGGTGTCAGCTCGCATGTCCGGCTCCATCCAGGCTTTCGCGGGCAAGATTGTCGTTTGACGAACTGATGCCCATGCAGTCTTCGATCATCGCGCGCAGCATGGCGAACCGGAGTTCGAGGGCCGTCACTTCGACCGATTTCGCAAGGCCCGAAAGCTCCGACGCGAACTGGTCGAGCTCGCGCAGAAGCGATTGAACGTCGAATGTCAGATAGCTCATCACGTTCCTATTCTTGAGGCGACTCGGGAGCGAGTTTCAGGAAACACTTAACCGGCATTCGGGGTCTGCGAAGGCAGATGCGGCGGTCATGGTGAACCAGCCGTAAATACGCAATGCGGCTGGTTCACTCTGGTGCAGCGGAAGATTCTCCAATCCTGCGCTGTTCAATACACCTTCGGCGGGCGATAAGGTGGAACGCCCGAGACCGATCCTGGAGGGTCTGCACGTGCCTCTCGACAGCAAAAGACGCTTTTCCGGTTTTCTCTTCGATATGGACGGAACCATCCTCAGCTCGACGGCTGCCGCCGAACGGGTCTGGGGTGTCTGGGCCGAACGTCACGGGCTGGATCCCGTCGAATTCTTGCCGACCATGCACGGCAAGCGGGGCGTCGACACGATCCGGCAATTGAATCTTCCGGGCGTCAATCCCGAGGTTGAGGCCGCAAAGATCACACAGGCCGAAATCGAGGATGTGGACGGTATCGTCGCCATTCCGGGCGCTGCTGAATTTCTGGCGGCGCTGCCGCCGCAACGCTGGGCGATCGTTACCTCGTCCACGAAGGCGCTGGCGATCCGCAGGCTGGAAGCCGCCGGGCTGCCTGTCCCACAGCAGATCGTGACCGGCGATGACGTGACCTCCGGAAAACCCGATCCGCAATGCTATCTTCTTGGCGCCAGAAAGCTCGGCGTGCTGCCGGAAAGCTGCCTCGTGTTCGAAGATGTCGAAGCCGGGGTGAAGGCTGGAGAGGCTGCCGGAGCCGAAGTCATGGTGATCACCGCCGCCGGCCACAAGGCGGTGTTTCCGGATCATCCCTCGATCAGGGATTATACCGGCGTGTTCCCGCTGATCTCCGAAGACGGCAAGATCGCGATCGTCGAAAAGTAACATCCCTGCCCGAGCCCGTTTGCCTGCCCAGCAGCACTTCCGGAACAAAACCGCTGGTCTCTCCGTTGATGTGCAGATCGACGATTGGAGTTGGCAAATGTCTACGGTGGCGAAATCTCTGGCAGCATGCGCGGTAACCGCCGCGATTGTGATGTCCGGCGCATCCTCCGCGTTTGCCTTCCGCATTGATCCCCCGGCCGTCGCCGGCAATTCCGAAACCAACGCATCCGTTGCCGCCTATTCCGCCGAAACCGGTAAGGCCGCGGCAGCTGAAAACTGGCTTCTGTCGCCTGCGGAGATTGCCCACATCAAGTGGTGCGCCAAGAAATTCCCGTCCTACAATCCGACCGACAACACCTACGCCACTGGCAAGGGTGGGCAGGCGGAGTGCCGTTCACCGCGTTAAGCGTGAAGACGCTACCGCCCGCTGTCGACAAGGCGGCGATATCGGGATTGTTTTTTGCGCGCTTAGCGCCAATCCGGGAGGAAAATTATCCCCTGGTCTGCAATGCGCGAACTCTATGCGTTCTGTCCCCGGCGCGGCGGCCCTAATCTGAAGTCCTGAGTGGCCGGCTGGAGGAAAAGGCATGGCAAGTCCGCATGCCATGTTGAACGAGCTCTCGAATTTTGCGCCCTTGTCGCTCGCAAGAGCCGAGATCTGGAGCGCGCTGTGCCGGGAGGCAACCGACGCGGCGGCGAAGGACCGGGCGCTTGTACGCCCAATGAATGCGGCGATCCTCTACCATTCCAGTTTTGCCGAGGCGCTTGCCAACCGCATCGCTCACAAACTTGCCGATCACGATCTGGATCAGCACGAACTCCTGGCCGCGGTCGCGCAAGCCTTGGTCTCGGAGCCGGATATCATTGAGCAAGCCGTTGCCGACCTGATCGCCGTGCGCGAGCGCGATCCATCAAACGCCGAGATCCTGACGCCATTTCTGTATTTCAAGGGTTTCGCCGCCCTGCAGGCGCATCGCGTCGCCCACTGGCTGTGGCACGAGAAGCGTTTGCATATGGCAAGGCATCTGCAGCGCCGGGTTTCGGAGATTTTCGGCGTCGATATTCACCCGGCAGCACAGATGGGCAAGAGCATCATGCTCGACCACGGCAGCGGGCTGGTTATCGGCGAGACCGCCGTAGTGGAAGATGAGGTTTCCATTCTCCAGAACGTCACGCTCGGCGGAACCGGCAAGCAGGATGGCGACCGGCATCCGAAAGTCCGAAGGGGCGCCCTGATCGGCGCGGGTGCCAAGATTCTCGGAAATATCGAGATCGGCATGGGCGCAAAGGTTGGCGCTGGCAGCGTCGTCATCGCATCCGTCGCCCCCTATACATCCGTTGCAGGCGTCCGGCGCGGGTGGTCGGCAAGCCCCATTCCGGCCTGCCCGGCGTCACGATGGACCAGAGCCTTTCCGAACCGGATTACGTGATCTGAAAGCGCTTCCCTAGCCGAAGGCCAGAAACAGCGAGGCAACGGTTCCGGCGCAGAGCAGCAGGACGATCGTCTTTTCCGTCTTTGCGCCCATCATATCTGTCATCGCCTCCAAAGCGTCCGGCTAAAACACCGCCGACCCGGCTTGTCTCGACCGGCGCCAGCCTGCAATCGATAGAGACTATGCTGCAGCCAAGCTGCCGTGGAGAAATGGAGTTCTATTCTCCATAATTTTTATGGAATTTATATTGTTGTGAGGCCCTACGCTTTGGTGCCTAGATGCGCGGGACAATCAACCCCGGCCCACCACGCACGGTGCCACGGCTTATTCCACAGGAAGCGACCATGAACGCGCCTTTTTCACCTCCTGCAGCAAGGCCTGCCGCGCACCGCATAGCGACGGAAGACGAGGCCATCCGGATCGCCCGTGAGCTTGCAGAGAGCTTCGCGCAAACTGCATCGCAGCGGGATGCCGAAAGAAATTTACCCTTCGAAGAGCTCGACCGGCTTTCGTCCTCCGGTCTTCTGGCAATCACCGTGCCGAAAGACTTCGGCGGTCTTGGCATTTCCAACGCAGTCCTCGCTGAGATCACCGCCATTATTTCGGAAGCGGACGGTTCGCTCGGCCAGATCCCCCAGAACCATTTCTACATTCTGGAGGCGCTGCGGACCGACGGCAGCGAAGACCAGAAGAAAACCTTCTTCGCCGAAGCCCTGGCCGGGCGCCGGTTCGGCAACGCGCTGTCCGAACGCGGCACCAAGACGGTTGGACATTATGAGACCCGCATAACCGGTGATGGCAGCGGCTACCGGATCAATGGCACGAAATACTATTCGACCGGCGTGATCTTTGCGGACTGGATCACCGTTTTCGCACTGGATGAGGAGGATCATCTGGTGATGGCCTTTCTGCCCAAAGGAACCGAGGGTATCGAAATCGTCGATGACTGGGATGGGTTCGGCCAGCGCACCACGGGCAGCGGCACCACGATCCTGAACAACGTCTTCGTCGAGCGCGCCGCGGTGGTGTCGCATCACCGCGGTTTCGAGCGGCCCTCGACCATCGGTTCCGTCGGGCAGATCATTCACGCCGGCGTCGATCTCGGCATCGCCCGGGCGGCCTTCAAGGAGATGGTCTATTTCGTCACGCACAAGGCGCGGCCGTGGATGAACAGCGGCGCCGAGCGCGCTAGCGACGACCCGCTGACGATCGCTAAGGCCGGCCAGATCGCTATCAGACTGGAAGCCGCTGGCGCGCTTCTCGAACGTGCCGGACGCAAGGTCGATGCCGCGCAGGCCGATACAAGTGAAGAGAAGGTGGTCGAGGCCAGCCTTGCTGTCGCAGCGGCAAAAGTGCTGACCACGGAGATCGCCCTTGAGGCGACGGCGACGTTGTTCGAACTGGCGGGAACGGGTTCGGTGAAGACGGGACTCAATCTCGACCGGCACTGGCGCAATGCCCGCACCCACACGCTTCATGACCCCGTCCGCTGGAAATATCACGTCGTCGGCAATTACCATCTGAACGGCGTCATTCCACGGAAGAACGGCGCGCTCTGACGAATAAAACGAAACCCCTCCGCACAGCCGCGAAGGGGTTTCTTGTTTTCGCAACAATGACCTCAGCTATAGAGGCTGACGTCGGGTATTCGGCCGTTCAGCACGAAGTCTCCGACTTCCTTGGCCTTGTAGAACACCGGGTCGTGCAACGTGTGCGTGCGCACATTGCGCCAGAAGCGGTCGAAACGGTATTTTTCCGCCGTCGCGCGGGCGCCCATCAGCTCGAAGACCCGCGAGGTGACATCCAGCGACACATGGGTCGCATGCACCTTGGCGGCATAGGCTTCGGCGGCAGCTTCGCCGCGCTCGCGCGCCGTCACCGCATGCCCCTTCGCCAGCCCCTCCTGCACCACCGCGGCTGCGACATCGGCAAGTGCTGCCGATGCCTTGACCGCCGCTGTGAGCTCGCCGACCCTTTCAAGAATATAGGGATCGTCGGCAGCGCGGGCCGCATTCGACGTCACCCAGGGGCGGGTCGTCGTGCGGACATAGTCGACGGCAGCGTTCAGCGCGCCCTCTGCCGTTCCCAGATAGAAATTGACGAAGACCAGCTGGATCAGCGGCGTGTTGAAGGTCGAGAGCACCGGCGGAGCCTCATCTGCCGGCGCGGGTGCGGCGACGAAATCGTCCTCATAGACGGGGAAATCATGAAACTCGACGCTGCCGCTGTCGGAAAGACGCTGGCCGAAATTGTCCCAGTCATCATTCGCCTTGTATCCCGGCCGGCTTGTCGGCACTGCAAAACCGGCAATCTTGTCATCAAGCGCGGCATTGGCATTGATATAGTCTGACACGTGCGCTGCCGTGGAGAAGGACTTGCGACCGTTCAGCACATAGCCGTTGCCGCGCCGCGTCAGCACGAGGCCCGGATCGCGCGGATTGACCGCTGCTCCCCAATAGAGGCTCTTTGCCACCGTCTCGGAACTCAGTGCCTGCGCGCGGGGCTCGTCGAATGCCCAGTTGATATATTGGCTGTTGACGTAGTGGTAGCCGAGCAGCTGGCCGATGGAGCTTTCGCCGCGCGCGAGGATACGCACCAGCCGCAGACCATCCACCCAATCGAGCCCGCCTCCGCCGATCTTGATATCGTGGAGTGCGTTTAGGAGGCCGGCGTTCTTCAGCTTGACGATCTCGCCGATCGGCGGACGGCCATCGCGGTCAAGTTCGCCTGCGCGGGCGGAAAGATCAGCCGAGATCTCCTCCGCACGGGTAAAAAGGTCCTCGCGCGTCGTGCTGCGATTGGCCGCAAAGACGACATTGGACTGGCTCATGATGAAAACTCCGGTTCTATGAAATTGGAGCCGGCGGGGCCTCGTGGTCCCCGCCGGGAGATCGAGAATGTCAGCCTAGAAAAGCTTTGCCGGGATCCAGTTCGCGGTCACCGCATCGCTGGCGCTGAATTCCGGGATCTTCTGGGCGAGGTCCTCGATCGTCTTGACACCGGCGGCGCGCAGGCCCTCCTGCGTCAGGAGCACAGGCTTGACGGTGATCTGGTGGGGAACGTCCTGCCCGGCGATCTGCAGGGCTGCTGCGCGAACCGATACGGCACCGACGACGGCCGGATTGGTCGCGACCGTTGCGACCCACGGGCTGCCCTCTTCGGTGATCTCCTGGATGTCGGCGGTCGAAACGTCGGCCGAATAGATCTTCAGCTTGCCGGAGATACCGAGGTCACCGGCCGCAAGCTTCACGCCGCGGGCGAACTCGTCATAGGGTGCGAAGACGACATTGATGTCGGGATTGGCGGTCAGCGCCGCCTTTGCCTGGTCGGCCGTCGAGGTCGCCGTGGTGTCGCTGACATTGCCGAAGCGGGCCTTCTCGGTGACGCCTAAATTCTCGGCCTTGAACTTTTCCCAGACCTCGTTGCGGCGGTCGAGAGGCGCGAAGCCCGCGACGTAGACATAGCCCGCCTTGAAGCTGGTGCCGTTGTCCTTGACTGCCTGTTTCAGGGCAAGTTGGGCAAGCTCATGGTCGCTTTGCTCGACCTGCGGGATCTTTGGATTGTTGAGGTTGACGTCGAAGGCAACGACCTTGATCCCCTTGTCCACTGCCTGCTGGACGACGTCGCTCAGCGATTCCGGCAGGCCGTGATCGACGACGATACCGGCCACGCCGAGATTGATCGCCTGCAGGATTTGCTCGCGCTGCTGGGCCGCGTCCTGGCGCCCCGGGAAGACGCGGAGATCGATATCGAGTGCCTTCGCCTGAGCCTCGGCACCGGCCTGATAGGCCTGGAAGAAATCGCCAGCGGAGATGTAGCTGATCAGCGCCACCTTGACCCCGCCCTTGTCGAAGGGAGCCGGGGCGCCGCTCAGGCCACCGGCAAAGGCGGCGGCGGAGAGAGATGCGGAGAGGGCGGCTGCAGAAAAAGCAAGCCGTGCAAGAGATTTCATCGTCGCTGTCCTTGTGATCGATGGCAGGCACCGTCTGACGGGCAGAACGATCCCGGCGGCGCATGAAATTATTAGATATAAACTCTATGTTTTTAGTAGATTAAATCATCCGATTTTCGGAGCCCCGGGAGATTCTTTGTTTCGCAACACAGCCCGCACGGGCAATCGCTTGCCTGGAACGGGACGCCCCCGGCGGTCCAATATGCCGGCCCGAAAGCCCGGATATGATTGATGCCGCTTCTTCACGTCGAAAACATCACCCACAGATTTGGATCCACAGTCGCGCTCGCCGACGCGAGCCTGTCGATCGAGCGCAGCGAGATCATTGCGCTGATGGGCGCCAACGGCGCGGGCAAATCGACACTAGTGAAAATCCTTTCGGGCGTCTTTCCGGCAGATAGCGGCCTGATTGAACTGAACAGCCGGCCGTTCGCCCCGAAAACGCCATCTGAAGCGGCGCGAGCCGGGGTGGTGACCGTTCATCAATCGACCGATCTCGCCGGAGCGGCCGGGCTGACGGTCGCAGATACCCTGCTTCTCAACCGTTTCGCCGAGGGCTCGGCGCCGTTCTTCATATCGCGCAGGAGCGTGCGCAGGCAGGCACGCGCCATTCTCGATACTGCCGGCTTCGACCTCCCGCTCGACCGGGACTTCGCCGATCTCAGCACCGCCGACCGTCAGCTTGCCGCTATCGCACGCGCGCTTGCAAACAATGCCGAACTGCTGATCCTCGACGAGCCGACCGCAAGTCTTTCGGGAGACGAAAGCCAGCGCCTGTTCGATGTCCTGCGCCGCTTGCGCGCAAAGGGTCTGGCGATCCTCTATATCTCTCATAGAACCGCCGACCTGAGGGCGATTGCCGACCGCGCCGTCATCATGCGCGGCGGGCGGGTCGTCGAGGGTTTCTCGCAGCCGATCGACTTCTCCCGTGCGCTTGAGACCATGATCGGCCGCAAGCTCGAACTGGCACGGCCCGCGGCGCGAGACGCTGTTGGCCCAGCCGTTCTGGCGATGCGCGATATCAGGCTGCTGCCGTCGAGCGTACCGTTCGATCTCGAGATCGCCGAAGGCGAGGTCGTGGCTCTTACCGGCGTGCTCGGCGCCGGCAAGAGCCGGCTTCTGTCGGCGATCTTCGGCGCGGCCTCCTTTGCAGGCGGCACAATGGAGCTCGATGGCAAAGCCTATCACCCGAGGTCACCGGCGGATGGGATTGCGGCAGGCGTTGCGATGGCGGGTGAAGACCGGCATCGCGCGTCTCTCATGCCTGCCGCCTGGCCGGGAAACTCGCTGGCCGCCACCATCAGTCTTCCCCATCTGAAGAAATGGTATCCGTTCGGCCTGATCGCGGGCGGGCGCGAAGCGCGGGAAGCGACGCTCGCCATTTCCCGGATCGGCATCAAGGCTGCCGGTCCCTTTGCCTCGGTCTGGGCCCTTTCCGGCGGCAACCAGCAAAAGGCGGTTCTTGGCCGCTGGGAGGCCGAGCCGAGCCGGCTGCTGCTGCTCGACGAGCCCTTCCAGGGCGTCGATGTCGGCGCACGGCACGACATCATCAAGGCGATCCGCTCGCGCCGGGACCGCGCCACTTTGATTGGAACGTCGGATCCGGAAGAAGCTCTCGAGGTGGCCGATCGCATCGTGACGATCGACGGCCATACGCTCCTTCCGGTCAGCGAAACCCTCACCACACATGGACCAACGATATGACGAGCATCGACGATGACGCCTTTGAAACGCGGAGCAAGGAGCCCGCTCGGCAAAGTATTGCCGGCCGTGCCATGGCGCTTGGCCGCTCGCTGCGATCGGGTGCCGTCTTCATCTTGCTTGGCCTGATGGTGATCGGCTTCGGCATCGCCGAACCGGCCTTTGTGAACGTCGCCAATCTGATGAGCATCCTCCAAGCCGTCTCGGTCGTCGCGATTCTCGGCGCGGGCGTTACGGTGACGCTGGCCGTCGGCGGCTTCGACCTCTCGATCGGCGCCATCGCCGCCTCCAGCGTCATGGCGGCAAGCTACGCGATGATCGTCTGGCAGCTCGATGCCTTCATCACCGTGCCGCTGGTGCTGACGTTTGGCGCAACGGTCGGGCTGATCAACGCCCTGCTGATCGTCAGATTGCGGGTTCCTGATCTCCTGGCGACGCTCGCCATGATGTTTCTGCTGTCTGGCCTGCAGCTTATTCCGACTGCTGGCCGCTCGATTTCTCCCGGGCTCATCCTGCCCGACGGATCGAAGGCATCGGGCGCCTTCGATCCGGCATTCCTGATGATCGGCCGATACAGCCTTTTCGCCACATTGCCGGTCTCGGTCGTGCTGATGGCAGCCGTAGCCGTCACATTATACGTGCTGACCGAACACACGCGCATAGGCCGCCTGCTTTTTGCCACCGGTGGCAATGAACTGGCGACGCGGCTTGCCGGTGCTTCAACGATACGGCTGAAGACGCTTGCCTACCTCATATCGGGATCACTCGCCGCATTGGGCGGCATCGTCATTGCCGCACGTGTCGGGCGCGGCGATGTCTCATCCGGCGGTTCACTGCTAATGGATGCCGTCGCAGCGTCGCTGATCGGCTTTGCCGTTCTTAACCTGCGCCGCCCGAATGTGCTTGGGACCGTTGCGGGCGCCGTCTTCGTCGGCGTCCTGCTCAACGGGCTGACGATGCTCAATGCGCCCTACTATACGCAGGACTTCGTCAAGGGCGCCGTGCTGGTCGGCGCGCTGGCCTTGACCTTCGGCTTGGGCCGCAATGCTGATCGCTAGCAGCCCTGCCCGGCCCGCCAAATTTTCGCCAACACTCTGAACTTTTGGAATAACGTACCTCCTTTGTCCTTTATTTCCATATATTTTATGTACTATTGAAATTGAGGGATATGGCCATGACTAAGGAAATTGGGGACGGCCTTGGACGCCGTGAAATCTTGAAGTTTGCAGCGGTCGCAGGAGCGACCTTTGCAGGTACCAGCCTGCTGACGGCGCCGGTAGCGCGCGCCGATGATGCAGCGCTCTCGCTGAAGGGCAAGCGGATTGCCATCAGCGCGACGGGCACCGACCACTACTTCGATCTTCAGGTCTACAATGCCCAGATCGAAGAGGTGAAGCGTCTCGGCGGCGAGCCGATCGCCGTCGACGCCGGCCGCAACGACGGCAAGTTGATCGCCCAATTGCAGACGCTCGTGGCACAGAAGCCAGACGCGCTCGTGCAGATCCTGGGGACGTTGAGCGTCATCGACCCGTGGCTGAAGAAGGCGCGCGACGCGGGGATCCCCGTCCTGACCGTCGATGTCGGCTCGACGAATTCGCTGAACAACACGACTTCGGATAACTGGGGTATCGGCAAGGACCTGGCGCTGCAGCTCGTTTCCGATATCGGCGGCGAAGGCAATATCGTCGTCTTCAACGGCTTCTACGGCGTGACGCCCTGCGCCATTCGCTACGACCAGCTCGTCAACGTCGTCAAGTACTTCCCGAAGGTGAAGATCATCCAGCCGGAACTGCGGGATGTGATCCCCAACACCGTACAGGACGCCTTCACGCAGATCACCGCGATCCTGAACAAGTATCCGGAAAAGGGTTCGATCAAGGCCGTCTGGTCTGCATGGGATATTCCGCAGCTTGGCGCCACCCAGGCGATCGCAGCCGCCGGACGCAATGAAATCCGCACCTACGGTGTCGATGGCAGCCCCGAGGTTCTGCAGCTCGTTGCCGATCCGAAGTCGCCCGCCGGCGCCGACGCGGCGCAGCAGCCAGCCGAGATCGGCCGCGTCGCCATCCGCAATGTTGCCAAGCTGCTGTCTGGCCAGACACTGCCGCGCGAAAGCTATGTCCCGGCGCTGCTCGCCAACAAGGAGAATGTCTCCGACATCATCAAGAAACTCGGCATCGGCTGATCTTGAGGCGGACCCTTTCGATTGCGGGAGGGTCCACACTCCAAAATTCTGGAACAATCCGACATGAGTGCATCCGCAGTGGCGCCGACAGCTGAAACCGGCGACGTCATCATTCGCTTCGACCGGGTCGTGAAACGCTTCGGCGGTGCGCAGGCGCTGGCCGGAACATCGCTCGCCGTCCGGCGCGGCACGGTACACGGCCTTGTCGGCCAGAACGGGGCCGGCAAATCGACGTTGATCAAGCTCCTTGCCGGCTTCCATGTGCCGGACGGCGGATCGATCGAGGTCGATGGCAAGCCATATGAGAGGCTCACGCCGCATCTCTGCGACGAACTCGGCATCCATTTCATCCACCAGGACCGGCTGCTGGTTCCAACCTTCACGGTCGGCGAGGCGTTGTTTCTCGGTCACGAGCGGCGTATCGCTCGAACGCCGTTTCTCAATCGCCGGGCGATGCAGAAGCGCGCCGAAGAGCTGCTTGCAAACTATTTCGGCGTCAATCTGCCAAGACACGCGCTGATCAGCCAGCTATCGACGGCCGAGCGGCAGATCGTGCAGATCACTCGGGCGCTGCTCCATAAGCCGAAGGTTCTCGTCTTTGATGAGCCGACTGCTGCCCTCGTCCGGCGCGAAGCCGATATCCTCTTCCAGCTGATCCGCCGCCTTCGCGACGAAGGTGTGACCATCATCTACATCTCGCACTATCTCAACGAGATCGAAGACCTCTGCGATCATGTGACGGTGCTGCGCAACGGGCTCAGCGTCGCTTCCCTGCCGATCAGCGAGGCACCTGCCACGACGATCGCAGGCCTGATGATAGAACGCGATATCGGCGAGATGTTCCCCAAGCGAAAGGTCGAACTCGGAGACGCAATTCTGGACGTTAGTGGCCTGTCGGCGCCCGGCCGCTTCGACAATGTCAGCTTCACCCTGCGCCGCGGCGAGGTGCTCGGCATCACCGGGCTTCTCGGCTCCGGCGCCAAGGATCTCATCCGGTCGCTCTTCGGCCTCCAGCGCGCCGCAGACGGCACGATCAAGACGGGCAGACGGACCATCGACCCGAAGAGCCCATCGGCGGCGGTCGAGAGCCATATCGCGCTCGTTCCCGAGGACCGGCGCGGAAACGGCGTCAGCCTCGACCTCAGCGTCACCGAAAACATCACGCTTCCGAGCCTATCGCGCTACAGCCGCTTCGGGTTCCTCAAGCTGGCGGGCGAGCGGCGCGACACGGATGACCTGATCCGGCGTCTGCAGATCAAAACGACCGGCGGGAATGCGCTGGTACGCACCCTGTCGGGCGGAAACCAACAGAAGGTGGCGATCGCAAAATGGCTGAGCCGCCATTCCGAGATCTATCTGCTCGACGAGCCGACAGTCGGTGTGGACATCGGCTCGAAGGTCGAGATCTACACGCTGATCGGTGAGCTTGCGGCGCGCGGCGCTGGCGTCGTCGTGCTGTCTTCCGACCTGCCCGAGCTCGTCGGCATCACCGATCGCATTCTGGTGTTCTTCCGCGGACGGCTGATCCGTGAACTCGCCTCAGCAGAAACCACAACCGATGAAGTGCTTGCGATCTCGACGGGCGCTTCGGAAGGATTGCATCATGTCGGCTGATATCCAGGTCGCTCCCTCCCCGGATTATCTCGCCGATGTACCGCGCGCCGGCGGCGCCTCGGCAGCGGCGATCCTTCGTTTCGGTTCGCTGCTCGTCTTCGCGGTCATCCTGGTCGCGTTTGCACTCACTGCGCCTTACTTCCTCTCTGTCGGCAATATCGGCAATGTGCTCGGCCAATCGGCAATTTCAGGGATATTGGCAATCGGCCTGACGGTGGTGCTGATCGCCGGCGGCTCCAATGTCGTCACCGGCGGCATCGACCTTTCTCTTGCCGCCAATATGGGCGTGAGCGCCGCAGTCTACGCGACATTGATCCAGCTGGGTTTCAGCGACCCGGCTGCTGCCGGCGCAGCACTGTTGACCGGCCTTTCGATTGGTGCGGTCAACGCAGCCGCGGTGGTGCTCGCCGGTATCGTGCCGTTGCTCGCGACACTCGCAGTAATGAATATAGCCGCCGGTCTGGAGCTCGTGCTGACGCAAAATACCGTCGTTCCGGCATCGACCGATTTCCTGACGGCGATCTCCTCGTCAGACAGCTTCGGCATCCCGTTCCTTGCCTATATCTTGCTCGGGTTTGCCGCCCTTGCCGGGGCGATCATCCAATACACGCCGGCTGGCCTGCGGCTCTATGCAGTCGGCGAGTTTCCGGATGCTGCGCGGGCCGCCGGCTTGCCGGTCAAGCGCCTGCTCGCAGGCGCCTTCATTGCCAGCGGGTTGTGCGGCGGGGTGGCCGGCATTCTCTCGGTCTCCTATCTCAGCGGCAGCACCACCGGTTCCGGCGAAGCGCTGCTCCCCGTCGTGGTCATCGCGCTTCTCGGCTCGGTGTTCTCGCGCCGTCTGGTTCCAACAATTCCGGGAACATTGATCTCGGCGCTGTTCGTCGGCTTCCTGACCAACGGCTTCCAGCTTCTCAACCTCCCGAGCACACTGGTCAGCGGCGTCCAGGGTCTTCTCATCCTCATCGTGGTCTCGGCCACGACCCTGCTGCGCAAACGGGAGGCTTGATATGGCCGGCTTGAAACTCGCCGAGGGGTCGATCGCTAACCTTGCCCGCTATGGACTGATCGCGGCTCTGGTCGGGGTCTTCGCGCTGTTCTCGATCCTCGCGCCGGCATTTCTGACCGTCGGCAACTTGCAGAGCATCCTCGTCAATAACTTCACGCTGCTGGCGATCGTCTCGATCGCCATGACATTCGCCGTCACGGCCGGGGGTATAGATCTTTCGGTCGGCACGGCGGTCGATTTCGCAAGCTTCGCCTTCGTCTCCCTCGTGCTCGCTGGCGAGCCTGTGTCGCTGGCCGCCCTTGCCGGACTCGCCGCGGGCGCACTCGTCGGCGCTGTGAATGCGGTACTGGTTTCCGTCATCGGCGTGGCACCTTTCCTCGCCACACTCGGCACTCTGTTCATCGGCCGCAGCATCCAGCAGCTGCTGACCAACGGCGGCAATCCGGTCTATCTTCCGCCATCAGGGATCCCTGATGCGTTCCGGTTTCTCGGGCACGGGACGATCGCCAGCGTACCGGTGCCGCTGGTGATCGCCGCAGCTGTCATCGCCGCATCGGCCGCGATCCTCGCCTGGACGCGTTTCGGACGCGTGGTGCTGTCGATCGGCATCCAGCCAAGCGTGGTTCGCTATTCCGGGATCAACCTTGGCATACCCGTCGGTGCGACCTTCATCCTCGCAGGCGTGATCGCCGCGATCGCCGGCCTTGTGCTGACGGCGACGGTCACCGTCTACATCCCCTCCTCGGGCAATGCCTTTCTTCTGAATGCCATCGGCGCAACCTTCATCGGCACGACACTTTCGCCGCTCGGCCGCCCCAACATTCCCGGCACCGTCCTTGGCGTCCTGCTTCTCAGCGTCGTCGCCAACGGCCTGCTCCTGACCGGCCTCAATTTCTACTGGCAGCAGGTCGCGACAGGAACGCTGATCTTTGCGGTGCTGGCCTTCAGCTTCATCAACCGGAAAACCGCCGCGGCCTGACATCGATCGGCCGCCGCTTCAGGAACAAGCGCATGACACGTGAAATCAGGCTGAACGCCTTCGATATGAATTGCGTCGGACATCAGTCGCCAGGTCTCTGGCGGCATCCGCGCGACAAATCCGCCAACTACAAGGATCTCGATTACTGGGTGCATCTGGCAAAGACCCTGGAGCGCGGCAAATTCGACGGGTTGTTCATTGCTGATGTGCTCGGCGTCTACGACGTGCTGAACGGCAATGTCGATGCAGCCCTTCGCCATTCCGCACAGGTTCCGGTCAACGATCCGCTGCAGATCATTCCAACCATGGCCTACGCCACCGAGCATCTGGGTTTCGGCCTGACGGCTTCGCTGTCGTTCGAGCACCCCTATACGTTCGCCCGCCGGATCTCGACACTGGACCACCTGACGAAGGGCCGGGTCGGATGGAACATCGTCACCTCCTATCTTAACAGCGGCGCGCTGAATATCGGCCAGCCGGCGCAGACGAACCACGACGACCGTTATGATCTCGCCGATGAATATCTCGACGTCTGCTACAAGCTTTGGGAGGGGAGCTGGGAAGATGACGCCGTGGTGCGCGACCGGGATGCCGGCATTTTCACCCATCCCGAAAAGGTCCATCCGATCAATCATGCCGGCAAGCATTTCACGGTGCCCGGAATCCATCTTAGCGAACCATCGCCGCAGCGCACGCCGGTTCTCTACCAGGCGGGTGCCTCCAGCCGCGGCAAGGACTTTGCCGGTGCACACGCGGAATGCATCTTCGTTGCTGCCCCCTCCAAGCCTGTCCTGAAGCGCTATGTCGCGAATGTCCGCGAGGCGGCCGAGCGCGCCGGACGGAATCCGCGCGAAATTCTTGCCTTCAACCTGCAGACCGTGATCCTCGGCGAGACCGACGCGGAGGCACAACGCAAGTTCAACGAATACCGGAAGTATGCCTCGCTCGAAGGCGCCCTCACCCTGATCTCGGGATGGACCGGCATCGATTTCGGCCAGTTCGGCCCGGACGAAGTGCTGCGCCATCGCCATACGAACGCGGTGCAGTCAGCGGTCGAGACCTTCACCACTATCGATCCGAACAAGGAATGGACGGTGCGCGAGATGGCCGACTGGGTCGGCATCGGCGGCTTCGGTCCGGTCTTCGTCGGCTCGCCATCGACGGTCGCCGACCTGATGCAGGAATGGGTCGAGGATACCGACGTCGACGGTTTCAACCTCGCCTACGCGGTGACCCCCGAGAGCTTCGAGGATGCCGTCGATCTTCTTGTCCCCGAGCTTCAGCGGCGCGGCGTCTACAAGACCGATTACCGCAAGGGCGCGCTCCGCGAAAAGCTGGGGGGGCAAGGGCCGAGGCTCGTGGCCCCGCATCCGGGCTCAACCTACCGGCGGACCGGCGCGCGGCTGGCGGCGGAGTAGCGCCGGATACCGTGACGACAAACAATTGGAGACGCGCTTGGGCTGCCTCGCATTGCGTAGGCGGCTCAAGCCCTTAGCTGTTTCGATACCGCTATTCTTCGCTCGTCAGCGCGGCGCGAAGCCGCTTTACGTTCTCATTCAGCGCTCCAATGCCTTCCATCGATAGGCCTGAACGCGCCAGCAGCGTCTCGCCGAGACAGTTGCTCTGCTGCAGCAGAGCCTTTCCGGCATCGGTCAGCCAGACATGCACTTGCCGTTCGTCTTCCTTGCTCCGGCGCCGCGCGACAAGGCCAGCCTGCTCCATTCGCTTGACCGGTGGCGTGACGGTGCTCGATTCCAGCGATAGCCGCTCGGCGATGGCGCCGATCGTCATGCCGTCATCCTCGCCCAGCGCATTCAGCACCAGATACTGAGGATAGGTGATGCCCATGGCGTCGAGCATCGGCTTGTAGGTGCGGTTGATGGCGATGCTGGTGGCATAGAGCGAAAAGCAAAGCTGGTTATCGAGAGGCAGTGGCATAGGCAATCTCCAGTCGTCTTCGCTCCATATACCGCAAAAAATATTATCGCGATAATTATTTCTCTGGACAAGCGCGGAATGAGACGCTAGCTTTTGTTTATCGCGATAATAAGTATTGCGAAACATATAACACGGAGATCCGAGATGAGCCAGTTTGACATTCAAGCAACCCGTCGCGGAGTGATGGCCGCCGGATTGGGCCTCGCCGCCGCGGCCGCCATTCCGCTTGCCCAAAGCGCAGAAGCCAAGACCAAGCAATCGCCAAAGGAGAACACTACGATGAGCAGCAATACCTTCACCACCAAGGACGGCACGCAGATCTTCTACAAGGACTGGGGCAAGGGCCAGCCGGTCGTCTTCCACCATGGATGGCCGCTGAGTGCAGACGACTGGGATGCCCAGATGCTGTTCTTCCTCGACAAGGGCTACCGTGTCATCGCCCATGACCGCCGGGGGCACGGCCGCTCCAGCCAGACGGCGACCGGCAACGATATGGACACCTATGCAGCCGACGTTGCCGAACTCGCCAAGCATCTCGATCTGAAGGATGCCATCCATGTCGGCCATTCGACGGGTGGCGGTGAGGTTGCGCGCTATGTCGCCAAGCATGGCGGTGGCGGCCGCGTTGCCAAGGCGGCGCTGCTCGGCGCCGTTCCTCCGATCATGCTGAAATCGGACAAGAACCCGGGCGGCCTGCCGATCGAGGTGTTCGACGCCTTCCGCGCCGCGCTGGTCGCCAACCGCGCGCAGTTCTTCCACGATATTCCTGCCGGTCCCTTCTATGGCTTCAACCGGCCTGGCGCGAAGGTTTCCGAAGGGGTCATCGACAATTGGTGGCGCCAAGGCATGATGGGCGGCGCCAAGGCCCATTACGATTGCATCAAGGCATTCTCCGAGACGGACTTCACCGACGACCTCAAGGCGATCGACGTACCCGTCCTCGTCATGCATGGCGACGACGATCAGATCGTGCCGATCGCCGATTCCGCCTTGCTTTCAGCCAAGCTCCTGAAGAAGGGCGAGCTGAAGGTCTACAAGGGATTGCCGCACGGCATGGCAACCACCCATGCCGACGTCATCAACGCCGACCTCCTGGCTTTCTTCAAGGCCTGAGTTTCAGATGAAAACCGATGTGCCCGCCCTGCGGGCACATCTTCCGTCGCGCGAATGGTGCCGCTGCATGGTCGCCCAGGCAGGGCTGCACGGACGCCCTTCCCTCTCCTGTTCTCTTCGCCAGCGCCCATTTGCCGCTTTGCAGCAATATCCGCCGTGAAGCGGTTGAAAGCGTGACATTTGTCGTTAGGTTCTCAACCTGAACCAGAATGCGCCGATTGAAAAGGACCGACAAAATGGCAGAGAAGAACCCCGCCGACAATTTCCCGGCAGGATACGAAGTCCCCAAGGTTTGGACCTGGGACAAGGGTAATGGCGGCCAGTTCGCCAATATCAACCGGCCGATTGCCGGACCAACCCATGACAAGGTTCTGCCGGTCGGCAAGCATCCGCTGCAGCTCTATTCGCTCGCCACGCCGAACGGTGTCAAAGTCACCATCATGCTCGAGGAATTGCTGGCGCTCGGCCACCAAGGCGCGGAATACGATGCCTGGCTGATCAGGATCGGTGACGGCGACCAATTCGGCTCCGGCTTTGTCGACGTCAATCCGAACTCGAAGATCCCTGCCCTTTTCGACCATTCGACGCCAGAGCCGACCCGCGTTTTCGAGAGTGGATCGATCCTGCTCTATCTGGCAAAGAAGTTCGGCGCCTTCCTTCCGGCAGATCACAAGGCGCAGACGGAGACCATGAACTGGCTCTTCTGGCAGATGGCCTCGGCGCCCTATCTCGGCGGCGGCTTTGGCCACTTTTATGCCTATGCGCCGATTCACATCAAATATGCCATCGACCGCTTCTCGATGGAGGTCAAACGCCAGCTTGATGTGCTCGACCGCCAGCTTGCCGATAACAAATACATGGCTGGCGACGAATATTCGATCGCCGACATCGCGATCTGGCCGTGGTACGGCAATCTTGCGCAGGGCAAGGCCTATGGCGAGGCCGGCGAGTTCCTCGACGTCGTAAGTTACAAGCATCTGCAGCGCTGGACGCAGGAGATCGCCGAACGCCCCGCCGTAAAGCGCGGCCGGATGGTCAACCGCGTCCATGGCGACCCGTCCGAACAGCTGCACGAGCGGCACGATGCCTCGGACTTCGAGACCAAGACCCAGGACAAGATCGCCAAGTAACCCGACGCTGGCCGCCACAGCCCTGAAAGGGGCATGCGGCGGCCCGCCAAACGTCTCGACGCTCGCGGCACCCGCTAGTGATGCCCGAAATCAGTAGCGCCTGCGCCACGATGACACCCGGTTTTCGTGCGCGGCTACCGCCTTGTTACCATGCGCTATCCGCCCTAAGTATTTTAGCGAATTCGGAGGAAGCATGGATAAGGTATTGATGAGCAAGGCAGAGACTGGCGTCCAGGGCCTCGACGATGTGCTTGCCGGCGGGTTTACCCGCAAACATGTATTTCTGCTCGAAGGATCTCCCGGCACGGGGAAAACGACGATCGCGCTGCAGTTCCTTCTCGAGGGTGCCGCACTCGGCGAGCGTTGTCTCTACATCAGCCTCTCCGAAACCGATGAGGAGCTTCGTGATTGCGCCAGGTCGCACGGTATGGAGATCGACTCGCGGGTCGAGATTTTCGAACTCGTGCCGCCGGAAAGTCTGCTCGACGCCGACCAGCAGCAAAGCCTGCTCTATTCGTCGGACCTGGAACTTGGAGAAACGACCAAGCTGATCTTCGAGGCCTTCGAGCGGATCAAGCCGCAGCGTGTCGTTATCGACAGCCTGTCGGAAATCCGCCTGCTTGCGCAGAGTTCGCTCCGCTACCGCCGGCAGATTCTGGCGCTGAAGCACTTTTTCTCGCGATCGGATGCGACCGTCCTGCTGCTCGACGACATGACGTCCGATAGCCTCGACAAGACGGTGCACAGCGTCGTCCACGGCGTCATCCATCTTGAGCAGCTGGCGCCTAACTATGGGTCGGAGCGCCGCCGCCTCAGGGTCATCAAGTACCGCGGCCAGTCGTTCCGCGGCGGCTACCACGACTTCGTCATCAAAACCGGTGGAGTCGCAGTCTTCCCGCGCCTGCGCGCTATTGAGCACAAGACCGGGTTCGAGCGGACCACCCTCTCCAGCGGGCTGCACGAATTCGATCGTCTTCTGGGCGGCGGCATCGAGCGTGGATCCAGCACCTTGCTGATCGGCCCGGCTGGTACCGGCAAAAGCCTGTTTACCCTGCAATTCGTCAATGCGGCGGTACAGCGGGGCGAGAGGGCCGCGATCTTCATTTTCGATGAGGAACTGGGGCTCCTATTCGCACGTACAAAGTCGATGGGCATCGATCTTGAAAAGATGCGCGACGACGGGTCTATCCATATCGAGCAGCTGGATGCGGCCGAACTTTCACCGGGAGAGTTTACGCAGCGTGTCAGAGACAGGGTTGCCAGCTATGACGCAAAAACGGTCATTATCGACAGCATCAACGGCTATCAGGCCGCGATGCCGGAAGAAAACGCCCTCATTCTGCACATGCATGAGCTGCTTCAATATCTGAACCGGCAAGGCGCCAATACGTTCCTGACCGTCGCCCAGCACGGTCTTGTCGGCGACATGAAGTCGCCCGTCGATGTCACCTATCTCGCCGACAGCGTCATCCTGCTCCGGTATTTCGAAGCCTTGGGCAAGGTGCGCCGCGCGGTCTCCGTCATCAAGAAGCGAACTGGGCCGCACGAGGATACCATCCGCGAATTTCGAATTTCCAATGCCGGACTGTCGCTTGGCGAACCGCTCTCGGGGTTCCAGGGAGTGCTGCGCGGCGTCCCGAATTTCGTTGGAGAAAGACAGCCGCTCCTTCCATTGTCAGATGAGGACGGCACCGATTCCTAACAGCGATACCATCGGCCTGATCTACGCTCCAGTCGGCCGGGATTCGAAAATTGCAGCGTCTCTCCTGCAGGAGGCAGGCATCAAGGCAAGGATCGTGTCCGATCTGCCGTCCTTTGCCGCCAACCTTGGCGACGCTGTCGCCTTTGCCGTTATCACCGAGGAAGCATTTCGTTCCGCCGATCTGCGCGCCGTTTCCGCCTGGATCGAAGTGCAGCCGAGCTGGTCCGACCTTCCCTTCATCATCCTCACCAATCGCGGTGGCGGCCCCGAACGCAATCCGGCTGCCGCCCGGCTCTCGGAAGTGCTCGGAAATGTCAGCTTCGTTGAGCGCCCGTTCCATGCAACCACCTTCATCAGCGTGGCGCGTTCCGCCATGCGCGGGCGCCGGCGGCAATATGAGGCACGATCGCGGATCGAGGCTCTCGATGAGGGTGAGCGCCGCCTGCAGACCGCGCTCGGCGCCGGCCGGCTTGGCGCCTGGGAGCTCGATCTCACCACCAACGAGCTGACCACATCGGCGACCTGCAAAGCGATTTTCGGACGCAGCCCGAACGATGCGTTTTCGTATACCGATCTGCTCGCTATCATTCACCCAGAAGATGTCGGCCGGATGCTGACCGCAGTCCGGGCGACGATCGAAAGCGGAGCGGATTATTCGATCGAGTACCGGACGATCTGGAAAGACGGATCGGTGCATTGGGCCGAAATCCGGGCACAGCTCTACAAGGACCGGTGGGGCAAGGCGATCAAACTTGTCGGCGTTTCGGCTGACATTACCGACCGCCTCAAGGCGGAGGAACACCAGCGGCAGCTGAACGAGCTTCTGGAGGAGCGTGTCGCCGAGCGCACCCGCGAGCTGGAACAGGCGCACGCGGTCGTCATGGCAGAGGTGAGTCAGCGCGAGCGCGCCGAAGAACAGTTGAGGCAGGCTCAAAAGATGGAGGCGATCGGCCAGCTGACCGGCGGGGTCGCGCATGATTTCAACAATCTTCTCATGGCAGTTCTCGGCAATCTTGAACTGCTGCGCAAACATGCGGGAGACGACGCCAGGGCGCTGCGCCTGATCGACGGCGCCCAGCAGGGCGCCAGGAGAGGCGCGTCGCTGACTCAGCGTCTGCTGGCCTTTTCCAGGCGGCAGGATCTTCGCATCGACCCGGTCGATATGCGGGCGTTGGTGTTTGGCATGGAAGACCTTCTCAAGCGCTCCGTCGGATCGACTATAGTTGTCGAAACCTTGGTGCCGGATGATCTTCCCCTCGTTTCCGCAGACGCAAACCAGGTCGAACTGGCGCTGCTCAATCTCGCCGTCAATGCCCGTGACGCGATGCCTGACGGCGGCACCATTCGTATCGAACTCAGACAATCCGAGCAGATATCCGGGACGGCAGAGCTAGCGGCTGGCAGCTATGTCATCCTTTCCGTCGCCGACCAGGGGCACGGAATGGACGAGGAGACGCTGAAAAAGGCGATCGAGCCGTTCTTCTCGACCAAGGAGCTCGGCAAGGGAACCGGTCTCGGCCTGTCGATGATCCATGGCCTTGCATCGCAGCTGAAGGGCGACCTCAAACTGACCAGCGAAGTTCGCAAGGGCACGACGGCAGAGTTGTGGATACCTGTATCGATCTCCAGCGCTGCACAGCCGGAATTGATCGTCATCCCGCCACAGGCTGCCGGCAATGCGTCTGGGCCGAAGCGGATATTGCTTGTCGATGATGACCTTCTCATCGCGATGAGCTCTGCCGACATGCTGATGGATCTCGGGCATGACGTCGTCGAAGCCCATTCAGGAACGGAGGCGCTGGAATTTTTCGGTGACGGATCGGCTTTCGATCTTGTCATCACCGACTATTCCATGCCCGGCATGACCGGCGGCGACCTGGCGAGAGCCGTGCGCGCCATCGCGCCGGCTCTGCCGATCCTCATTGCGTCCGGCTATGCCGAGCTTCCCCCAGGAGTCGATCTCGATGTCGCAAGGCTTGGAAAGCCCTACACACAGGACCAGCTGGCCAACGAGATCGCCAAGGTCGCCTTCAGCGCCCGCTGATCCCGCATCTGCTTTGCGAGACTGACGGGACGATTACTTCGCCGCGATCGCCGTCATTTCAACGAAGAGGTCAGGCGAAGCCAGCCTGGCCTCGACCGTTGCACGAGCCGGCGCATGTCCCGCCGGAACCCACGCATCCCAAGCCGCATTCATCTCGTCAAACCCCGAAATGTCTGAGAGATAGATGGTGACGCTGACGAGATTTTCCTTGCTGACGCCCGCCTGCGCCAGCGTATCGTCGAGGCTGGCCAGAACATCCTCGGTCTGCAGCCGCACCGGCTGGCCACGGGTGGTTTCAGCCGTATGGCCGGCGAGGAAGATCAGGTTTCCGACGACCACCGCGTCGCTCCAACGCGCCGCCAAGCCAATTCTCTCGATCATTCAAATGCCCTTTCATGCTCGATCCCGTCTGAGCCACAGCGCTAGCGCCTGAAATACGAAAAGGCCAGCATCTTCTGGGGCGCGCGGCCTATGTCTGGAAGTTGGCATCGGGTCCTCGGACCTGCTGAAAGTTTAAGTTGACCGTTCCCGATGTCAGGACGACATTTACAAGCGTATCAAGGCAGGAGGAGAAAACGGTGGAAGAGTTGGACCGCTGGCGCCAGATGGCAAGTGCGCCGAGAGACGGCAGCCGGATTCTGGTGACGATCCGTCCGTCCGAGCAGGGATCGGCGGAAGTCGATCTCGCCTATTGGTCGAATGGCGATCAGTTTGGCGGCGAAGGCTGGCGCGCGTCGGATTCCTCGCCCGGGCAGATCATCGAATATGCCGAACCGGAATTGAAGTGCTGGATGCCGATGCCTTCCGCAAATCTCGGACGCAGCTCGATGCCGGCGCCCTGGGCGGGCGACGACCATCAGAACCTCGATGGATCCGGCATCTAGGAAACTGGAAGTGTTGCCAGCCCGGCTTTGGGCCGGGCTATGATCCGAGAATGGATTTCGCCAGATCAGCATGATGGGCCTGAGCGACATCAGGATGAGATCGCAGGCGGCTCTTCAGCTGGTTGATCCCCACTTCGCGAAAGATCGGGTTCAGCGGATCTGAGGTCACGCCACGCTCACTGCTGCGAAGCGCTTCGGGAAGCTCGATCACCGGTATCGTCGCATCGGGACGCGAGCCCAGGAAGAACGCCACGGAGAACCGCTCGACGCCACGGGGCGGTGCGACGACGTCGTGCACGTCCGCACGGACGAAACCGTTTGTCGCCAGTTCAAGGAGTTCGCCCGTGTTGATGACGAAGGTGCCGGGAACCGGCGGCGCGCTGGTCCACTCGCCGGCCTCTGTGCGAACGCGCAGGCCGGGCGTCTTGTCCTGGAGAAGAACGGTGACGAAGCCGCCATCCTTGTGTGCCCCGACGCCTTGATCGGTCTCGGCGACATCCCGGCCCGGATACCGGATGATCTTCAGAAGCTGCGACGGCTGCGGATCGTAGATACCGGCGAAGACATCTTCCGGCTGGTCGAGCGCAACAGCGATGGCCTTCAAAATATCGATGCCAATCCTTGTCACTTCAGCTTGATAGGCGAGAAGAAGCGGTTTCAGTTCAGGAAGGGCTTCCGGCCACTGGTTCGGGCCCTGGAGCCATTTCCATGGCGGCGTGCCGGGACCGATCTCCGCAGCCGTGCCTTCGGTGTTGATGTCGAGCTGCTCGCGCCAATCCTGTTCGCCGCGCGTGCGTTCCTGCCCGGCGCGATTGTATCCTCTAAAATGCGGTGACTTGATCATCTCGATCTTCAGCTTCTCGTCCATCGGAAGCGCGAAGAACCTTTTGGACGCGGCAATGACATCGTCGATGAAAGCCTGCTCGACCCCATGCCCGGTGAGATAGAAGAAGCCATGATCATGCAGCACATGGCGGAGCTCTGCCACGAAAGCATCGCGTTCCCGGCCATGAAACTGCGAGATATCAAGCACAGGCAGCGCACTGCCGGATGGGTTGGCGTCGTTCAGGGCCGTCATGAAAGTCCTCGTATCCTGCGGGCGTCGATGGACCCAGCATAGAGACGATCGAGCGGACTGAAACACAGATCCGTTCAAGGTCGCGGTCCAGATTGAAAAACCGTTGCCCGCCACGACCGGACGGAAGAACAAATCACCGGTAGCGCGTGCCCATACCAGATGTGCGCAGTGCCGGTGGAACAGCACGGCAAGGCTGCCGCAGAACATCGCTGCGAGATCCGTCAAGACGCTTGCCATCCCGTATAGATCCGGCGAGCAGGGTTCAGCACCCGCAGGATGGCCGCCAATCGCATTTTCGCTTGTTGAATACGGCATACTTATTCCGTTATATATGAAGGAAACAGGAATATCAGAGGTAATGGCCGTTGAACGAAATCTCAAACGAGACCGTCGCAGAGAGCGGCTACCGGCAAATAAGGGCGGATATCATTTTCGGGCGGCTTTCGCCGGGGCAGAAGCTCAAGCTTGAAAATCTGAGAATCGCCTACCAAACCAGCGTCAGCACACTGCGAGAGATTCTCAACCGCCTGACATCAGAAGGCCTCGTCGTTGCCGAGGGGCAGCGCGGCTTCGAAGTCGCGCGTGTTTCGGTCGCCGACCTCAGGGAGACAGCAGCGCTGCGTCTGCTTCTCGAGGAGCACGCGCTGGAGCAGGCCTTCGAACAGGGCGATGTCGAATGGGAAGCGCGGCTGGTCTCGGCCCATTACAAGCTGGCGCGCATGGAAGAGGTGATGGCCTCGGGCGATACCAGCAGGGCGGAAGACTGGAAGCGCTACGACTGGGAATTTCACCAGGCTCTGATCTCGGCCTGCGGATCGCGCCTGCTGATGGAAACGCATTCGGCGGTGTTCGACAAATATCTGCGATATCAGATGGTGGCATTGTCCTATCGCGGCGGCGTTGCCGAAGAAGAGCACAAGCAACTGCTGGAGGCGGCACTTCAGCGCGACATCACGACGGCGAAGAGAATATTGCAGCGGCATATTCAGCAGGGCGTCGAACATGCGCTGAGCAAGGGTTCGCTGGCGACCATTCGCCTATCGGCAGGATAATGTATTCCACGCACCGTGGTGCGGGACGTAGAGGAACCAATGCTCAAAGTGACCGGTGAACATTCCGAGACTGTCAGCGACGTCGTCTCCCGGCAAATTCGTCAGGATATCATCTCCGGGACATTGGCGCCGGGTGCGAAGATCAAGCTGGAGCAGGCAAAGGAGCACTATTCCATCAGTGTGTCGTCGCTGCGCGAGATCCTGAGCCGCCTGACCACCGAAAACCTGGTGCTCGCCGAAGGCCAGCGCGGCTTCGAAGTCAGCCCCGCTTCGCTCAAGGAGTTGGAGGAACTCGCCGATCTTCGCACTGTGCTGGAGACCCATGCCATCGGCCTGTCATTTGCCGCAGGGAATCTCGAATGGGAGGGGCGTATCGTCGCCGCCCATCACAAGCTAGCAGCCGCCGAAAAAAGGCTGCTTGCCGGCGACGCCTCACGCACGATCGACTGGGTCCGCTACGATTGGCAGTTTCATCAGGCGATCGTCTCCGCCTGCAATTCGGCGACACTGATGGAAACGCTGTCTTCCGTCTTCGACCGTTTCCTGCGCTATCATATGCTGGCGCGGAGTTTTCGCGGCAAGGCGGTTGTCGACGATCACAGGCTCCTCTTCGAACTCGCGCTGAAGCGGGACCTCGAGGGCGCCCGCGCCGTCATCCGCCGCCACATATCGAGCGGCGTTGAACATGTGGTGAAAAGCTGCCGCATCGCCTAGCGATGGCAGTCAGAAGGCGTCCTTCGGAATGCCGTCCGGCCGCATCTGCTTCTTCAGCGCCGCAATCCGGAAGATCGCATTCGGCGCGCCGTAGCCGCGATAGCCACGGCGCTCGACGATCTCGAAGAAGAACCCCTCCCCGTAGGTCCCGCTGTAGAGCTGGAAATACTCACCCTCGTCGTCGCGGTCATAGAGGATGTTTTCTGCCTTCAACCGTTCGCTGAGATCGGGATCGAGCCCGAAGCGGGCCTCGACGTCGTCGTAATAGTTGGGCGAGATGTGTAACGCCTTGAAACCCTTTTCGCGCAGCGCTTTGGCGGTGGCGAAGATATCGGCTGTCGAGAAGGCCAGATGCTGGATGCCCGAGCCGAATTTCTCCGCGATGAAGTGACCGGCAAGCGTTCTGCGATTTTCAGCGCCGTTCATGGTGATGCGAAGCGATCCGCTGGCATTTTCGATGACCTGGCTTCGCACCACGCCGCCGGGATCGATGATATCAACCATCGGCGTTTTCCGGGTCTCGAAGATCGAGGTGTAGAACAGCATCCAGGTCAGCATCTCATCGTAGGAAACGGTCTGTGCAATGTGATCGACGTCGAGAAGCCCTGCATCCGCATTGCCATCGCCTTCCACCGGTTCGAAGTCGATTTCCGAAAAATGGCCGAGCGGACTCTTGCCGTCGATCAGATAGATCAGCCCCCCACCGACACCGCGAATGGCTGGGATTTCCAGCTCGCCTTCGGCAACGGTCTGGCGGAAAGGCTCGGCATCCAGCGCCAGCGCCCGCCTGTAGGCCGCGTCAGCATCATCGACAACCAGTGCCATCGCGTATGCAAAAGTGCCATGCACAGCGTAGGCCGCGTTGGCAAAGCCGGCCGGATCGACATTCACGAGAATGCGGATCGTGCCCTGCTGGTAAAGGCTGACCCTCTTGGAGCGATGCACGCCCGCCTTGCGGAACCCAAGCGCCTTAAGGAGGTCTTCAAGTTCGCCCGCCTCGTCCTCGTCGGTCGCGAACTCGATGAAACCGATCCCCTCGGCAGGGGCACGCGGCGGCATGGCTGCCCCGATTGCTGTCTTGGTGCTCCGGCTGACCTGATCGCCGAGATAGATCAGCGAGCGGTGGCCATCGGCCGCGATTTCGCGCGTCGAACCGCCACGGAACTGGTCGTTGAAGATCTCCAGCGAAAAATAGCCATCATAGCCGGTTGCGGCGACCGCCTCGGCAAAGGCCGAGACCGGCAGATCGCCCTCTCCCGGCATGTTGCGGAAATGACGGCTCCAATAGAGCAGATCCATGTCGATCAGCGGTGCATCGGCGAGCTGGACGATGAATATCTTTTCCGGCGGGATGGAACGGATCGAATTGACATCGATCTTGCGCGACAGCGAGTGGAAGCTGTCCAGGATCAACCCGATATTGGGATGATTGGCGCGGCGCACGATTTCCCAGGCGTCGCGATGGTCGTTGATGAAGCGGCCCCAGGCAAGTGCTTCGTAGCCGACCTTCAGCCCTCTTCGCGCCGCGCGCTCTCCGAGCTCATGGAAATCGGCGGCGGCACGGTCGATGCCGCCAAGGGCTACGGACGACACATTGGAGCAGACGAGTACGAGGTCGGTTCCGAGTTCCTGCATCACATCGAACTTGCGCTCGGCACGATCGAATGTCCGGCCGCGCAGTGGCTCCGGCATGCCCTCGAAGTCGCGGAAAGGCTGAAACAGCGTGATCTCCAGACCGAGGTCTCGCGCCATGCAGCCGACCTCGGCAGGGCTGCTGTCATAGGCCAGAAAATCGTTCTCAAAAATCTCCACGCCGTCGAAACCGGCCTTGGCGATGGCCTCGAGCTTTTCGGGCAACTCGCCGCTGATGCTCACCGTGGCAATCGAGGTCTTCATATCTGGAATCCTTTCATGCTGTGCCGCCGGATGGGCGGCTACGCAGATCTCCGCGGAAATCGGCTATGGGCATTATGCAGAATGTCGTGAGGATTTCAATTCAGTTGGTGAATTATGAATCATCATAGGTTTCTTGAAAAATAGGTTGATTTGAAATCGTACCTCTGGCAATTATGGCGGCATACGGTCGGGGAGAGGATGACTGCTGCAGTCGGACGGCCGGCAAACGGAGGAGGAAACACATGTTCAAATCGATGCTGACACGCCGTAATGCGATGCTGGGAGCCGCGGCTCTCGTGACCGCGATTGGGCTTGCAAGCCCGGCAGCCGCCATCACACCGGACGAAATCAAGGCGCGCGGAAAGCTGATCGTCGGCATTCAGGGCGACAATCCGCCCTGGGGCTTCGTTACGAGCGCCGGCAAGCAGGATGGTCTCGACGCCGACATCGCCACGCTCTATGCCAAGGAACTGGGCGTCGAGGTCGAATTCGTGCCGCTCGAGGTCAATAACCGCATTCCTGCCCTGACGACCGGCCGCGTGGACGTGCTGTTCGCCACCATGGCAATGCTGCCGGACCGCGCCAAGGCCGTCCAGTTCTCCAAGCCCTATGTCGCCAATGCCATCGTGCTGATCGCGCCGAAAACGATGTCGATCAAAACCAACGACGACATGGCGAACCTGACGATCGGCGTAGCCAAAGGCGCTGCACAGGACACGCAGGTGACCAAGAACGCCCCGACGACGGCAACCATCCGCCGCTTCGACGGCGATGCGCCGAGCGTACAGGCGCTGGTCTCCGGCCAGGTACAGGCCCTCGGCGGCAACATTTTCTACATGGATCGCGTCGAGAAGGCCCGCCCGGGCGAATTCGAGAACAAGCTTGAATTCCAGAAGCTCTACAACGGCGCCTGCACCCGCCTTGGCGAGAAGGAAATCAACGCCTCGATCAACGCCTTCGTCGACAAGATCAAGGCCAATGGCGAGCTGAAGAAAATCTACGACAAGTGGATGAAGGTGCCGGTACCGGAATTCCCGGAGAAGCTCGAAGGCATTCCGTTCGCCGTCAACTGAGCCAAAAGCTCGCAACTATCCAAACCCAAGGCGGGCATCGCGATGCCCGCCAATCCGGCCCTGCGCCCGAAATCTATCCCGTTTGAGATGCGCGACATGACCAAGACCATCTTCGTCCTCAACGGACCGAACCTGAACCTGCTCGGTGAACGCGAGCCCAGCATCTACGGCTCAACAACGCTCGCCGATATCCGGCAGATGTGCCTCTCCAAGGCAACGAGCCTGGGTTTCGAGGTCGATTTCCGCCAGACCAATTTCGAAGGTGAGCTGGTGGAAAGCATCCACCAGGCCCGCAAGGAAGCCTGCGGCATCATCATCAATCCGGCCGCCTATACATTCACCTCGATCGCACTTCTCGACGCCTTGAAAACCTTTGATCCGCCGAAGATCGAGTTGCATATTTCCAATGTCCATGCCCGGGAAGAGATCTACCATAAGTCCCTCGTGTCGCGCATCGCCACCGCCATCATGATCGGCTTCGGCGCCCGCGGCTACGAACTCGCCATCGAGGCTATGGCAGGCATGGTGGGAGCGGCGAAAACATGAACTACCAGCTTGATTTTACGCCTGTCATCGATGGGCTCCCGAGCCTACTGCTTGGCTGCCTCGGCACGTTTCTCCTGGCGATCTGCGGCATGCTGCTCGCAATCGTCATCGGCATTGGCGGCGTGGCGCTGAGGGATTCTCCGCTGAAGCCGGTCCGCTGGCTGATCATTGGCTTTGTCGAGCTGATCCGCAACACACCGTTTCTGGTGCAGATCTTCTTCCTTTATTTCGCCCTGCCGCTTGCCGGCATCCGGCTCGATCCGACGCCGACGGCGATCATTGCGCTCGGCATCAATGGCGGCGCCTACGCGATCGAGATCATCAGGGGCGGCGTGCAATCGGTGCCCAAGGGCCAGATGGAGGCCGGGCTGGCGCTTGGCCTGCATAAGGCACAGGTCTTCCGTCTTATCATCCTGAAGCCGGCATTGCGGGCGATTTTCCCGTCGCTGACCAGCCAGTTCGTGCTGCTGACGCTTTCGACCAGCATCGTTTCGGCGATCTCGGCCTATGAACTGACATCGGTTGCCCAGCGCATCGAGTCGGACAGTTTCCGAAGCTTCGAGGTCTATTTCACGGTAACGCTTTTCTACCTCGTCATCTCCTGGCTGATGATGCGCCTCTTCGCACTGTTTTCGGCCCGATATTTCACCTATCCGGTCAAGTAGGAGGCAGCCATGGGCAGAGAAGAATTCATCTTCCTCCTGATCGGTCTGAAATGGACCGTTCTTCTTTCGGCCATCGGCTTTGTCTGCGGCGGCATCGCCGGGCTCGGCGTGGCGCTGGCGCGCACGTCGCAGATCCCGCTGCTGGAGCGGGCGACGGCCGGTTACATCGCGGTTTTCCAGGGCACCCCCCTGCTGATGCAGCTTTTCGTCGTCTATTACGGCCTCGCCCTGATCGGGCTGAAGCTCGACGCTTGGCTGGCGGTCGCCATCGGCCTGACGCTCCATGCCAGTGCCTATCTCGGCGAAATCTGGCGAGGCTCCATCGATGCCGTACCGCGCGGCCAGACCGAGGCGGCAAAGGCCCTCAGCCTCAAATATATGTCGCGGATGAAGGACGTGATCCTGCCGCAGGCGATCCGTATCTCGCTCCCCGCCACCGTCGGCTTCCTCGTACAGCTGATCAAGGGAACGTCGCTCGCCTCGATCGTCGGTTTCACCGAGCTCACCCGCGCCGGCAACATGATCTCCAACCAGATCTTTGAGCCGCTGACCGTCTTCGGCATCGTCGGCGCGCTGTATTTCCTGATGTGCTGCCCGCTGACGATCCTTGGTGCGCGGCTTGAAAGGCGCTTCGCCGCCTCTGCCGCCCGCTGACCGCCGCGATGGGAACCAGACCATGACCAGCCTTTCCACATCATCGACCGAAACCATGATCACCATGAGCCACGTGGAGAAATGGTACGGCGCATTTCAGGCGCTTCACGACATCAACATGTCGGTACGCACCGGCGAGCGGATCGTGCTCTGCGGCCCCTCGGGTAGCGGCAAATCGACCCTTATCCGCTGCATCAACCATCTGGAGAGCTACGAAAAAGGCGAGATCCGCGTTGGCGGCATCCTGCTTGGCAACCAGGCCAAGGCGATCGATGCGATCCGCCGCGAAGTCGGCATGGTTTTCCAGCAGTTCAATCTCTTCCCGCATCTGACGGTGCTCGAAAACTGCATGCTGGCACCGATGCGGGCGCTTGGCGCAGGAAAGGCCGAAGCCGAGGAACGCGCCCGCTCGCTGCTCGCCAGAGTGAAGATCCTCGAGCAGGCCAACAAATATCCGGTCCAGCTTTCCGGCGGCCAGCAGCAACGCGTGGCGATCGCCAGGGCGCTGTGCATGCGCCCGAAGGTGATGCTGTTCGACGAGCCAACCTCGGCGCTTGACCCGGAAATGGTCAAGGAAGTGCTCGATACGATGATCAGTCTCGCCGAGGAGGGCATGACGATGATCTGCGTGACCCATGAAATGGGCTTCGCGCGGCAGGTCGCCGACCGGGTCATCTTCATGGCCAGCGGCGCGATCGTCGAGGAGGCGCACCCGGCCGAGTTCTTCACCAATCCGCGCCACGAGCGCACCCGCCAGTTTCTTGGCGAAATCCTGCGTAACTAGGTTCGAGTGCAATGGCGACCCACCAGCAGACGGCATCCCTGAAAATCGCGGTCATGGGCGCGGGCCTGATCGGCAAGCGCCATATCGAGGCGATCGGCGCCGGACGGCGCACGGCACTTGCCGCGATCATCGATCCGACGGATGCAGCCCGCGAATATGCGGCAGGGAAGAAAGCGCCATGGTTCCCCTCGCTTGCCGCAGCGCTCGCAGGCGGCACGCTCGACGGCGTCGTCATCGCGACACCGAACCAGTTGCATGTCGAAAATACCATTGAAGCGGTTCAAGCAGGGCTGCCGGCTCTCATCGAAAAGCCTATCGCCGACGATGCCGCTGGCGCCGAAATCATCGTCACCTCGGCGGAGGCCGCAGGTGTGCCGATCCTCGTCGGTCATCACCGCCGCCATAACCCCATGGCTCAAGCCGTCAAAGCCGCTCTGGAGACGGGACGGCTCGGCAAGGTGCTGACGGCGCAGGGCACCTTTTGGGTTGCCAAGCCTGAGGATTACTTCACCGCTCAGTGGCGGCGCGAAGAAGGCGGCGGCCCGATCCTCATCAACATGATCCATGACGTCGATCTCTTCCGGTACTTCTTCGGGAATGTCGACAGCGTGCACGCCATGCAGTCAAGTTCGGCACGCGGATATCCGGTCGAAGACACCGCTGTCGTGGTCATGCGCTTTGAAAGCGGTGTCCTCGCCACGTTCAACGCGTCGGACGCCGCAGCATCGCCCTGGAGTTGGGAAATGACGGCGGGTGAGAACCCGTCTTACCCCCGGCAGGATCAGATATGCTACCAGATCGGCGGCACCGCCGGCTCGCTCTCCATTCCGCAAATGACGCTCTGGACAAACGCCGGAGCCCCGAACTGGCTGGAACGCCTCGTCAAGGAGCGCCTGCCCTTCGATGCCGTCGAGCCGCTTGCCGCTCAGCTCAATCACTTCTGCGACGTCATCTGTGGCAACGCCAATCCACTCGTCAGCGGACGGGAAGGTCTGGAGACACTGCGCGTCATCGAAGCGATCAAGGCATCGGCGCGTTCAGGGATGACCGTTCACCTCAAGGCCGATGCACGGCGCGAGAAGGAACGGTTGTCATGATCAGCGGCACGACCCGATTGATTGCCCATCTCGGCTACCCCACGGAAACCTTCAAGGCGCCGCTGATCTACAATCCCTATTTCGACAAGCACGGCATCGATGCCGTCGTCGTGCCGATGGGATGCAAGGCGCAAGACTATCCCGATTTTCTGAAGCTGGTCTTCCGTCTGTCCAATATCCATGGCGCCCTCGTCACCATGCCGCACAAGACCACGACGATGGGCCTGCTCGACGAGATCTCGACAAATGCGAAGGTGGCAGGATCCTGCAATGCGGTAAAGCTCGGCGCTGACGGGCAGCTGATCGGCGACATGTTCGATGGCGAAGGTTTCGTCCGCGGGTTGGTCCGCAAGGGCCAGCGGGTCGAGGGCACCAAGGTTCTTATCGTCGGCACCGGCGGCGTCGGATCGGCGATCGCCGCGTCCCTTGCCGCCGCGGGTGTGAAGCACATTGCGCTTCACGACGCCAGCGAGACAGCGTTGAATGGATTGAAGGCCCGGTTGAACGCACACTATCCGCAAACGGCGGTAACGTCAGGATCGAATGATCCCGATGGTTTCGACATCGTCGTCAACGCGACGCCGCTTGGCATGCGCAAGGGCGATCCGCTGCCCGTCGATGTCTCGCGTCTATCGCCGGAAACCTTCGTCGGCGAAGTCGTGATGAAAGCCGAGATCACGCCGTTCCTTGACGCCGCGCGCGACAGAGGCTGCAAATTCCAGGTCGGCACCGACATGCTCTTCGAGCAGATTCCGGCCTATCTCGAATTCTTCGGCTTTCCCGTCACGACCGCCGAAGAGCTGCGTGCCGTCGCGCGGATTTGACCATGAGATCGAGAACGGGGCGAGCTGCCCTCAGTCGCTGAAAACGTCGTTGAATTCGGAATGGCCGCGATTGCCCTGATCGGGAGAGCGCCAGCCCAGCCGATGGGAGATATCGGTTGCGACTTGGAAAGCTCCGGTCCCAGAAACGCGATGCGCTCGGGCGTCATCCGCAGTTCCACCGCCGAGGCGGAAATCGCGCCGACGACATCGCCTGACCGGCCGCGAATGGGAGCCGCAACACAGCAGACGCCGTTCTCTACTCCTGCAGATCTGTTGCATAGCCGCGCTTTCGCACGGTCTCGGCTGCAGGAGCCGTTCCGAAGCCGTACCAGATCAGTGGCATCTCTGCTGCGTGGCGGCTGCCCTGATGTGGAAGAACGCCCCTTTTGACCGGAAACCGTATCCCGAACGCCGGAGGACGCCGACAATGTGCAGTTTAATGCACCAATTGTGTGAAGGCCGAACTCCGACCAGGCGTCGCAATGCCGATCAATGTTAGAAAGCTAACGCCTTGAAATATTTGCCCGCATCCCGATTTCTCGGGATAGCAAAACGATTCCGCAGATGAGATTAAAGGACCGTAAAATGTTTCAGTTTGGGGCGGCGGCCGGATGAACGACTATATGACCGAAGACACTGCAGCGCGGTCCGCCGATGCCGGGATATTCATGTGGCAGCTGAGCGACGACACTGTCTATGCCGATGCCGCGTTGGCCGATCTCTTTGGGCTGGATTCGCGCGAAGCCGAGCGTGGTCTGCCGATCGTCCGGTTTCTCGACCGCATCCGTGAGGACGACAGACCAGATGTTGCCAAGGCCATTCACGAAGCGATCGTCACGGGCGAAGCTTACCAGCGCGACTACCGGATCGTGCGGCCGGATGCCACGGAGGTCGGCGTCTCGGCATTCGGGCGATGCTTTCGAGACGCGAACGGCACGCCCTCGCACTATGCGGGCATTGTCTACCCGTCAATCGGCCAGCCGATGCCATCGGAGAGGCTCTTCTGGCATTGCCTGCAGGCGCATGATCTGGCGCGGCGATGCGGCGAAATGGAAATGGTGGAGCTTTTAGGCCAAGCTCTGCGCCGTTACGGCCGGCGTTCCGAGCACGATACGTCCATTCACTGAGAACGGGCGCCGCGTTTCCCGCACGGCATCCGAAGCGATCGCCGTAGCGCGCGCGCCCTCACATCACTCGGCCGCCACCTTCGGAAGTGCGCCCTGCTGCAAGCCTGGCCGGGAAAGACCGAGATGATCCCTCAACGTATGCCCCTGATATTCCTGCCTGAAGAGGCCGCGGCGGCGCAGTTCCGGGACGACGAGCTCCACGAAGTCCGACAGGCCCCAGGGCAGCGCCGGTGACATGATATTGAAACCGTCGGCCCCATGGTTGACGAAACGCTCCTCCAATTCGTCGGCGATTTCCTCGGCGGAACCGACAATCTGCCAGTGGCCGCGGGCGCCCGCCACGCGCTCGTAAAGCTGACGAAGCGTCAGGTTCTCGCGAGCCGCAAGCTCGAGGAAAAGCGCCCTCCGGCTCTTCCCGCCCTCGGTCTCCGGCAGATCCGATATCAACAGATCGACCGGCATCGTCCTTATGTCCTCCACGCCCGCAAGATCGGCGAGCATGTCCAGCCCGACAGACGGCTCAAGAAGGCTTTGCAACTGCTCGAACTTGTCGCTCGCTTCCTGCCTGGTCTTTCCGACGACGAGGAAAACTCCGGGCAGAATCTTGAGGTCATCCGCGGAGCGCCCGTATTTCGAGAGACGCCCCTTCAGATCGCTATAGAAGGCAACCGAGCCCGCCAATGTCTGCTGTGCCGTGAAAACCGCTTCTGCCGTTCGTGCCGCAAGCTCTTTGCCCGGCTCGGAGGAGCCCGCCTGGATGACGACAGGCCGTCCCTGAGGAGGTCGGGGAATATTCAGCGGTCCGCGCACCTGGAAGAAGGTGCCGCGGTGGTCAAGCGCGCGGACTTTCTCGGGATCGAAATAGATCCCGTTCTCCCGGTCGCGGCTGAAGGCGTCATCATCGGTACTATCCCACAGGCCGGTCACGACATCGACGAACTCTTCAGCTCGCCGATAACGATCGGCATGTGCAATGATGGCGTCGCGGCTGAAGTTGAAGGCGGCGCCCTGATCCGCAGAGGTAACGAGGTTCCACCCTGCCCGGCCATCCGAAAGATGATCGAGCGACGCAAACTGCCGCGCAAGGTTGTAGGGATCGGAGAAAGAGGTGGATGCCGTCGCCACCAAGCCGATCCGGCTCGTGACCGCCGACAAGGCCGATAGCAACGTGACGGGTTCGAAGGGATAGAACCCGGAATGAGCCTTGCGGCTCGCGGCCGCCGCATCGTTGATACGGGCGCTGACGCCATCTGCAAGGAAGACAGCATCGAACTTGGCATCTTCGGCGATGCGTGCGAATTGCGCAAAGTCCCGGAAGCGGGTGCTGTCGGATGCGCCTGGATGGCGCCATGCGGCAACATGATGTCCCGTATAGAGCAGGAAAGCACCGAGGCTCATTTGGCGGTCACGTCTAGGCATAAAAGTCTCCCTTCAAACGCGCTTGCGGCGCGCCATCAATGCAGGCCAAATTCATTCAGCAATTGTTCGCGCAGCCGCACGAAGCGCGGCTCGCTGCGGTTTCGCGGCCTTGGAAGATCGACCTCGATCTCGCGCGTCCGCCCGCCTTTGTCCTTGGGCAGGATCAGCACCCTGTCGGCCAGATAGACGGCTTCCTCGAGATCATGCGTAACGAGGATCATCGTCACCCGCTCTTCGCGCCAGATGCGCGCCAGCTCCTCCTGCATGGTGATTTTCGTCATCGCATCGAGCGCTCCGAACGGCTCGTCCAGCAGCAGGATCTCGGGCTTGACGGCAAGCGCCCGCGCGATGCCGACGCGTTGCGCCATGCCGCCCGAAAGCTGCGATGGCAGGGCATCGGCAAAGTCGCTGAGGCCGACAAGCTTGATGTAATGCCTGGCGCTTGCAAGGGCTTCCGACTTGCCTAGCCCACGATTTTCCAGCGAAAAGGCGACATTGTCGAGCACGCTCAGCCAAGGCAGCAGCCGCGGTTCCTGAAAAATAACCGCCCGGTCGCGGCCAACACCGCGAACCGGCTGCCTGTCTATCAGAACCTCGCCGCGATCGGCATCCTCAAGCCCCGCAAGCACCCGAAGCAGCGTTGTCTTGCCCGACCCTGATGCACCGACGATCGCAAGACTTTCCCCAGCGCGAATGTGATTGCTGACGCCCTGAAGCACGTCGAGACGACGGCCCTTGATCGAATAGGATTTCGAGAGGTTTCGGATCGTGACTTCGCCACGGACTGCCGGTTCGGCGATGCTCATCGCTGATCTCCTCAGTTCGCGACTGCGAAGTTGGCAGGATTGTAGAGAATATCCTCGGCCTTGAGCTGGCCCGGCTGAAGAACGCCGCCGCGTGCCAGGATGTCGATCCAGAACTGCAGATCGCGGGTCACCGCCTTGCCACCTTCGCGCACACCGTAGCCGGTGAAATACTGGGCGATATCGGCATTCTCACCGCGCGAAGCGAGCACCTTTGCGATGACGGCTTTCGTCTCTTCGGGATGCAGGCGCGCATATTCGAGGGCCGCTTCGGATTTTTCGACGAAGACCTTGGCAGCCTGCGGATGCTCCTTGATCCAATCGCGGCGCAGAACGACGAAGCCGCCGGCGATTTCGCCGAGAACGTCGGTATCCCCGAAGACCTTCTGCAGCGGGCCATTTTTCAGGGCAGCGCCTTCGAAGGTCTTCTGCCAATAGCCGAACGCGGAGATATCAACCTGCTTCGAGCGAAGGACCTGCTCGAGCTGCGGGCCCGGCACGACGACGAGCTTTGCGGCATTCTCGGGAAGGCCGACCGAATGAAGCGCCTCACGGACCGTGTAGTCCAGATGCGCACCAAGCGTGTTGACGGCGATCGTCTTGCCGGCCAGATCCTTGATCGAATGGATCGGACTTCCGTCAAGCGTGTAGAAAATGCTTTCCGTCGTCTTGTTGATGCCGTTCGAAGCATAGGCCGCGATGAAATCATTGCCGCTGGCGACCGAGTTCAAAACGGCTGCGGTCGCAGCGCTGCCGAGCTCGACATCGCCGGAGGCGAGTGCAAAGAGCGATGCCGGACCGCCCTGCGCGTAACCGACATTCTTGAGCGTAATGCCGGTGCCGTTGAAGTAGCCCAGCGCATCCGCCAGTTCGTGGGCAGCAAGGCCACCCTGGCTGGCGAGGAACCGGATCGTCACCTGCTCCGGTTCGGCAGCGGCGGCGAAACTGGTGGAAGCGGCTAGAAACAGGCCGGCGGTGAGCGCGAGGGCGTGACCGCCGGAACGGCGCAGAATGTGCATTTCAATCTCCTGAGTTTTGGTGGATCAGCCCTTTGTCGGGCTGAGAAGCATGCGTTTCAGTTCTTGACCCTGGTCCAACGGCAAAGCCGGGCCTGCAGGCGTTCGAGGACGAAGTTCGCGGATAGCCCGAGCAGCGCCAGAAGCAGGATCGCGGCAAACATCATCGGGATCTGGAAGTTGTATTGCGCATTCATGACCTGGAAACCGACGCCGGAATTCGCGCCGATCATCTCCGCAGCAATCAAGAGCAGGAGGGCTGTCGTGGCGGAAAGGCGCAACCCGACGAAAATCTGGGGCAATGCCGCCGGCAGCACGACACGGCGGAAGATGGTCAAGCGGCCGGCGCCATAGACGCGTGCCATTTCGAGAAGCTTGGGATCGACCTGCTTCACCCCGCCGATCGTCGACAGGAGGATCGGAAACAGCGTCGCCCAGAAAATGACGAAGATCTTCGACGCTTCGCCAAGCCCGAGCAGCAGAATGAAGACGGGATAGAGCGCAAGCGCAGAGGTCTGGCGGAAAAGCTGGAGGATCGGGTCGAGGGCGCGCTCGATGACGCGGATCTGCCCCATGAACAGCCCGAGCGGGATACCGACGGCAGCCGCCGCTCCGAAGGCGATACCGGCCCGTTGCAGGCTGATCAGGATATCATTCGAGAAGGTACCAGCGGCAATTCCGTTCCAGAGCGCCTGGACAATGATGCTGAGCGGCGGCAGGACGGCCTTGTTGGTCCAGCCCATTGACGGTGCGATCTGCCAGAAGACGGCGAATGCGATGAGAAGCCCCCAGCGGGAGAAGATGTTTCCGGTGAAAGAAAGAAACTCTCTGCCTGCCCCTTCCCGCCAGAAAGCTCCGGCCTGAAAGCCCTGCAATACGGCTGGCTGGTCATCATTGATTGCCATCTGCATGTCTCCTTGTTGGCTTTTTGCTATTCCGCGGCTTCAGACGCTGCGCTTGCCCAGCGGGTATGCGGGAAAGGAAGGCCGAGATTGCCGCGGAGCGTGTTCTCCTCGTAGGCGGTGCGGAACAGCCCTCTGCGCTGCAGCTCCGGGATCACCAGATCGACAAAGTCCGTGAGGCCGGTGGGCAGCCACGGCGGCAGGATGTTGAAGCCGTCCGCCCCCTCATTTTCGAACCATTCCTGAAGCGTGTCGGCAATCTGCACGGCCGAGCCGACGATCGTGTAGTGTCCCCTTGCGGAGGCGATCCACTGGTAAAGCTGCCGGATCGAGAAATTGTTTTCGTCGGCGATGCGGCGGATCAAGTCCTGGCGGCTTTTCATCCCTTCCGTCGGCGGCGCTGCCGGGAGCGGGCCATCGAGATCGGCGCCGGCAAGATCAAGCTCGCCGCCGCTTAATGCGTTGATGAGAGCGAGACCGTCTTCCTCGATGATCAAGCTCGTCAGACGTTCGTATTTTTCGCGCGCTTCGGCTTCCGTCCGGCCGACAAATGGCGAGACGCCCGGCATGACCAGAACATGAGCTGGATTGCGTCCATGCGTCCGGGCACGGGCCTTGATGTCGCGATAGAACTCTTGCGCGGTATCGAGCTTCTGGTGGGCGGTGAAAATCACCTCGGCGGTAGCCGCGGCAAGGTCGCGGCCGTCGTCGGACTGGCCCGCCTGAACGATGACCGGGTGACCCTGCGGGGAGCGGCTGACATTCAGCGGTCCCTCGACCTTGAAATGCTCGCCGCGGTGATCCGTACGGTGGACCTTGTTCACGTCGAAATAAACACCGCTTTCGCGATCACGGATGAAGGCATCGTCCTCGAAGCTTTCCCAGAGCTTCTTGACGACACTCACATGCTCGGCTGCGCGGCGGTATCGTGCGGCATGGGGAAGCTGCTGGTCCCGGTTGAAATTCCGGGCTGCTGCTTCCGTCGCTGTCGTGACGACGTTCCATCCCGCTCGCCCGCCGGAAATCAGATCAAGCGAGGCGAACTTGCGGGCCACCGAATATGGCTCTTCATAGGTCGTCGATGCTGTGGCGATGAAGCCCAGATGCTTTGTAAACGGCGCAAGAGCGGAGAAAAGTGTCACGGGTTCAAATCCGACGACCCTTGCGTTTCCGCCTTCGATGCCGCCGCCAAAGGCAACCGCGAGCCCGTCAGCCAGGAAATAGGCATCGAACAGGCCGCGTTCGGCTTCCTGCGCGAGCTTGATGTGGAACTGGAGGTTGGTTGCGCCATCGACCGGCTGGTCCGGGTGGCGCCACGAAGCAATATGCTGGCCACCGCCAGGTAGAAACGCGCCCAATCTGATCTGTCGTGCCACCGAATTCCTCCTCGGTTCCATTTGCGATGGCGAAGGGATCGGCCACCGGAAGCATCGGAACGCGACATAAAATTCGATGAAATCTAGAAATTTGATAGGCTATTAATTCCTTCGCTTTACGACCCGCTAAATTATTTTTCTAATTTGCCGGACATATCGGTAAAGGCGGCGAGCCGAATAGCTTCGGCGGAAGGCGCAGTTATCCCGAAGCTATCTCTATCGGGTGCTGCCTCGGACGATCAGTTCAGGCTCCAAGGTGACGTCCGATACGTTCGGCGAACCGTCGTTGACGGCAAGAAGCACGCGTGATGTTTGCCTGGCGTGGCTCAATGTCTTGGGCGGTGCCGCATCACGACAGCCCGGCTAATTGGCAATCATGTCGGCGGCCTTCTCGGCAATCATAATGACAGGTGAATTGGTATTGCCCGACACAATCGTCGGCATGACAGACGCATCGACGACCCTCAGCCCCACAATCCCTCTGACACGCAATTCCTGATCAACGACTGCATGTTCATCGCTTCCCATCCGGCATGTTCCAACCGGATGAAAAATCGTCGTCGCTATATCGCCCGCTCTCTGGATCAGGTCTTCGTCACTCTGAAACTCTGCGCCCGGCAGCATCTCCTTGGGCGCGAAGCGCGACACTGCCTTGGCCTGCATCAGACTGCGGGCATGACGGATCGATCTCGCCGCCACGATACGGTCGCCGGCGGTCGAGAGATAGTTTGGCCTTATATCCGCAGCTACCGACGTGTCTGGCCCTGAGATATGGACCGTGCCGCGGCTTTCGGGGCGGAGGTTACACACAGAGACCGTGACGGCAGGGAAGCGATGCAGCGGCTCGCCGAGCCTGTCGGTGCTGAGCGGCTGAACGTGATACTCAAGATCCGCGGTTGCCAGCGACGGATCGCTTTTTGCGAAGATGCCCAGCTGGCTCGGGGCCTTGGAAAGAGGGCCGGAGCGGCGCAGTGCATATTCCAACCCCATTCCCGCGCGGGAAAGAAGGTTGTGATAGAGCTGGTTCAGCGTTCTTGCGCCTTCGATACGGAAGACCGTGCGGATTTGCAGGTGGTCCTGCAGGTTTTCGCCGACGCCATCAAGCGGGTGAACCACATCGATTCCGGCCGATTGAAGAACATCGGGTCTGCCGATCCCGGAGAGCTCCAATATCTTCGGCGAGTTGATCGCGCCGGCGGAAAGGATGACCTCGCGGCAAGCTTGCGCATGATGCATTTTGCCGTTCGACCGGAAGCGGACGCCGGTGACCCGCCGGCCGTCGAACTGGAGTTTTTCCGTTTCCGCCGCGGTCAGGACGCGGAGATTGGGGCATCTCATGGCGGGCCGGAGGAAGGCCTTTGTGGTGTTCCAGCGCATCCCACCCCGCTGGTTGACCTCGAAATAACCGGAGCCCTCGTTGTCGCCCCCATTGAAATCATCCGTCTTTGGAATGCCGAGTTCCTCGGCCGCATCCCGAAAGGCATCGAGAACGGGCCATGAGAGGCGCTGACGCTCCACGCGCCATTCACCGCCCGCGCCGTGGATTTCGGAACTTCCCCGGTAGTTGTCTTCCGACTTGCGGAAATATGGAAGGACGTCGTCCCAGCCCCAACCGGCATTGCCCGCCTGACGCCACCCATCATAGTCGGCGGCCTGGCCGCGCATGTAGATCATTCCGTTGATCGAGGAGCAGCCGCCGAGAAGCTTGCCGCGCGGATAGGGAAGCGAACGCCCGTTGAGGCCAGCCTCCGGCATCGTCGTCATCATCCAATCCGTCCGCGGATTACCCATGCAGAAGAGGTATCCGATCGGAATATGGACCCAGTGGTAACGGTCACTTCCGCCAGCTTCCAGAAGCAGAACGCGATTGTTTGGATTGGCCGACAGCCGGTTTGCCAAGACACACCCTGCCGATCCAGCGCCAACAATTATGAAGTCATAGGTTCCTGCATCAACCGGCGTCTCATCTCTGTGCATGGTCAAGCCGCGGCCTCCGCCGAAGCAGGAGGGACTGCCGTCAGCCGCCGCCAAAGGGGCGCCATCGCCTCGGCGATGTCGGTGTAGAGCGCGTAGCGTCGTGCATAATGCGCTTCCAGCGTGGTGTCCGGCCGGTAGTGCCGCTCAACGCGGACCATTACTTCGGCACCTGCTTCAAAGTCTGCGAAAAGACCGACGCCGGTGCCGGCCGCGATCGCAGCGCCAAGTGCGCCGGTCTCACGCGAGCGGGCAACGGTGACGGGAACGCCAAGCACATCGGCGAAGATCTGTGGCCAGATGAGGCTTCGCGATCCACCCCCTGACAGCACCGCTTCGTTGAAGACTGCGCCTGCCTTCCGGATCGTCTCGATATGCTGACGGTGACCGAACGCGACACCTTCGAGCACCGCGCGCACCAGATGGCCTTTGCTATGCCAACCCGCAATGCCGTAGAAGCCGGCGCGCGCATGGCCGTCCTGCTGAGCACCATAGAGATAGGGGTGGTAGAGCGGATCGTCTGCGGCCGGATCGATCGCCCCAGCTAGCGCGCAGCATGCGTCAAATGGCGAACTGGCCGCTGAGTGATCGCCCTCGAAGAACTCCTTGACCAGCCATTCGAGATTGGCAGCCGAGGTGGCGCTGTTCTCCATCGCCATGTAGCGGGTGCGATCGAAGGTCGATGACATGAAGACCGGCCCGTCGAGGTCGGGGCCATCGATGATAACCTGATTGATGCTCCACGTACCTGCGATGATCGACGCACTGCCGGTGCGCGATACGCCAGAGCCGAGGGCCGACGCGACCACATCGAACAGCCCGCCGACCACAGGCGTGCCCGTGGCAAGTCCCGTTTGCCGGGAGACTTCTTCAGTCACCGTACCGGCGATATCCGCACTTTCGATCAGCGGCGGCAGGAGATCCATTTGGTCACCAAGACCGTAGGCCTCCATCAGTGCGGCGTCATAGCGACGCTCGGCAAGATTGAGCAGGCCAGCTCCGGACATATCGGACACATCGCTGACACGGCGGCCGGTCAGCCGGTTGACGACGAAATCCTTGGAGAGGAACACCGTGCCGATACGATTGAACAGGTCCGGCCGGTGACGCTTCAGCCAGGCCAGCAAGGTTGGCGTCTGCGATGGCCAGGGACGCTGCCGGGCGATCGGATGTGTCCGATCGCCGACGCCTTGCGACTGCCATTCCTCCACCAGCGCAGCGGCTCGCGTATCGAGCGATTGGATGCCGAGCAGCGGCTCTCCGCCCCGATCCAGTGCATAGAGGCCGTTTCCATGACCGGCACAGCCGACGCCGGCAATATCCCCGGGTTCGATGGCGGCCTGCTCAATGCAGCGGCGAATGACCTTGCGGGCATTCGACCAGAGTTCGTCGAGCCCACGCTCTACGTGGCCGGGATGCGGCATCCGGCTGTGTCCCTCCGCGGATGCGGCGGCAATTTCATTGCCCTCCGCGTCGAAAATCACGGCCTTGATGACCGTGTTGCCGGCGTCCAGCCCCAGTAGATAACGTGCCATGCGGAACCCCTCCCAAGGTTTTTATTGAGTCTTAGCCGCGCTGATAAAGCTCGAAGGCATCGTCGCCGCCAGCATCGTCATGCACGATCGCCATCAATCCTCGAACAACCGCACTGGGGTTGGCGTGCTGATAGATGTTGCGCCCATAGACCATGCCGACCGCGCCCTGCCGCATCAAGGCCGCCGATTTGCCAAAGACGGCACGAAGGTCTTCCTTGCCGCCGCCACGCACCAGCACCGGGCACCGCGCCGCCTCGACAACCCGGTGAAAATCCTCGGCATTGGTCGTCGGGTCTGCCTTGACGATATCGGCTCCCATCTCACGGGCAAGGCGGGTCAGGGTGACGATCTTGTCGGCGTCACCGTCCACCATATAGCCGCCGGCCTTGTCGACCGGCTGCATCACCAGCGGTTCGATCATCAGCGGCATGCCGTATTTGTCGCAATCCGCACGGATGCGGGCGATGTTCTGGACACATTGGCGGAACAGGTCCGGCTCATCCGGCAGCATGAACAGATTGACGACGACACAGGCCGCGTCCATCTCGATGGCGCCGATCAGAGGTTCCGCCTCGTTCTGCAGCACGGCCCACATGTGGCGGTGGCGCGTGCTGTTGTACGGATTGCCCATATCGACGCGCATGACCAGCGCCGGCTTGTCTTTGCCCGCAACATCCTGCAGCAGGTCGGCCTGGCCGTAATTCATCTGGATTGCATCGGGCGCCGCATCGACCAGGGCCCGGACGACCGTTTGCATGTCTTCCAGGCCGCTCAGAAACGACGGCTCGTTGCACACTCCATGATCGATTGCCACGTCCAGGCAACGGCCACCACCGAACAGCCTGTTCATCCGGACTTTGCTGTTGTTTCGCATTCCATGCTCCTTTGTTCATTCCGTTCGAAAAGTGTGCTTTCGGCAACGCCGTGACGTTCGCGCAAGAGGGTGAGAAAGCGGGCGCGTTCGGCCTCGCGCTGCGCCGGCGTCCAGGATCTCTCGGTTGCAATAAGATCGAGCACGGCATCCACCATCTGCAGGGACAGATCACCGCTTATGGCAAGGGTGGTTCGCCTGAGAAGCACATCGTCCAGCCGTTCGACCGCTTCGTTGCGGATAAGAAAAAGCAGTTCGCGCGCCGAGTAGTCCGCATGCGGCATGCTTGCATCGGGTGCGGCTGCGATGAAGCTCGCGATCGCCTCCGCTTCTGTGCCGTAGCGAGAGAAAAGCGCTGCCATGCGCGCCGCGGGGAGCCCTTTTCCCGCCGCGGCTTCAGCGATCCAGGCTGCACGATCGAGTGGAAATCTCCGCCCGCCGCCGATTGCCCGGTCAGCGGTCGAGATCTGCCGCTGCCTGCCCAGCCGTTCCAGCGCGATGTCTGCTGCCAATTCGCCGAAGGACCGGAACGTCGTCCATTTGCCGCCGATCATGCACACCACCGCCGCACCGCCGTCATCGGCGTCGATGACCGTGCAGAAATGATCGCGTGGGATGCGGCCGGTGAAACTGTCCGTGCTCGCCGGCAGCGGCCGCACGCCGGAGAACTGAAAGCTGATCTCTTCCGGCCGGATCTCGATCCCCGGCAGGACGAAGGCAAGCGACTGGAGGATATAGTCGCGCTCGTCGGCCTCGCAGCGCACCGTTTCCGGGTCTTCGACGCGAATATCGGTGGAGCCGACCAGCACCTTGCCCAGATAGGGAAACAGGATGCAGATCCGGCCATCCTCGTTTTCGTAATAGATCATGTGGCCGCCAAGCGCATCGTGGAGAGCCGTATTGTCGATGATGAGATGCGAGCCCTTGGTTCCTCCCATCAGAGGTGCCGGGCGGGCATCCGGCATAAGGAGCGTGTTGTTGGTAATGTCGATCCATCCGCCCGTTGCGTTGATGATGAGTGCCGGCTCGATCGCCACCAACGCGCCGCCGATACTGTCGCGGAGGGCATAGCCGCCGGCTTTCCCGGTGATCTCCGCGTAGTTCAATGCACGCGCCTGTGGTTGCGCCGACAGTCCGTCGTCCAGCAGTTCGATGCCAAGCCGCTCCGGGTGGCTCACCCAGGCGTCGTAGTAGGTGGCGGAGCTCCGGATATCAGGATTGAGCGCCGGCCACTTGGCGAGAGTGGCCCGCCGGCTGCGAAACTGGTGCAACGGCATCATGGCCCGCTTGCGGATCAGGAAGTCATAGATGCAGAGCCCCGCCTTGATCGCAACGGCGCCGCGTCGGCTTGGCCGGCGGGTCAAGCCCAGGAAGCGGACGATGCCGTTGCCGAGCCCCGAGAAGATATCGAAAACCGGCACTGTCGTCGGCAGAGGGGCAACATAGTGCGGGGCGTTGCGCAGCAGCCGGTCACGCTCCATCAGCGATTCCTGCACCAGCTTGAATTCGCCATTCTCCAGGTAGCGAAGGCCGCCATGCACCATGCGTGACAACGCCGCGCTCGCACCAGAGCAATAATCGTGCTTCTCGACGAGAAGCACATTGACCCCCTGTAGCGCCAACTCCCGGAAGACGCTGATGCCGTTGATACCGCCGCCAATGACACACACGTCCACTTTCGGGCTTTGGCGAAGCCCGTCCAACGTCTCTTCACGATTCATGATGGCGATCCGTTACCTGTCCATATCGGTCAGTTTCGCTGAGATGGCTGCGTCGATGGCCGACTGATCTTCCGCGTCCAGCCGTATGGTTCCGGCCCGGGCATTGTCGATCGCCTGTGCCGGATTGCGGGCGCCGCACAGCGCGAAAGTGACGCCGGGCTGGGCAAGCGTCCAGGCGATGACCGTCTGCGCGATGCTGGCCCTGTGCTTGTCGGCGACCGGCCGGATGGCCGTGGCAAAAGCCAGCGCCTTCTCGCGGTTAGCCACAGAGAAGCGCGGATTGTCCCGCCGTTGGTCATCCCCGGAAAAGACCCGCTCAGGCCCGATCGCGCCGGACAGGAGGCCAAGTGCGAGAGAAGAGTAGCTCAGCGTCGCAATGCCGTTTGCGCCGGTCAGCGGCAACAAATCGGCCTCGATCTCTCTGTCGATGATGCTGAAACGCTCCTGGATGGCATCCAGACCGCCAGCGGAAATACAGGCCTTGAGCTCGGTGGCACTGACATTGCTGGCGCCGATCGCGCGGATCTTGCCTGATGTTTTCAGATCTTCGAGCGCCCGCATCGTTTCTTCGATCGGCGTCGTCGGGTCCTGCCAATGCGTGATGTAGAGGTCGATATAGTCGGTGTCCAGGCGGCGCAGGCTCTCTTCGACTTCATGGAAAATCGCATCGCGGCCGAGATAGCGGTGAACAGGCCTGCCGTCCTGATCGAAGAAATGCGTTCCCTTGTCCGTATGCCAGACCAGGCCGCACTTCGTTGCGATGACCGCCTTGTCGCGTCGGCCGGCGAGCGCCTTGCCAACGATTTCTTCCGACCGGCCGAGACCATAGGCCGGCGCCGTGTCAATCAAGGTCACACCGGCGTCGAGCGAGGCCTGGATCGCGGAGATCGATTCCGCCTCGTCCGTGCCGCCCCACATCCAGCCGCCGATAGCCCAGGTGCCAAGGCCGACCGCCGAGGCGGCGACGCCCGAACGTCCGATTTCGCGTGTCAATTGCTGCCCGCTCATGCGCGTCCTCCTTCCGAGCTTGCAAGCGCCAGAACGCGTGCACCGGTCGCCTCGTCGGTGACCAGCGTATCGAGATGGTGGCCGCGCATGACGCTGAGGATAGGACCCGCCTTGTTCGGCCCGCTTGCCACGCCGATCTTCGTCGGGATCGACGCGAATTCCGGCAGCGTCAGCGACACGAGAGAACGGTTGAGGCTGTAGTCGCAGATATCGCCTGCGTCATCGAGCAAGTGAGCAAGCAGTTCGCATGAGGCACCCGAGCGCTCGATCGCGGCGCGGTCGGTGCTGGAAGACGGATGGAGATCGTAATAGCTGGAGTCGTCGGATAGGATCGAGCCGATGCCGACGATCGCCACCTTGGCCTCACGCGCTCTTTTGAAGACATCGGCAACCGAACGCATGTTGATCAGCATGCCGCGCTCGGCCGCGCTGTCGGCAAAGAGAGGCGCGTGGATCTGGTATGACCGGCCCCCCAGCCTATCCGCCATCATCGTCGAGACGTGGTTCACATCGGTATAGTGCTTGCCCTGCACACAGCCCGTTGCCGGAATGACTTCGACATCGAAACGGCGCGGCGCCTGAAGACCGGCAACGACAGCGCTGACGCCCTTGCCACCGGTGATGCATATCGTGTCCCCGTCGGCAATCTGCTCCAGAAGCAGACGTGCTGCCGCCTCGCCAACCGCCTGCAAAGCCGTCTGCGGATTGTCGGAGACGGTCGGCACCACGATGGCACGGCTGATGCCGCCGAGAGCCAGAAGCTGTTCTTCCATGTCGACCAACGGCTCGACCGGCGATTTGATCTTGATTTCAACGAGGCCGAGCTGGCGCCCGCGCTTGATCAGCCGGTTGACGGTGGCATGCGAGATGCCAAGCTGGTCGGCGATTTGTGCCTGCGTCAGTCCTTCAAGGAAGTGCAGCACCAGAGCTTGATGCATCTGCCGCGCAATGACGATTTCTTCGCGCGGTGCGGCGGGAGATTTCGGTTTTGCAATCCGCATGTCAGATAGCCTTCCGCTTGTGAAGGAAATGGTCGATGGAAACCGCCGCCAGCAGAATGCAGCCCTTGATCATGTCCTGCCAGTAAACCGAGACATCGAGCAGAATGAGCGAGCTGGTGACGACCGAAAGAAGTGCAATGCCGAGGATAGCACCCAGGATTGTCCCGGACCCGCCGCTGAGAGATGCACCGCCGATAACAGCTGCCGCGATGATGTTAAGCTCCATGCCGACGCCGAAGGTCGGGGTGGCCGCACCAAAGCGCGACATGTAGATGACGCCGGCGACACCTGACAGCGTGGCGCAGAGAACCGTCACCCAGAACTTCACCTGGTCTGTCTTGATCCCGGAATAGAGCGCTGCCTTTTCATTGCTGCCGGTATAGAAAACCTTGCGGAAGGCGGTCGCCCGGCGCAGCAGGAAATCGAAGATGGCAACGACCGCCACGAAGATCAGGATGACGTAAGGCACCCCGTAGAACGTTCCCTGCCCGACCGCCTTGAACGACGGCGGCAGCGTGAACAGCGAGAGCGGCGTTCCCTTGGTGATGATCAGGCAGACCCCACGCACGATGACCATCGCCGCGAGCGAGGTGATGAAATGGTTGAGGCCGATGACCGTGACAAAGAAACCCATCGCGCAACCGATCAGCGCACTCGCGAGAATTCCGATCAGCGACGCGCTCCACGGATCGAGGCCCATCAGAAACAGCGAGCCTGACAGCACCATCGAGAAACAGACGACGGACCCGACGGACAGATCGATACCGCCGACGATCAGAAGGATGGTCATGCCGACCACGACGATGCCTTCCACTGAGAAGGACATCAGCATGGCTCTGAAATTGCCGAGCGTCAGAAAGTGTGGAGAGGCGAAACTCATGAGCACGCACAGTGCGAGAATGATAGCGATCAGCCCCGCCTCCCGCATCGTTCCGAATCTCTTCCAGGAAGAGGGCCGTTCCTTCGCCGCCGCCAATGCGTGATCTGTCATTGTTTGGTCTCCTGCCCCTGCTTTTTCTTCAGACGGCATGCTCTGATGCCTTTGTTGTGAAGTGTTGCCGCGTGCCGACACCGGAGGCTAGCCGCATGATCGCCTCTTCGGTCATCGCCTCGCCTTCGAGTTCGCCGGCAACCCGGCCTTCGTGGATGACGACCGCCCGGTCGCAAAGACCGAGCAGCTCGGGCAGCTCCGAGGTGATGACGACGATGCCGATCCCGGACCGCGCGAGATCGCGAAGCAGCCGGTGAATCTCGGACTTGGCACCGACGTCGATCCCGCGGGTCGGCTCATCCATGAGGATAACTTTCGGATCGACCGCCAGCTGCTTGGCGATCGCCACCTTCTGCTGGTTGCCGCCGGAAAGCGATGAGACCGGCATGTCGATGCCACCCATGCGGACGCCCAGGCGGCGCGCGAGATCCGTTGCCCGTTCTGCCTCCGCCTTCGTGTTCAGGAGCCCGAACCGCCCGGTCAGCGATTTCAGATCGAGAGCGGCGATATTCTGCGCGATCGACAGATCGAGGAAGACGCCAGAACCCTTGCGATCCTCCGACAGATAGACCACGCCCGCCCGAACCGCATCTGCATAGGATGCCGTCCGCAATGCCTTGCCTTCCAGCTTGACGTCGCCTTCGGTTACGGTGCGCAGGCCACAGATTCCTTCCGCGATCTCCGTCCGGCCGGAGCCGATCAGACCGCCGATCCCCAGGATTTCCCCCTTCCGCAGCTCGAAGCTGACATCATGGAAGCGCTTGCCGTCGCCGAGATCGCGGATGGACAAAATGGGCTCTCCCCCGCGCTCGGAAACAGGCTGCTTTTCGGGATAGAGCTGCGTGATTTCGCGGCCGACCATACGGCGGACAATGTCTTCCGACGTGATTTCGGACACGTTCTCCGTCGAAACATAACGTCCGTCGCGAAAGACGGTGACCCGGTCGCAGAGACTGAAGATCTCGGCCATGCGATGGCTGATATAGACGATCGATATGCCCTGGGCTTTCAGATCGTTGATGATGCCAAACAATACTTGCGCTTCAGCCTCGGTCAACGCCGCCGTCGGCTCGTCGAAGATCAGGACGCGGCAGTCGAGCGTCAGCGCCTTGGCGATCTCGACCAGCTGCTGGCTCGAGATCGGCAGATCGCAGACCTTCTGGCGGACGTCGATCGGAGCAAGGCGGTTCATCACCGCCTGCGCCTCGCGCTCCAGCCTGGCGAAATTCATGAAGGGCGAGCGGCGGCGGTTGGTTGCCGCCATGAACATGTTCTCGGCAACCGTCGCATCCGGGCAGAGCGCGATTTCCTGGTGAACGAGGCCGATACCCAGCGACTGGGCAAAGGCAGGGGAAGCGATCTTGACCGCTGCGCCATCGACAAGGATTTCTCCCTCATTCGGCTGCAATACGCCGGCGATGATGTTCATCAACGTCGATTTTCCCGCGCCATTCTCACCGCAGAGAGCATGAACCTCGCCCTTTTCAAGGGAAAACGTCACCTCTGTCAGAGCCTTGATCGCGCCAAAGCGTTTGCTGACATTGCGTATCTCCAAGACCGGCGCGTGAACCATGACAATCTCCCTCCTTCCTGCTCTGCGTGGCTGCCCGGAATCTCCTCACCCCAGGCAGCCTTGCTGAAAGCTTATTCCTCGATACCCTTGGTACCACGGCGCTTCAGATACTTGTCCCAATAGAAATCATCGGCATTGGCAGCCGTCACGATCGACAGGCCGTTATCGACGAAGGGAATGCTCATCGGGTTGAAGCCCGAACGCTTGGCATCGTTCATCGGATCGATCAGTTCGGGATGCTTGGCAAGCCAAAGCATCATGAAGCCCATATAGCCCTGCATGCCCTGGTTCGGATTGATCGAACCGAACACTTCGCCGGCCTTGATCATGTCGAGAATATTGGCGTTGACGTCGGCGCACATCACCAGGATCTTGCCGCCGCTTTCCTTGTTGGCCTGAGCCGCACCGATTGCAGAGTTCGCTTCCGGCATGAAGACGGCGTTGAGGTTCGGATGTGCCTGAACCAGGCTCATCAGGCCCTGGTAGGCCTTGTTCGGATCCTGGTTCGAAGCAGCCCGGCCGACGAGCTTCATGTCCGGATATTTTTCATCCATGCGGGCGATGAAGGCGGCGATGCGCTTGTCGTGGTTGTCCTGTCCCGGATTTTCCAGAACCGCATACTCGCCCTTACCACCCAGTTTCTCGGCAATCGCATCAGCGGCATAGGTGCCTTCGCGCGTGTTGTCCGAGGTGATGAAGGAAATGCGCTTGGAAAGCGGTGAATCCGCCGCGAAGGTGACAACGGCCGTGCCCTGGTCGATCGCCCGGTTGATCGGCTCGATGAAGGGGTCAGAATTCATCGGGTGAACGAGAATTCCGGCTGGGTTCTGAGCCAGAGCCTGATCGAAGGTCGCGATCTGCTTGTTGACGTCATATTCCGGTGTGCCGGTATAGGCGGTCTCGCAACCGAGCTGCTGACCTGCCTGCTTGAACATTTCATAGACCGGAAACCAGTATTCGACGCCCGAAACCATCACGTTCATCACGTATTTTTCGCCCGGCTTGCAACGAAACGGGTTGTCTGTTTCCGCTGCCGATGCTGCAGTGCTCAATGTCGCGGCAGCCAAAAGGGCTATCGCAGTTGTGCCTAGAAAATTGCGCAAAGTTCCTCCTCGAGGCCGAAGCCCCTCCCAAAAAGCCGACGGCGCGCTTGCGCCTTTTTCGTGAAACCGGATTTCCTCCTCGAACGCCGGTAATGTCAGTTAGCTTGAGGCAATGAGTACTGTCAATATAATTCATGCAATGAAATATATTTCATAAAGAAGCCGAGAAGTGAGGTTTCAAACCGTGGAATGTTTTGGTGGACAAGTATTCCGTGGTCGATCACCCTGCTGCATCACCCGGCCGAAGCAACTCTTCGGGCAAAGGGCAGACACAGCATCGCGCACGCTGTAAGAACGGCCATGACCATCCATGCCTCGTTGAGGGCCAGCACTGTCGCCGCAGTTTGCACAAGCGGGTCGATCGCCGCCATCGTCTCCTCGCTCAGCGGTCCTTTTTGACCAGCGATCATTTGCATTGGAATTCCAGCGAATGCCGCGGCCTTTACATCCCCAGCCTGCAGCCGCACCAAAAGCGCCTGCCCCAGCGGATCCGACCGGGTGTAGATGATCGTGTCGATCAGAGCGATACCGATGGCGCCGCCGAGGTTGCGCATCAGGTTGAAGAGCCCGCTCGCATCCGGGACCCGGTCTGGTGGCAGCGTTCCGAGCGCCAGGCGCGTTGGCGGCAGAAGGCAAAACATGATCGCGGCGCCGCGGACAACCTGCGGCCAGAACATCGCATCGTAATCGGAACGTGGATCCTGGAAGGCACTCATGGCGATACCCGCCGCAAATAGCGCAAAGCCGAAGGCAGATAACAGCCTGGCATCCACGCGCTTTTCCAGCGCCACGGCGATCGGTGCCGTCGCAAGCTGGGTTATCCCGGTGACAAGCATGGTCATGCCGATCTCCAGGGCGTTATGTCCGCGGACAAAAGCCAGAAAGACCGGCATCAGATAGACCGATCCGAACAGGCCGATGCCAAGGATGAAGCTGAGGATCGATCCCGCCAGGAAGTTCCGGTCGCGGAAATTGTTGAGGTTCACCAGCGGCCGCGACCGGCGCAACGTCCGCGCGGCGAAGGCAAATCCCGATCCGATCGACAAGATGAGAAGCGAGATGACGTAGAGCGACCCCCAGCCGCTGGTCGGAGCCTCCTTCAAGGCGATTTCCAGTGATGCGAGGCTCGCCGCCATCAGCATAAGCGCTGATATGTCAAGGTTTCGGAGCTCGGAAATGTCGCCGGTTTCCCGCGGCAGCGATCGCGCGGCAACCAGTGCCGCGAGGATGCCAGGGATGACGTTGACCAGAAACAGCCAGTGCCACGAATAGGTCTCCGTCAGCCAGCCGCCGACGATAGGCCCGACCGTCGGCGCGAGAACCGCGAGGACGCCGGCAATAGTCGTCGCAATTGTTTGCCGCTCCGCGGGGAAAAGGATGAAGACCGCCGAGAATACCGAGGGGATCAATGTGCCGCCGGAGAAGCCCTGAAGAACGCGCCAGGCAACGAGGCCGTCAAAACTGCCGCTCGTGGCGCAGCCGGCCGACGCGACAACAAAGAGGCTCAGGGAGGCGACGAACAGCCACCGCATGCTGAGGAGGCGCGTCAGAAAACCGGTCAGGGGTATCGCGACCACTTCAGCGATCAGGTAGGCGGTCTGTATCCAGCTCATCTGGTCCGGGTCGATTGCCAACGCTGACTGGATTGTCGGCAGCGAAGTCGCAACGACTTGAACGTCGAGGATGGCCATGAACATGCCTATGCACATCGCCAGAAAGCCGGTCCACACGAGCACGGGCTTCGAACTGGCGTCTGCAACATCAGGCATGGTTCTGGCCCTCCAGAGAGCCGCGTTATCGATCCGATTGGCGCACCGTCAGCGTCACGGCATTGGCAATCGAAAACAAGAGGGCATCGAGCCGCAGATCCGAAGGCGAGGACGAACCTCTCCTGCCACAATGGCATGGCCCTATACGCGCCGATAGCTAGCGGATGAAACGATCATCCCAGGCCCCAGCCTTGCATGTCCGGGCCAATGACACTAGGTCATCATCAAAGGGGCATCGCCAGATGATATTGTTGATCGTTGCCGTCGTTGTATTTGTTGTTTTCTTCTTTCTGTTTCCCCGGCCTGCATTAATTGCTCTTGCGGTCTTCATTGTCGCCGGCGGGGGCATTGCCGCATATTTTTACTCCCAACAGTCCGGTCGCGATGACATGGCAAGGCTCGTGGTGGGCAAGAGTTCAACGCGCGGCTGTGAGACAGCGGACAAGCCGGTTTTCGTCGAACTTTCCAACGGATCGGACCGCGCGATCAACACGGTGCGTTTTCGCCTGATCGCCAAACGTCCAGGTTTCAGCATCGAAACCTACTCGGACTATCTGTCCAGCTACAAGATCATCGGACCGCATGAGACCTACGGCACGTGCTGGGCGCTCAATTCGTATCGCGGCCTGCAAACCCTGCCTGGCAACCCGTCGCCGGGCGACCTGGATTGGTCGGTCGAAATCTCATCCGTCGAATTCGCCGGGGACAATTGACGCCGCCGGCGGGCGAGCTTCCGCCGCCTGCGTTACCACCGCCCTATCCAGCGATCTCCGCAATCGCATCGAATAGCGCCATATTCATCTGCTTCAGGCCATCATCCACCGGATTCGGCTGTGACGAGAATTTGACGATCACGAGGTCTGCGCGCGGGTTGACGAAGAGCCATTGGCCGTGGATGCCGAGTGCGAAGAAGGCGCCGTCGGCGTTGCCGGTCTGGTACCATTGGTTCCGGTAGGAGCCGGAGGGGAGCCAGGGGGCGAAGTTGCCGGTTGTCCAGGCATGACGGCTGCCGCCGGTCGTGGTGTCGCGGATCCAGTCCGCGGGAATGATCTGTTTTCCGTCGCGTGCGCCGCCGCGGCGGATCAGATCGCCAAGACGGGCGAAGTCGCGCGCGGACAGGAACAGGCCGCCGCCGGCCCGCGCCGTGCCTTCCAGGTCGACGGTGATCCGGGCATGGGGCCGCTCAGCGGCACCATCGTGTTAGATAGCGAAGCCCTTACCAGGACAGGCTCCGTCATTCAGTCGTTCTTCGATAAGAGCGGGAGGCGAAGGCTTCGTTGATGCGCTCTACTTCACCGTCGTGACCGTGACGGCGGCGGGGTTTGGAGACATCACGACGCCGAAATCCTGAATATACCGGACGAAGGGTCGTGAGGAACGCCGCTCACTATGCTCAGCGCTTCATCTTTTTGTTCGGAACGTGCATAATGTCATGAAATACTTTCCGTTAGAACGAGACAATTCATGCGCCGCCAAGCCAATCCGCTCGCCACAAAACCGATTTCCGCGACAAAACCGGTCAATTGGCGCCCGAGCCTAGCAAAGCAAAAGGGCGAGACGAAGCATTCGGCTTTGACCGAGCGTATCATCGCCGATATCGATTCCGGCCTTCTCAAGCCGATGGATCGGATGCCGACACATCGCGATCTGGCGCGCGAAATCGGGCTGTCGGTCCAGACCGTCAGCCTCTCCTACAAGGAAGCAGAAAGGCTCGGCTATCTCAGTGGCGAGATCGGCCGTGGCACCTTCGTCAGGCCGCGCGTGACCGACCGCGCAGGCCGGATGATGCTCGACCACAGCGAAAACGAAGTGCTAGACCTTTCCATCATCCGCGCCGTCTATCTAGACGCGCATGAGGACGCTTCCCGAGAAATCTTCCGCGAGCTCGCAGACAGCGATATCGCCAGCTTCATGCGGCCCTGCCGTCCGATCGCCGGGCTCGACCGCCATCGCGAGACAGCGCAGCTCTGGCTGCGGCCGATGGGCGTCAGCGCCGGCGCCGAGCGCATCCTGGTGACCAACGGAGCGGCGCATAGCATCTTCCTTGCGCTCAGCTGCATCATCCGCTCCGGCGATGTCGTGCTGTGCGAAAATCTCACCGATCACGGCATCATCGGCCTGTCCAATATCCTCGGCTTCAGCCTGAAGGGATTGCCCACCGATGCTGAAGGAATTTTGCCCGATGCCCTGGAAGCCGCCTGCGCCGCGGGTAGCGTACGGGCCTTGGTCCTCATTCCGACGCTTAACAATCCGACCAGCCACGTTGCCGGCGCGGCGCGCAGGCGCGCGATCGCCGAGATCGCCCAGCGTTACGGCGTCTTCGTCGTCGAAGATGAGGTCTACAGGCTGATGATCGAGGAGGACCTGCCCTCGATCAGCGAGCTGCTGCCTGACCTCGGTTTCTTCGCCACAAGCTTCACCAAGACGGTGCTGACGGGCCTCAGGGTCGGATATCTCGTCGTCCCACCCGCCTATTCCATCCGCGCGGCCTCCATTCTGCGCGTGTCGAGCTGGAGCGGCACCTACCTGACCGCCGAAATCGCCACGCGCTGGGTCGAGAACGGCACGGCGCAGCATTTGCTGACAATACAGCGGGAGGAAGCACGCGCGCGCCAAACCATCGCAGCCGAAATCCTCGGCGCCCATTTCGCATCCAGCCACCCGCTGTCACTCTGCGCCTGGCTGAAAGTGCCTGAACATTGGACCGAGGACGGCCTGGTGCGCTCCCTCGCCAACCAGAAGGTCGCTGTCACGCCATCGGAGCCTTTCATTGCAGGCCCCGGCCACGGCGGCGGCATCCGCATCTGCCTTGGCGGACGAATGAGCCACAAGAGCCTCAGGAAGGCGCTGGCGACCGTGCGGCAGGCCTTCGAGCAGCTGCCGCCCGTCTATGACGTCGGCTCCATCGGCTGACGTCCGGCTCTTGGCACAATCATTGAATCATTACAATATAATAATTGACATGATTTTAGTTCGCTCTCAACATGACAATCATGAAGAGCGAGACACTGCCGAGATCAACAGACGACGAGACGCTGCCGGTCAGCCTGGCTGATATCGAGCGCGCTGCCGCCCGCATCCGGGACCGCGTGACGCGCACGCCGCTCGTTTACTCCGCTGCGCTCTCCAGGCATGCCGGCCAACCCGTTCATCTGAAGCTCGAGACACGCCAGCCGATCGGCGCCTTCAAGCTGCGCGGCGCGACAAACGCCATCCTCTCGCTCGATCCGGCCGCACGCGAGCGTGGTCTCGTCACCGCCTCGACCGGCAATCACGGCCGGGCCGTCGCTTTTGCAGCGCGCGCACTTGGCATCCCGGCAACGATCTGCATGTCGTCGCTGGTGCCCGCCAACAAGGTCGAAGCCATAAGGGCGCTGGGTGCGGACATCCGCATTGTCGGCGTCTCGCAGGACGATGCGCAGGACGAGGTCGAGCGGCTCGTCGCAAGCCATGGACTGATGCCGATCCCGCCGTTCGACCATGCCGACGTCGTTGCCGGCCAAGGCACGATCGGCCTCGAGATCGTCGAGGACCTGCCGGATCTCACGACCATTCTCGTCCCCCTTTCCGGCGGCGGGCTGGCGGCTGGCATCGCTGTCGCGGTCAAGTCGCTGAAGCCTCGGGTGCGGATCATCGGCATCTCGATGGAGCGCGGCGCGGCGATGCATGCATCGATCGCCGCCGGTAGACCTGTTGCCGTGCGCGAGGAAGAGACGCTGGCGGATTCGCTGGGTGGCGGTATCGGCCTCTCGAACCGCGTGACCTTCCAGCTGTGCCGCGATCTGCTCGACGAGGTTGTATTGCTGACCGAAGACGAGATCGCAATGGGCATTCGCCATGCCGCGCGCGAAGAAGGCGAGACGGTCGAGGGTGCCGGTGCCGTTGGCATCGCCGCCATCCTTGCAGGCAAGGTCGCGCTCTCGGGCCTTACGGCCGTGATCCTATCGGGCGGCAATATCGATCCTGGGGTTCACCGCCACATCATCGCGGGAGGCGCCGCATGAGCCGCATTCGTATCCTGACGGAAAGGGACCTTCGTGCCGTCGTCAGCCTCGATGTTTCCGCTGTGGACTGCGTCGAGCAGGCGTTTCTGGCGCTTGCGACCCAGCCGGTTGCGATGCCGCCGATCCTGCGTCTCGACATTCCCGAGTTCCGCGGCGAAGTGGACGTCAAGACGGCCCATGTGCCGGGTTTCGACGGCTTCGCGATCAAGGTGAGCCCTGGCTTCTTCGACAATCCGAAGCTTGGCCTTCCCAGCCTCAACGGCTTGATGATCCTGTTCAGCGCCAAGACGGGCCTGGTGGAAGCTCTTCTTCTCGACAACGGCTACCTGACAGACGTGCGCACCGCGGCAGCCGGTGCCGTTTCCGCCCGCCATCTGTCGCAAGGAGATGCCTCCGTCGCCACAATCTTCGGCGCCGGCATGCAGGCGCAGTTGCAGCTTGCGGCACTGATGCTGGTTCGTCCCATCAGATCGGCGCGCATCTGGGCGCGTGATCACGCAAAAGCAGAGAAGCTGGCCGCAGACTGCGCACGGCAATACGGGATCGACGTTACCGCCTTTGCCGATCCGCGCGAGGCCATACGCGGCAGCGACATCATCGTCACCACGACGCCGGCCGAGAAGCCCATCCTGATGGCCGAGTGGCTCGAACGCGGCCAGCATCTGACAGCGATGGGATCGGATTCCGAACACAAGAACGAGATCGATCCGGCCGTCTTCGCCCGCACCACCTACATTGCCGACCGGCTGTCGCAGACATGCATTCTCGGCGAGTTGCACCACGCCATCAAAGCCGGTTTTGCCACATCGGAACAGCATTTTGCAGAACTTGGAGCGGTGATCGCCGGCAAGGCAAGGGGCCGCGTAAGTGCCGAAGACATAACCTTCGCCGACCTGACGGGCACCGGTGTGCAGGACACCGCGATCGCCAATCTGGCCGTCAGCCGCGCCGTCGCGGCAGACAGCGGCCAGACAATCGAAAACAAAAGAGAAATGGGAGATGCCGCGTGAGTGTGACGCTGAACTTTACGCGTGAGGAATATGCCGAGCGCCTGTCCAAGACCCGTCATACGATGGAAAAGGCCGGCATCGATCTGCTGGTCGTTACCGACCCGTCGAACATGCACTGGCTTACCGGCTACGACGGCTGGTCCTTCTATGTGCACCAATGCGTGCTGGTGCCGCCATCAGGCGAGCCGATCTGGTATGGTCGCAAGCAGGACGCCAACGGCGCCAGGCGCACCGCTTACCTCCACCACGACAACATCGTCGGCTATCCCGATCATTATGTGCAGTCGACCGAACGGCACCCGATGGACCTGCTCTCGAAGATCATCGACGAGCGAAAATGGTCGGGCCTCACGGTCGGCGTGGAGATGGACAATTATTACTTCTCTGCGGCTGCCTACGCCTCGTTGCAGAAGAACCTGCCGAATGCCCGCTTCAAGGATGCCGCAGGCCTCGTCAACTGGCAGCGTGCCGTCAAGAGCCCGACCGAACTCGACTACATGCGCAAGGCCGGCAAGATCGTCGAACTTATGCACAAGCGCATCGTCGAGGTGGTCGAGCCTGGCATGCGCAAATGCGATCTCGTCGCAGAAATCTATGACGCGGGCATCCGGGGAACGCCGGAGTTCGGCGGCGACTATCCAGCAATCGTGCCACTTCTACCATCAGGCGCCGACGCATCCGCGCCGCACCTGACCTGGGACGACAAGCCGATGCTCTCAGGCGAAGGCACCTTCTTCGAGATCGCAGGCGCCTACAAGCGCTATCACTGCCCGCTGTCGCGCACCGTCTTCCTCGGCAAGCCGACGCAAGCCTTTCTCGATGCCGAAAAGGCAACGCTCGAAGGCATGGAAGCTGGTCTTGCGGCTGCCAAGCCCGGCAACACCTGCGAAGATATCGCCAACGCCTTCTTCGCCGTCCTGAAGAAATACGGTATCATCAAGGACAACCGCACCGGCTATCCGATCGGGCTTTCCTACCCGCCGGATTGGGGCGAGCGCACCATGAGCCTGCGTCCCGGCGACCGCACCGAGCTGAAGCCCGGCATGACCTTCCATTTCATGACCGGCCTCTGGCTGGAAGATATGGGGCTTGAGATCACCGAGAGTATAGCGATCACCGAGACCGGCGTCGAATGCCTGTCGAACGTGCCGCGCCAACTGTTCGTGAAGGGCTGAGGCGATGCCGACCAGCGCTGCGCTCCGTCCCTCGCCGATTACGCCCTCCGTCGATTTCGACGCAAAGGGCGTGCAGCACGGACATCTGCGCCTGCCCTATAGCCGTGATGACAGCGCCTGGGGCTCGGTGATGATCCCGATCTGCGTCATCGCCAATGGCAAAGGCCCGACGGCACTTCTGACCGGCGCCAACCATGGCGACGAGTACGAAGGGCCGGCGGCACTCTTCGAACTGGCGCAGACCCTGGATCCTTCCGAAGTGAATGGTCGCATCATCATCGTTCCGGCGCTCAACTATCCAGCCTTTCGCGCCGGAACGCGGACGTCGCCGATCGATCGGGGAAACCTGAACCGCAGCTTTCCAGGCCGCCCAGATGGCACGGTGACCGAGAAGATCGCCGATTACGTCACGCGACATCTGCTCCCGCTCGCCGATATCGTTCTCGATTTCCACTCGGGCGGCAGGACATTGGACTTCCTGCCCTATGCCGCCGCGCACGAACTCCCGGACAAGGATCAGGAGGCGCGCTGCTTTAATGCCGTCGCCGCCTTCGCTGCCCCCTTCTCCATGAGGATGCTGGAGATCGACGCTGTCGGCATGCTCGACACAACGGTAGAAGAGATGGGCAAGACCTTCGTTACCACCGAACTCGGCGGCGCCGGGACGGCCACGGCACGCTCGATCGGGATTGCGCGCCGGGGCAGCCTCAATCTTTTGCGGCATGCCGGGATCCTTTCGGGTGAACCGAATGTCACGCCCACTCGTTGGTTGGATATGCCATCGAGCGACTGCTTCACCTTTGCCGAGGATGAGGGACTGATCGCCTTCGCCGTAGATCTCGGTGATCCCGTGAGAAACGGCGAGATCATCGCCCGCGTCTATCCGGCCGGCAAGACCGGCCTCGCACCGATCGAGTACCGCACCGCCATGGATGGCGTGCTCGCGGCTCGCCACGTACCCGGCCTGATAAAGGCCGGCGACTGCCTTTCCGTGATCGCCACGGTCACGGGAGAGACATAACCAAGAGAAACCGACGCGAGATCCGAAAACGGACCGCAAACCCTAACCAGAGGAGAATTCGCATGCCTATCAAGACGATCGCCGGCCTTTCCGCCCTTGCCCTGATCCTGGGCGTAACATCTGCCAGCGCCCTGACGCTCGCAGAGGTCAAGGAGCAGGGCTATATCCGCGCTGCCACGGCCAACGAAGTGCCCTATTCCTACATGCAGCCCGACGGCACCTCTGCCGGTATCGGCCCGGATGTCGCCAGCGCCGTGCTGAAATCCATGGGGATTGCCGAGATCAACTGGACGGTGACGCCGTTCGGTACGCTGATCCCCGGCCTCAAGGCCAAGCGCTTCGATTTTGCCGCCGCCGAGCAGAATATCTCGCCGGAACGCTGCAAGCAGGTTGCCTTCACCGAGCCGAACTCCTCCTATGGCGAAGGCCTGCTCGTCAAGAAGGGCAATCCAAAGGGCTTGAAGACCTATGCCGATATCGCCAAGGACCCGTCGCTGACGGTTGCCGTCGTTTCGGGCGCCAACAATGTCGACTTCCTGCGCGCCGTCGGCGTCAAGGATGAGCAGATCGTCTTCATTCCGGCCAATGCCGACGCGATCCCGACCGTTCAAAGCCGCACCGACGCCTATGCAGCGACGGAATTGACTGTCGCGGCACTGGCAAAGGGCCAGGCACAGGTCGAGCAGGCCGCGCCGTTCGAGGATCCGATCGTCAAGGAGGCGCCGGTCCGCAATTATGGCGGCTTTGCCTTCCGCCCCGAGGACAAGGAACTGCGCGATGCCTTCAACGCCGCTCTTGTCGAGTTCCGCAAGACGGATGAGTACAAGGCGATCCTGACCAAGTACGGTGTATCCGAACAGAGCATCGCTGCGGCGGCGGGCAAGAAGGTCGAAGACCTCTGCGCCGGCAAGTAACGGCAAAAGGCGCTCGATCACCGCTGATCGGGCGCCACTCCTAAGGACCAGGAGACTTCCGCATGAACTGGACAGCCTACCTGCCGATGATCTGGCACGGTGCGATGATCACGATGACGATCACGCTGGCCTCGCTCGCCGTCGGCGCGGTGCTTGCCTTCGTTTTCGGCATCCTGCGCGTCGAGGGCGGACCGGTGCTGAGGACCGTCGCGCTCTGCTACACCGAGCTTTTTCGCGGCACCTCGCTCTTCGTCCAGCTTTTCTGGTTCTATTACGCATTGCCGCTTGTCGGGCTGAGCTTCGATCCGATCACCACCGGAATTTTAGTGCTGGCGGCACATGCCGGCGGCTACGGTGCCGAGATCGTCCGCGGCGCGCTGACATCCGTGTCGGTGCAACAGCAGGAGGCCGCCCGCGCCCTGAATTTCAGCCGTTTCCAGACGCTGTTTCGCATCTCGCTGCCGCAGGCGATCGTCGAGATGATGCCGGCTTTCGGCAATCTGGCGATCGAGACGCTGAAGCTCTCCTCGCTCGTATCGCTGATCTCGATTGCCGATCTCACCTTCGCGGCACAATCGATCCGCAACATCACGCTGAATAGCGCCAGCATCTATTCGATCACGCTGGTCTGCTACTTCGCCATGTCATTGGTGTTGATGGTGGCGATCCGCGTGATCGAGCGTTTCGTGCGGCGCGGCCATGCCTTCCCGCCGATGCCCCGCCCGTGAGGATTTGATCACATGATGTACGGATATGAATGGGATACGACGACGTGGCTCACCTTTACGAGCTCGATCCTGCCCATCATCCTGATCGGCCTGACGGTCACGTTGAAGGCGGCGGCCGCCGGCTTTGCCATCGCGCTCGTGCTTGGTCTCGTCTTCGCGCTGCTGCGCCGCAGCCGCGTGGTGGCGATCTCCTGGACGACGGCCTTCATCGTCGAGTTCCTGCGCGACACGCCGCTGCTCGTGCAGCTGTTCTTTCTCTATTACGTGCTGCCCGATTTCGGCGTCGTACTACCCGCCTTTCTCACCGGCGCGCTGGCGCTCGGTCTGCAATATGCGGCCTATACCTCGGAGGTCTATCGAGGCGGGATCGAGGCTGTACCCCGCGGCCAGTGGGAAGCGGCAACGGCGCTCAATCTGACGCGAATGCAGGCCTATCGAGACATCATCATCCCGCAGGCCATCCCGCGCATTGTTCCCGCGATGGGCAACTATCTCGTTGCCATGATCAAGGAAACGCCGGTTCTGTCTGTTGTCACCGTTATGGAAATGATGGGCCTCGCCAACATGATCGGCGAGCGCACCTTCGAATATCTCGTCCCGCTGACCCTTGTCGGCCTGATCTTCCTTCTCCTGACGCTGATCTGCTCGGCCGGTCTCCACCGATTACAGAAAGCTCTTCCGAAAGCAGGAATCCCCTTGCGATGACCGAAAACAACAATCCGCCCATCATCGAATTTTCCAATGTCGCGAAGCGCTTCGGTCCCCTGACGGTCCTCGACGGCTTCAACTTCAGCGTCATGCAGGGCGAGAAGGTGACACTGATCGGCCCATCCGGTTCGGGCAAATCGACCGTGCTGCGCATCCTCATGACACTCGAGCCCTTTCAGGACGGCAAGCTGACGTTACAGGGCCTGTCCTATCACGAACCGCACGGCAAGGGTCCATTCAAGGCCTCAGAAAGCCATCTGCGCCAGATCCGGAACCATGTCGGCATGGTGTTCCAGAGCTTCAACCTGTTTCCCCACATGACCGTTCTGCGCAATGTCGTCGAGGCGCCCCTCCGGGTACTCGGCATCGCGCGGGCCGAGGCCGAGGCGCGTGCGCTCAAGCTGCTCGATATGGTGGGGCTGGCCGACAAGAAGGATTTCTATCCCTCCCAGCTCTCCGGCGGCCAGCAGCAGCGCGTGGCAATCGCCCGTGCGCTGGCGATGCGCCCACGGGTGCTTCTCTTCGATGAGCCGACCTCGGCGCTCGATCCCCAGCTGGTCGGCGAAGTGCTTTCGGTGATCCGCGGCCTGGCGCACGAGCATGACCTGACCATGCTGCTCGTCACCCACGAGATGCGTTTCGCCCGGGAAGTCTCGGACCGCGTCTGCTTCTTCGACAAGGGACGTATCTGCGAACAGGGCGCACCCGACGAGATATTCGGCACGCCACGCGAAGAGCGCACGCGGGAGTTTCTCTCGTCGGTTTTGGCGTAGATCCCGCTTCCGACGCTTGCTCCGCTTCAGGAAACGAATAACGGAAGCGGAGCACAGCGCTTCCAAGAGCCGCACCACGCCGGGCAACGGACTGGGTCTCAGCCTCGTAAGAGCCATCGCCGATCTGCATTCTGCCCATATAGACCTCGCAGATGACGCACCTGGATTGGCGGTCAACGTCTGCTTTGATGCCGCGGCATGGGCAGCCTGATTGCGCTGCGTTCTTCTGCAAATAGTCATGAAACCGACATTCAGGTGTCCGTCAGGAAATCACTCCATCTGCCTCGTAGCGAGCGATTTGCGAGGCAAAAATGAAGAACCGGACCAAACTCTCCATTGCATTCGGGATGGCTTTCTCGGTCGCGGGAGCTCTGGGCGGCTACGCGGTCTACCTCCAGGTCGTCGGCAATTTTCACACTGTCATCGAGGGGCAGCTCTACCGCTCTGCACAGCCGACGCCTTCGCAGCTTGATACCTATGTGAAGGAACACGGCATCAAGAGCATTATCAATTTGCGTGGAGAGAAGCAGAACGCGGCCTGGTATCAGGCGGAAATCCAAACAGCCCAGGAACTCGGCGTCGAACATGTCGATTTCGGAATGTCGGCTTCGAAAAAACTTGCGCTGACACGCGCCGACGAGATCGTGGCAATTATGGCTGCCGCGCCGAAACCGATCCTGATTCACTGCCAATCGGGATCCGATCGAACCGGATTGATCTCCGCGATCTATACGAGCCGGATCGCTGGCGAAGGCGAAAGCAAGGCCGAGGGCCAACTTTCATTTTATTACGGTCACGTCGCCATTCCGTTGATATCGGCGGCCTGGCCAATGGACGTCAGCTGGGAAGATTTGGAAGAGCACTTCGAACAGAAGGGCTGATCAGGCCCCGATGGCTCCCGGAAGGGGCGCCAATGCATCCTAAAACGTCTGCGCGACATAGCCAGCGGTCGCCTAGGGCAGGGTAATCGACAGCGGGAATGCAACGGTTGCTGCCAGTCCTCCACCTTCTCTCTGCTTGAGATGAAGCTTGCCGCCGAAGAGCCCGACGAGCTCCTGTGCTATCGAGAGGCCGAAACCGTGTCCGGGCACAGTCTCATCCAGCCGCACGCCAGGTGAGACCGCCTCGGCCAGACGGCCAGCGTCGATGCCCGGCCCATCATCCTCGACAGTCAAGAGCAGCATTTTCCCTTCGCGCACGCCCTTCACAACGATGGATGTCGCCGCCCATTTGAAGGCATTGTCGATGATGGCACCCATCACCTCGTCGACGTCCTCTGGCGAGCAGTTGACGACAAGGTCGTCTATGACGCCATTGGCGACCGCGAGTTTGCGATCGACGTAGATCGCCGACATGACCTGAAGCAGGTCATTCACCCTGGGCCGCACCTCGGTTTCAAAGCCCAAACCACCTCCGGCGGCAACGGCTCTGGCACTTCCGAGATGATGCCGAATCTTCCGGTCGATACGCTTGACAAGCTGACGCGCCTCTCGGCCTGGATCGTTCTTGTCATCAAGTGCGAGGTAAAGGCTGGCCACAGGTGTCTTCAGTCCGTGTGCTAGGTTCGCGAACTGCAGCCTTGTTTCCTGCAACCGCGCCCTGTTGTCGTCGAGCAATCGATTGATGTCGTTGACGACAGGATCAAGATCCTCGACTTCTGCAGGCGAAAGGTCTCGGCGGCGCCCTGCCGAAATCTCAGAGAGCTGCCCAGACAGCGTGCGCAAGGGTGCAAGACCGTAGCGAACCTGCAGAACTATCCCCACGACCAGGCAACAGCCGAGAACCACCATGGCAGGGATCAGGTAGGACAGCGCGCGCAACGCGGGCGCGGTCAGGGCATGGCGCGGCGCGGCCGCCAGGACTTCAACCGAAACACCTCCAACGAACACCTGGCCGACGCGAAAATGCAGAGCCTGACCCCGGTCACTGGAGCCTTCGGCAGGCTGCGGATCCCCCGTCAGGATCCGGCGCCAATCGAACGGGCGCGGCGGGTCCGAGACGCTGCCATCGGCCAGAGATCTTGAAGCAATGCGGTGCTCGCCCACGCGCGCCTGCCAGTACCATCCCGAACCCAGGCGATCGAACGGCGGCCCGTCGAGATTACCTGCCAGAGCAAGACTTCCATCCGCGTTTACTGATAATGCGCTTTTGACCGCGTCGATCTGCATGTCGAGCCGCTGATCAACCTGCTCCCGGACCACGGCGGCAACGATGAACCACAAGACCAGCGAGGCGATGAGCAGTGCTGCGGCGGCGTAGAGGACGGAGAAGGCGATCAGGCGGCCTGCGATCGTGCGGCGCGAAGACAGCAACGGTACTCTCATCGAATATCCGTCAGCCTGTAGCCGCGCCCCCTCTCCGTTTCGATCCTGTCGCTGCCGATTTTGCGCCGGAGCCTGGCGATGATCACCTCGATGGAATTCGAATCCACGTCGGCATCGCCCTCGTAGACCCGTTCGATGAGTTCTCGCCTGTCGACGATCGCGTCCTTGCGAAGGATCAGGCAGGACAGGACCCGCCATTCGAATGCGGTCAGCTTCAGCGGAAGACCAGCCAGATCAAATGTACCGAGCTGCGCGTCGAATGTAAGATCGCCGCACGATATCTGCGACGAAGCATGGCCCGTCGAGCGCCGGACCAGCGCCCGAAGACGCAGGATGAGCTCCTCCACCCTGAAGGGTTTGGTCAGGTAATCGTCCGCCCCCGCTTTGAAAGCCGCCACCTTGTCGGGCCAGCCGTCGCGGGCCGTCAGCACGAGAACAGGAAGCGACCTGCCCGCACTTCGCCAGGATTTGAGAACCGCAACGCCGTCGATCTTCGGGAGGCCAAGGTCAAGAACGGCGACGTCGAAGATCTCAGTCAGGCCAGCGTGCTCGGCATCCTCTCCGTTCCTGGCGACATCCACCACGAAGTTTTCCGTCCGCAGGCTGGCGGCAATCCGCCTGGAAAGATCGTCGTCGTCTTCGACCAGCAATACGCGCATCGTGAACCCAGTTTCTCTGATGTCTTCGTGAGAACTAGGGCGCGTTTGCTTAACTGAAACTGAACCGCGACGTTCAGCCTGCGTCGATCCGGACACGCCTATCATCCTCCAGTCACAACGAACTGGAGACAGCATCATGTCCATGGAAAACGACGCTCCCGACACCTCGCCTGAGCGGCCGCTCCGCAGGGGCGGCCCGCGCCGGCCGGCAACGCATCTGGCGGCTTTCGGAATTGCGGCCTTTGCGGTCCTTGCAATCGGTGCGGCCGGCGGTGCCGCGGCAATGAAATTCACCCGGCCTGGCATCGAGCTTGCGCCCTTGACGCCCACCTCGATCTCCAGCCTC
>NZ_JBFTRK010000013.1:0-137363 GCF_056399485.1 Rhizobium sp. 01N424
GGTGACCTGCCACTGAACTTTCATCCAGCGGCGGTTAGAGCCTCGGCGGCTTTGAATACGCCAAATGGCGCGGTGTGAGCAACCGGCGGAAACGCGAAGCTTTCATCTTGCGCAGCGTTGGAGCCGGTTGCGGCGATGGTCCCGGCATAGTCTGCCGGGGTCTGATATCCGAGCGATGAGTGCGGCCGGAAATGGTTATAATCGTCAGCCCATTCAGCGATGGCGCTGCGGGCATGATCGAGGCCGAAGAAGAGGCTCTCGTTGAGCAATTCGTCGCGCATGCGACCGTTGAAACTCTCGACATAACCGTTCTGCATTGGCTTTCCCGGCGCGATGTAGTGCCACTCGACCTTGTGATCTTTCGACCAGGCAAGAATGGCATTCGAGGTGAATTCGGTGCCGTTGTCGGAGACAATCATGTCAGGCTTGCCGCGTCGTTCGATCAGCGTCGTCAGTTCCCGAGCAACACGGCGACCGGAGATCGACGTGTCGGGGATTGCCGCCAGGCATTCGCGCGTCACATCATCGACAACGTTTAGCACCCGGAAGCGTCTACCGCAGGCAAACTGGTCGTGGACGAAATCCAGCGACCAGCGGGCATTGGCCTTCGCTTCGACCAGGATCGGCGCACGCGTGCCGACAGCACGCCGACGGGCCTTTCGCTTGCGAACGGAAAGCCCTTCCTCGCGATAAAGACGGTATATGCGATTGACCCCGGACGGCTCTCCGTCTCGCCGAAGCAGGATGAATAGCCGCCGGTAGCCGAAACGCCGTCGCTCATTAGCGAGGTCACGCAGCTTCGCTCGCAGATCGACCTCCGGCGGTCGATTGGACCGATAACGGATCGTCTTGCGGTCGGCGGATACGATCTGGCAGGCCCGCCGTTCCGAAAGACCCATGACGGCCTTCAGATGCGTGACGGCTTCACGCTTGGCGGCAGGCCCTACCATTTTTTTGCAAGAAGCTCGCGGAGCGCGGCTGCATCAAGCATCTGTTCGGCCAACAGCTTCTTCAGCCTGGTATTCTCGTCCTCAAGCGCCTTCAGCCGCTTCGCCTCGGACACTTCCATGCCGCCATATTTGGCTTTCCAGTTATAAAACGTCGCTTCTGAAATCCCGTGCTTGCGGCAGAGGTCGGCCGCCTTCGCGCCAGCCTCCTGCTCCTTCAGCACACCGATAATCTGCTCTTCCGTAAATCTCTGCTTCTTCATTCGTCCGTCCCTTAATAGGCCGGACTCTAATCCATTCTGGAGGAAATTCTCAGTGGCAGGTCAACCAGCGAATGACGGTGGCTGGTCCCGATGTCTTCCCCTTCGTTCTCCACTTTTACCAGGATACCGAGCACGAAGATGACCGGGCCGAGCATCAGGACGCGGACCAACTTGACCAGAGTACCGGTCTGGACAGCTAGGACGCCGACCGGTGCCGTTGCAGCCAGAACCTGTGGCACGGCATAGACCGAAAGACCTGCAAGCACGCCATATTGCGATGTACTCATCCCGGCATCGAAGTAAAGCATCGGCAGCAGGAATACGGCGAGCACGCCGAGCACAGCGGTAAACGATAGCGCTGCTGCTATCTCCTCCGAGCCTGCCTCGATGACCGGCGCAACGGCGACAATTGCTGAATTCCCGCAGATGGAATTGCCGCAGGCGATCAACGTTGCTAGTTTCGGTGGCAGTCCAAGCAGGCGACCTACCATGTAGCTGACTGCGATCGACAGGACGACGACGACCGCAATGCCGGCGATCAGCGCAACACCGGCACCACGGATGGCGGCGAGGCTGATAGATGCTCCAAGCAGGACAATGGCGATCTCGAGCAGGATCTTTGCGCTGAAATTGATGCCGGGGTGGTAGGAACTTGGCAGCGGCCGGATCGTGCAGACCGCGATCCCTAGAGCGATCGCCAGCACCAGACTCTCGATCCACTTGCGGCCGCACAGGATCATCTCTGCCCGTTCGCCGGCAAATGCGGCGATCGCGACAGCGGTGCAGAGAGTCAAGCCTGGGATGATGGGGGAGATGCGTTGGAGGTGGGTCATTTCTGTACTGCCGATCGGGCTGGTGTTTCCTGACGGCAGAATGTCTCACCTACAATCATCGACATCTATCGAATATTATCCTACGTTTTGTTAGATGAAATAGAATGATTCACTGATGACCTTTGAGCAGCTTGCAATTTTCGTCGCCGTCGCGGAGCGCGAACATCTGACCAATGCTGCAGACGCTATCCATCTCACGCCTTCTGCTGTCAGCACAGCTATCAAGAATCTCGAGGCGTATTACAGTGTGGAGCTCTTTCACCGCGTGGGACGTCGTATCGAGCTCACGCATACCGGCCGGACATTTCTCGACGAAGCCAGGGCGACGCTGGCACGCGTGCATTCCGCCGAGCTGATACTTTCGGAACTCGGCGGTCTGCAGCGCGGGCGCCTTACGCTTTGCGTCAGCCAGACGATCGCAAGCTACTGGCTTCCACCCATTCTGATGCGCTTCCATCGCGATTATCCAGGTATCGAACTCGATCTGGCGATCGGCAACACGCGAACGGTTTCCGATGCCGTGATCCAGGGGCAGGCGGAGCTTGGATTCGTCGAAGGCGAACTGGATGCCCCTGTGCTGTCTTCGCAGGTGGTCTCGCAGGATGCCTTGGTTGTCGTTGTTGGCGCCAGTCACCCTTGGGCCGACGGGCGAACCTTGTCCACGCAGGACCTCGTCGCCGGGAGCATGTGGGTGATGCGAGAGGAGGGATCCGGCACGCGGTCGGAATTCGAGAATGCGATCGACCAATCGGGTGGATCACACAGCGACCTGCAGATCGCACTGACGCTTCCCTCCAACGAGGCTGTGTTGTCGGCCGTCCGTTCTGGCGATTGCGCGGCAGCGATTTCGAGCGTTGCGGCCGGCCTTTATTTGCAACAAGGCTTGCTCGTTAAAGCGGCCTTCGATCTTCCGGTTCGAAATTTCCGGCTGCTACGCCATAAGGAACGCCACGCCAGCAAGGCGGCGTTGACGCTTGCGGCAATGTGCCGGTCTTGAAGCGGACCGAGCACGACCCGTTTTGTCAACTTTGTTGGCGGATCATGGAACACAATACCGCTCGGCCATTTTTCCCCGGGATGACGAGTCACGCCCTTGACGTGCTGGAACACGCCTGCACACCCCAGTAGCATCCTCCGGCGAGAATGGCCGTCTCGGACGTATCATTCACTGTTTCGTCTTGCGCTGGTGCGGGAATAACCCAGGCGTCTTCAGCGGCACATGAGGTCTGATAAAAGCCGAGCACGGCAATTGCTATCGCGAACACGCTGACGTATTCGGTCCCCTCTTTCCGCAGGATCGAATATTGGTCCCCGGTGAGGAGCTTGCGCCACGCCTCATCTGTGGCTTACGGGAAAAGTCCCGGCTGCCCTCGCAGTACCGGAGCTTGCCGCCAAACGGACACGAAGTCCGACAGCACCGACGCCGGCTGCCAGGATAAGAAGTCGTCTGTTGAGTTTCATGTCCATCACCAATGTCGCATGGTGGCTCGGTTGAGCCGTCTGCATGAGTGAACATCGCAGGCTTCGAATTATTCCAGCCGCCCGTATTTTCTGCGTACCGCCGCGACATTATCGCCCGCAATTTTCGTAGTTAGATGGAATAAACGCGCGTCCCGGATGTCCACATCGCTGGAAATCACTCCATGCATCGAAGGACATCTCGAATGAAACATACTTCTGTTCTCCTCGCGTTCGCCGGCGTCGGTGGCCTTTTTGCCGCCAGCCCAGCATTCGCGCATGCCCATCTCAAGAGCGCAAACCCCGCCGCCGACAAGGCGATCGTGTCGACCGCGCCGACGGCGTTGACCCTAGATTTCACAGAGGGTCTGAACCTTGCCTTTTCCGGCGCCGATCTGCTGGACGCTTCAGGTTCGCCGGCGCAGCAGGGCAAGGCGCAGCTGTCGAACGGAGACCACACCCTCAACATTCCTCTGCAGTCAACGCTCAAGCCCGGCGATTACACCGTCAAATGGCATGCTCTTTCGGCTGACGGTCACAAGACCGACGGTAGCTACAGCTTCACGGTCAAGCCTTGATTGATCCGCTAGGGCTTTGGATCTTCGGCCGTGTTGTTATCGACACGGCTCTCATGGTGCTCTGGGGGTGTACAGGATTCTTGTCCACCATCACTCCGCCACCGCTACGACCCGTACTCGCGCGGCGCGTATGGGGCATCTCCGTAATTTGCATAATGATGCTGGTCGTGGGGCTCCTGGCCATCCTTCCTGCGCAGATCGCGGTCGTGACCGATGATTGGCGCGCCACCGTCGACCCGCAAACGCTCTGGTCGTTTCTCACGCTGACGAGCGGTGGGCGGGTATGGGATATTCTTGCCGGGGGTTCGTTACTGCTTGGACTGGGCCGTTGGCTTCAGCCCCGCCGCCATGCTCTTGTGGCCGTTCTGGCCGGCTGCTGCTTGGCGAGCCTTTCCCTCACAGGGCATGCGGCGATGACGACCGGCCTTCAGCGCGCTCTACATGCCAGCATCGACATCGTCCATATTCTTTCCGCCGGAGCATGGCTCGGCGGTCTTGTCGCTTTCGTATTTATTATGGCGGCGACGCATGACATTCCTCAGCGGCCTCACGCAGTGGTGGCGTTGTCCCGATTCTCGACACTGGGCCACGTCGCCGTCGGACTTGCAATCTTGAGTGGGGTAGCCAATAGCCTGCTCATCCTGGGACATCTACCGACAAACTTGCAGTCGCCTTATCAAACACAGCTGCTCATCAAGATCGGGCTTGTTGTGATCATGACGCTTACAGCCGTCGTCAATCGATATGTTTTCGTTCCCCTCTTGCGGAAAAGGCAGCGGTTTGCGGAAACGGCGCTGCAGGCCGGTGCGACCTTCGAGCTCTTGCTTGGTGTGATCGCAGTCACACTCGTTGCCGCCTTTGGAACGATGGACCCGTCCTGATACTGCGGGATGCCGCGATCCGGTGCAGCATCCAGAAAAATTTCAGATTGACCGGAATAATCCGCTGTCGGCGATGTCTACCCCTCTGAACTCTTCGAGAGCGATCAGGAGATAACAATGACCGCCTTCTTTCGCAGTACCCGTATTCTTGTCACCACATCGCTGCTCGCCATCGTCTCGGTATCGGCGTTTGCCCAGGATGCACCAGCCCATCATCACGAAACCGCTTCCGGCACCACCGGCGAAGCACCGTTCCTGCAGGAAAACGACGCAGCCATGGTAAAAATGATGAACGACATGGCGGTCAAGCCGACAGGCGATGTCAATCGCGATTTCGTCGAGATGATGCTCCCGCATCACCAGGGCGCCATCGACATGGCCGTTGCCTATTTGCGCTACGGCAACAACGAGCAGCTCAAGCGGATCGCCCAGGAGATCATCGTCGATCAACAGCAGGAAATCGCCGCCATGCGCTTGGCGCTTGGCGATCCGCTCCCGGCCTTCGACGCGGCGCCGACGCAGGTCGATCCCAAAGAGACGAAGGCAGCACAGAACTCCGACCAAGAGACGTCATCGAAGGCCCCGGCCATGCAGATGATGATGATGAAACCGGCCAATTGAAAAGGACCGAGACATGAGAACCAACCTGAAGATCCTTGCACTTCTGGCAAGCACCGTGCTTGCCCCCGTGGCAGCCTTTGCGGGCCAGGCGCCTGGCCTTGCCTCCGATCCGGACATTCCGATCAGCCACAAGGACCGCGTCTATGCGGCCGAGCAGTTCTCCAATACGGTGTCGGTCTCCGATCCGGTCGACAACAAACTGCTTGGTGTCATCAAGCTCGGCGATCCCCAGCCCGGCAACCTGAGCCCCCTTTACAAGGGCCAGGTCCTCGTCCACGGCATGGGGTTCTCCCCGGATCACAAGACGCTCGCCATCGTGTCGATTGGTTCAAATTCGGTCACCTTTATCGATACGGCGACCAATGCCGTGAAGCACACGACCTATGTCGGCCGTTCCCCGCACGAGGCCTTCTTTACGCCTGACGGCAAAGAAGTCTGGGTGACGGTGCGTGGCGAGGACTATATCTCAGTCATTGATGCGAATACTTTCGAAGAAAAGACCCGCATCAAGGTTGCTTCCGGTCCGGGCATGCAGATATTCTCGCCGGATGGCAAGTATGGCTATATTTGCTCATCCTTCAATCCGGATGTCGCTGTGGTCACCGTCGCAGACCATCAGATCGTTGGCCATGTGAAACAGGCGAGCCCGTTCTGCCCGAACATCGCGGCTTCGGCTGATGGCAAGCAGGTCTGGTTTACGCTGAAGGATGTCGGCAAGACGCAGGTCTTCAATGCCGAGGCACCCTTTGACCTCATCAAGACGCTGGACACCGGCCCGATCACCAACCACGTCAACCTCGTCGTCAACAAGAACGGCAGCTTTGCTTATGTGACGGTTGGTGGCCTCAACGAAGTGAAGGTGTTTCGCACCGACAACTTCGAGCAGGTCGCCACTATCCCAGTCGGCAACCTGCCGCACGGTATCTGGCCGTCAGGCGATGGCACGCGCGTTTATGTCGGGCTTGAAAACGCCGACCAGTTCGCTGTCATCGATACTTTGACCAACAAGGTTATCGCCAACATCCCGATCGGCCAGGCGCCGCAGGCCGTAGCCTATGTTCCGAACGCCGTGCCCGAAGGCGATGGCATGCAGAATCTCGTGCCCCTCGGTGCCGCGGGTGATGCTGCCCATCTCAAGCTTGCAACCAAGGGAGACAAGAACAAGAAGCAGACAACGAGCGTGACCCTGTTCAATCAGGGGCTGACGCAGGTCGTCCAGGCTGCGGTTGCCGGTTTGGATCCCAAAAAGCCCTACATCCTTGCTCTCGCCGATAAACCAGACGGTAGTGGCGAGTTCCAGAGCCTCGCGGCCTTCATGACCAATCCGGCTGGTTCGGCTATTGTCAACGCCGTCGGTCCGATCCGGCAGATCGTCGAAGCCAAGCACAAGGACGAAAAGCGCTATCTCGTCGTCGCCACCTCGGCCGATGGAAAGCCAGGCGAAATCGTTCAGGTTCAGGCAGATTAAGTGAAAGTGGCCCGCCCGATCGGGGCGGGCCACCCCACAGGAAGCTGAATACGGATGGATGATCTTCTCTCTCAGGTCGAGCCGATGATCCCGGCATTGCGACGCTATGCCCGTAGTCTCGTTCACGACACGGTCGCCGCTGACGATCTTGTGCAGGACTGCCTTGAACGGGTGATCTCTCATTGGCAGCGGCGCCGCAATGATGACGCTCGCACCTGGGTCTTCACAATCCTGCATAATCTTGCGGTCAACCGACTGCGGCAGGCCGCCCGGCACGGCCGGCATGTCGGCATAGAAGACATCGCGGAAGATCTGATGTCACAACCCCCGACACAGGAGGACGATCTTGCAAGAGCCGATGTCTCCTCGGCGATCCAGCAACTGCCGGAGGAACAGCGAAGCGTGCTGCTGCTGGTATCGGTCGAAGACCTTAGTTACGCCCAGGTCGCCGAAGTCCTGGCAATTCCGATCGGAACCGTGATGTCGCGACTGTCGCGCGCACGTGAGCGCCTGCGGCAGATCTTGGAAAATCCCGCCAGGGGCGCTAGACCGGGCTCGCATCTGCGGAGAGTGAAATGACAGACAGGCCAATCACCGAAGACGATCTGCACGCCTATATCGACGGGCGGCTCGACGCTGCACGTGGGGACGAAGTTTCCGCATATCTCGAAAAGCATCCTGATGTCGCCAGCCGGACAGCGTCCTATAACGCACAGCGCACAATTCTTCACCGCGCCCTCGATCCAATTGCTGACGAGCCGATCCCGATCAGGCTCAATCTCAATCACATGATTGACACGCGTCGGAAAAACAGGGTCTCCACTTGGCGGCTTGCCGCGGCAGCCGTCGTGCTTCTGTTCGCTGGCGGATCCGGCGGCTGGTACATGCGCGATATGACGCTCCCCCCAACCGAAGGTGTGGTCGCCCTCGCCCGGGAAGCCTCTGACAGTTTCGCCACCTATGCGGCAGATCGGACCAGACCGGTGGAGCTCCGGGCCGACAATATGGTCGAGCTGGTAGACTGGGCGACGGAACGAATGGGGCAGAAGCCTGTCCTGCCGGACCTGTCCAAATCCGGATACCGGCTGATGGGCGGCCGAGTGGTCTCCACGCCTCATGGTGCCGGCTTAATGCTGATGTATGACAATGACCAGGGCACGCGCCTTGTCATGTTGACGAGACCGATGGCCGTGGACCAGACTCGGACGATGACGCCCCATTCTCAAGGCAAGGTAGACGGCTGGGCCTGGGCATCGAACGGGATGGGTTATAGTCTTGTAGGCTCGTTACCCTCCGAGGCGTTGCATCCACTCGCTGACGATATTCGCCGGCAGGTGCAGGGCGAGGCCTGAACTTCAGCCGGGATTTTAGATGCATAGTAATCCTGGGCGTAGATGCTCTCGCCACGGACCATCAGCGTCAATTGGCGCTTACCCTCGCCGCACTGGCTGCCAAATCCATTAGACGTGTCGAAACGACCAGGGGCAACGCCATCGCCGGTGAGAAGGGATGAGCCTTTACACCACTTGGAACGACAAAAAAGATACCTCAAATTCCTCGGGCGCTATTTGAGATGCCTTAAGATCGGCGGCTGGCGAAGCTAAGCGGATATCGCTTTGTCGCATCTTGCCGCGAGAATGGCTTGCAGATTCGGAAAGATGATAAGCTCACCTCCGCGCTTGACGAGGCGATTGGGCTTGTCTGCGGTGCTCGTGCGACCAGATGGCTTCGTCGCTTGGGTTAGTGATGCTGTCCCGAGCTATGAGGAATTTGGTAAAGCCGTGTCGCGTTGATTCGGCAGTGTCGATGCGTAGTTATTGAGATGTGCAACTAGCGCTCGTTCCACAAGCTTTGAACTTTTCGAACAGAAGGGCGGGCGACAAGCCGCTGCAAGTGAGTCTGTACGTTTACCGACAGTGTAATCCCATTTGGCGCGGCCCATCGCTCGACGTAAAACAACGCTGCGTCGGCCAGGGTGAACCGGTCACCGACTGCGTAGTCATGGCGGCCGAGTTGCGGATCAAGTATTGCAAACGCGGTTTCGACGACTTGCAAGCCCTGACGTTTTACCGAAGCATTTCCTAGCCCAAATGTTCCGTGCAGCATATCCTGCGGTTCAAACGCTTGTGGCACGAATATGCGTCCATAGCCCTGGCCGTGGATTGTACCCTCCACATAATCCAGAATCTCGACCATTCGAGATTCGGTGTCTGGATCACTCGGAACAAGCCCGGCATCTGGATTGGTGCGCGCCAGCCAAGTCGCGATTGCGCCGAATTCCGTCAAAACCGACCCGTCGTCGCGCACGAGCGTTGGAACTTTGCCTTTCGGATTAATCTCCAGGAAGGGTGGCGCTCTGGTTGCGCCACCCCCCACATCGATCTGCTCGGTTTCGTAAGGCTTGCCGATTTCCTCCAGCAAGACATGGATTCCAATCGCGCACGTGTGGGGACCCCAGTAGAGTTTCATCGCGCGGCGTCTCAGACGAGCAATTCGGTACGATATTTGGGCGAGAGCTCTTTCGCGAGCTTACCCTTAGCGGCCTGCTCTTCCGGGTTGAGTTTAGGTGGAGGTGCGTCGCGGCTTTCTACCGGGACTCCCACCGCCATGAAGAATTCATCCTGACCGGCCGGGGTACACATGCACAACATGTGGACGGTGCTACCAGAGATGTTCTTGAATACGTGCGGTGCATTCGCGGGAATGTTAACGCTCACAGGTGCTCTGACAGTCTGCGTCTCGCCGTGAAATGTGAATTCGAGTTCGCCCTCGAGAAGGGTGAACATTTCCTCGAAGTCGTGACGGTGGGGCGGCGGGCCGCTCCCGTCGGGAACGAGCATGTCGATCAAGCAATATCGGCCGTTTGTGTCTTGCCCGGAGACAAGGATCGTATAGGTATCTCCAACCACCGAAACATGGCGCACATCCGCGCCATCAGGATTGGAAACAGTGAGATTGCGGTTCTGGTCGTCGGCAGGAATCGAAGTTGCTGACATATCAATCTCCTTGGGTTTGCGTGTTTAATTGCGGATCCGGGCAGCCATTTCCAATATGCGGTCTATGACGGCCTTTGGCGCTTCCTCCGGCATGAAGTGCCCGCAGTTCGTCTCGACGGACGCTTCGACGTTTTGCGCCACAAGGCGAACAGCCTCGCCGACCTTGGCGCCCAGCCCTTTTTCGCCGCCCATGGCCATAACGGGCGGCGTTATCTTGGCGGCCATCAGCGGTTCGGTCTGCTCGATGCTGGTGAACGCCGCGCGATAGATGCCCAGGCTGCCAAGCACCCCTTCCTGCCCGGAAAACGTCCGAAGATATTCGTCCACGACTTCGGGCGAAAAAACGTGCTTCTGCACTGTCGCACCGCCCTCGTAAAACCACCCGAGGAATGCGCGTTCGTTGCCGACGATCAGGCGTTCGGGAACGCCCGGTGCCAGCGGCAGGATCCACCACCACATGGACCCCCGCGTCATCGCCTGCGGGGTGTAGGAGAACACTTTACGCAGCATATCTCCAAGCATGACCGGGGCTTCGATATAGAGAAGCCCGGAAACCTCCTGTGGATAATCGGCGGCCCAGATCAGAGCCGGCAAGGCGCCCATGTCGTGGGCAGCGAGGATGACTGGCCTACCACCGCCAAAACCGATCTTGGCGACAAGCGCCCGCATTTCCTCAGACAGTGCGCGGGCATCGTACCCTGCCACGCCTGGCGGTTTATCGCTGTCGCCATAGCCACGCATGTCGGGAACAAGCACTGCCATACCGGCGTCTGCAAGTGACGGCGCGACCTCCCGCCAAGCATGACTGGTGGATAAAAAGCCGTGCCAGAGGATAACCGGCTGACCATCGGGGTTGCCACCGATCAAGGCATGCAACTTCACGCCGTTTATGGATACTATTTCGCTCCGAAATCCCGCAATTCCGGGCCCTGCTCCGTCCGTCTTCATGGCTTTGCCCATTCGACAGGCAGCATCGGCGAAATAGCGGTCATCGCTTTAACCAGTGGACCGCCCTGCGGGGTGCTCCAGTCCTGAACAAGTTCCGCGACCATGGTGTTTGTCGAGGTTAGCCAAACGCCGGAACGTTCCATGCGGCGTCGAGACATATCCTCGCCGATTTCGGTATCCGTGCCGGAGGCGTCCATCACCGCCTGCACCTCATAGCTTGCCTCCACGGCCGATATGGCGGGAAAAACGAGACATATATCGGTCGTGACGGCGGCCATGATAAGCTGACGGCGTCCGGTGGCCTCGATTGCCTTGACAAAATTAGGGTCCGTCCAGGCGTTGACGATCCCGCTTCGCTTTACTCTTTTGGCATAAGCGTCGGGCATCGCTTGCTGGATAGCCGGGTGCAACGGCCCCTGGATGTGATCCTCCTGACTGGATGTCAGAACGATCGGCATTCCATATGCCAGCGCTGCCTGGCCAAGAAGCACGGCGTTGCGGACCGCTGTATCCGGCATGATGTTCTTGACCAGTTGAACCGTTCCAACTTGATGATCTATAGCACGAGCGCAGCGGAGTCCGGTGTAAAATGGGGAGACATATCTTTTCCTTTCCAGGTTTGTGCTTATTGGCTGAGAGCGGGGTAATCGGTGTACCCGCGCGGTCCTTCACCGTAGAAAGTAGACGGGTCGGGCTTGTTGAGTTCCGCATCCCTTCGGAAACGCTCAGGGAGATCTGGATTGGCGATGAAAGGTGGGCGTGTCGCAAACTTTCTGGGTTAACTGCATGTTGACGATCGCCGGAGAAATTCCCGCTTCCGATGTTGTGGAGCGTGCCATGATTCTGAATGCCATCGCTGAGAAGCTAAAGCGCCAGTCGAAGGACGATTTCAAAGGGCGGCATTTCGAGGCATGGCTCATCGTGCAGGCAGTGACCTGGTATCTGCGCTATCCGCTCAGCTACCGAGACTTGGAAGAGATGTTCCGAGAACGCGGTTTTGAGGTCGATCACAGTACAATCAATCGCTGGGTTCTCGCCTATGCACCACTAATCGAGAAACGGCTACGTCAGTTTCGTCGCCCGCATTGTGGCTCGATCCGGATCGATGAAACCTACGTCAAGATCCGCGGCAAGTGGCGTTACCTGTACCGTGCCATCGACAAGCATGGAAACCCGATCGACTTCCTGCTCACCGCAAAGCGCGACCTTGATGCCGCGAAGCGATTCTTTCGAAAGATGCTCAAGGACGAGCCGCTCCTCTCGCCGGGGAAGATCGGCACCGACGGCGCCAGCACCTTCCCCTCAACGATCAAGGCGGCAGTCGATGATGGGCACCTGCACCCGGATCCGGTTCACTATGTTACCAAGCATCTACAGCAAGGCATCGAGAGCGACCACTTTCGAGTGAAAAAGAACATGCCGAAGATCGGCGGATTCCAATCTTTCAGCTCGGCGCGCAGAACGATTGCAGGTTTCGAAGCGATGCTCTGGCTGAAGAAGGGCTTCGGCTTCACGGGTGAGTGGACCGTCAATGATCAGAACGATCTGCTCGCGCGCCTCTTCGGACTTCAAAAAGTTAATAAAGCGTGAAGCCCACCCCATTCGGGGTGAACTGCGGCCAAACCCCAACTTTGCGACAAGACCCTTGCGGCTACTGGCGGCGCGGCAAGCAAACCTTCTCTACGGCCGCGATCTTTCAGCCGCGCTGAACGATCTTGATGAAGCTATCCGTCTGGATCCCTTGCAAGCGGGTTTTCGTCACCCGTGCGTCCATCCGGAGTTGGCTCGGACAATCCGACCGGGCCATGGCCGATCTGAACCAGGCGCTATCGGTCGAGCCGAATTCGGTGCACGCGCTGACCAATCGCGGTCTCGCGTTTGCCACCAAGGGGACGTGGCTCGAGCGCTCCGTGACTACGACGCCGCTCTGATATTGACGCCTGACGATGCAGGCCTTTACGGCTTCCGCGCCGCCGCGCGGCGTCAGGCAGGTGACGAAGCGGGGGCTAAGGCCGATGACGCAAAGATGGCGGAGTTAATGTTCCGTGCAAGCCAATAGAGATCTTGCATCCGCTACCCACATCCAAACCCATGCTATTTTAAGGTTCTCATTCGGCTGCGATCCAAACCCATTTGGCGGAAGAAGCCGACAATATCCCTGCACTCCTGCGGGTAGACGCACGAATTCATTATATCTAAATTTCTACTTGATAACCTAACTCTTCTTTTAGCATAGAGTGGGGATCACATGTTCAGCGGCGCGAAAAGCAAACGGATTGCGGAACTCCAACACAAGCTCGACGCGGTTCTGGAGCGTTCGAACCTGTTGGATGAAGCCTGTGGGATTGGCCTGTGGGAGGCCGTGTTGCATAATGGCGACGCGCTTCACGCGGAAAGCCTTTGGACATGGTCGGCGGAATTCCGTCGTTTGATTGGCTATAGTGACGTGCAATCGTTCCCCAACGTTGTCCAGTCGTGGTCGGACAAGCTTCATCCTGATGATGTTGCACCGACCTTTGCCGCCTTTGGAAAGCACCTCGAAGACAAGACTGGCAAGTCCAGGTACAGCGTCAATTATCGCCTGAAAATGCGCGACGGTTCGTACCAGTGGTTCCGGGCAACAGGCGGGTGCGCCCACCAAGCGGACGGAAAGACGATCAGAGCCTGTGGATCTCTCACCAATATCAACGACCAAATTCTCTTGCAGGAGCGGATGGAAAAGGAAGCCGCGAGCGATCAGGTGACTGTCAGTGCTCTGGCCGAAGCTCTTGCCGAACTTGCCCACGGGAACCTGACCCATCGCATCACCGCGGAATTCTCTGCAAAGACTGCAGCCCTCCGTTCCGATTTCAACGAGACAGCTGCCAAGCTGCAGGACACCTTGAACGCCGTGTCTGTCGCAGCGTCCGGCATTCTCTCCGGATCGAGCGAAATCAGCACGAGCTCTGACGACCTGTCGCGAAGAACGGAACAGCAAGCGGCTTCCCTCGAGGAAACCGCCGCTGCCCTTGACCAGATTACGGTCAACGTCGCTAACTCATCCAAGCGTACCGAGGAAGCCCGTTCAGTTGCTGTCCAGGCCAATAGCAGCGCCGCGCAATCGGAAAAAGTTGTCTCCAATGCCGTCGACGCCATGCACAAAATCGAGCAGTCTTCGAACGAGATTTCCAACATCATCGGCGTCATCGACGAGATCGCTTTCCAGACCAACCTTCTGGCTTTGAACGCGGGCGTCGAGGCGGCGCGTGCGGGTGAGGCGGGCAAGGGCTTTGCGGTGGTCGCGCAGGAGGTGCGTGAACTCGCCCAGCGTTCTGCCAAGGCCGCTAAGGAGATCAAGGATCTGATCCGGAATTCGTCCGTCGAGGTTCAGAGCGGTGTCAAGCTGGTCAGCGAAACCGGTGAAGCCTTGAAAACCATCGAAGGCTATATCGTCACCATCAATCAGCACATGGACTCCATCGCCACTTCGGCCCGCGAGCAGTCTGTGGGTCTTGCCGAAGTCAATACGGCCGTCAACCAGATGGACCAGGTCACTCAGCAAAACGCAGCTATGGTCGAAGAAAGCAATGCAGCAAGCGCCACTCTCGCCGAGGAGGCTGGACGTCTCAATCAGTTGATCTCGCAGTTTCAGCTAGATTCTCCGCAGCGTCCCAATTCTTCCGTCAAGTCGGCAGGTGCGAACCACCGGCCTGTTCCATCGCCGGTGAGCCGAATGACAGGCAATATCTCCGGGGCCTTCTCTGGCAACGCTGCTTAATCGTTGACTCGGACGCACCTTTACGTGAGGTCGCCTTAAGCGTTCATCGCTTCAGGCGACCGGGACTTTTCCGAAAACGTTGTTCGAAAATGAGATTACTCGCGGCTTAGGTAAAACCAGCGATTCAGCATGCCTCCAGATTACCGGTTCGGTTAACGCCGCGGGCATCCGGCGATGCTACGCCTAGTGGTGAAGGAGCGGCCATGTTGATAGAAGTTCAAAACAGTATTCTAAAAATGGTCGCCCAAGGCGACGATCTCCATACAACGCTCGAGACGCTATGCTTCGAGCTCGAAAGACTGTTGCCAGGAACACGCGCATCAATCCTGACCCTCGATATCCGCGGTCTGCTCCATCCTTTCGTGGCTCCGAGTTTACCAGATGACTATTCGGCGGCCCTGGATGGCATTGCGATCGGGCCGGCTGCAGGATCATGTGGGACAGCCGCATACCTGCGGCGCGTTGTCGTGGTAGATGATATCGAGAGCGATCCGAGGTGGTCCGCTTCCAAACATCTCGCGCGGGCTGCAGGCCTGAAAGCCTGCTTTTCCAGCCCAATCTTCGGCAGCAAGGGCCAGGTTCTTGCGACATTTGCGCTTTATTTCGATGAGACTCGCGGACCAACAGCCTTCGAGCAAAGTGTGGTGGAAGGGTGCTTGCCGCTGTGCATGATCGCTCTGGAGCGTCACGAACGGGTACTCGAGCGGGAACGTCTCGCCTACACCGACGCCCTGACCGGGCTAACCAATCGCGCCAAATACAACAAGGACCTCGAAACCCTACCTGCATCGGGTTGGTCGCTCTTGCTGATCGACATCGATAACCTCAAGACCGTCAACGACACGTTCGGTCATTCGGCTGGGGACGACCTTATTGCGGCCGTCGCGTTACGCATTGCTGACGCAGCAGCACCCTCTGTAGCCTACCGTATTGGTGGCGACGAATTTGCTGTCATTCTCAATGAAGGAGCAAGTGACGATCTGGTTAAGCTCGCTGAACGTATCGGTCAGAGCGTCAGCGTACCGGCAGTCTGCGGCGAGCATACTGCATTCCCGACCGTCACCATCGGTATCGCCCTCGCGCTCGCCGGCCTCAGCGTTGCCCAGGTTCGGCAAAATGCCGACATCGCCCTCTACCATGCCAAGGAAGAGAACCGCGGAGGCGTGCTCATTTACGACGCCGATCTGACGACAGCGATCTCCAGACGTTCGGAAGCGATCCACAAGGTGGCTGCCGCACTAAAAGATGACAGGATAGAAGCCTGGTACCAGCCGATCGTTCGCATTGACACCACAGAGATTGTTGGTGTGGAGGCTTTGGCCCGTATGCGCGCCATGGACGGAACGATCGTGCCGGCCGCCGAATTTTTTGAAGCGACCAAGGATGCTCAGGTCGCGGCCGCACTAACGCGACGCATGATCGAGTGCATCGCTCGCGATGTGGGCGAGTGGCTAAGACTTGGCATACCGTTTCAGCATGTAGGCATCAACCTGTCTGCCGCGGATTTCTCATGCACGGATTTGCCCGAGAGCCTTGAGGACGCGTTCAAGCGTGAGGGGGTGCCGCTACACCATGCCGTGCTGGAAGTAACGGAGTCCGTCTATCTCGGTGACCGCGATCGACGTGTCGCCAAAAAAATCGCGTCTTTGCGCGCCGCAGGCTTGCGTATTGCCCTCGATGACTTCGGAACGGGTTTTGCGTCTCTTACCCATCTGATCACCGTGCCAGTCGACATTATCAAGATCGATAAGTCTTTCACCGATCTTCTCGGACCTAACGATCCCGGAACGAGTATCGTCGAGGGTATCCTCCACATCGCCAAACGCCTTGGCATCAAGGTCGTCGTCGAGGGTATCGAGACGCTCGAACAGGCCGAGCTCCTCCTTGAGCGGGGCTGTGTCCTCGGTCAGGGTTATCTGTACTCGAAGGCTCTCCCAGCCGATCAGATCTGCACGCTTCTGCGCGAACGCGGACAGACACGGGACAGCGTTTCAGAACTGAAGGCTACCCTCGACAGCATGCGTGGCGAGCCACGTTTCCTCCCTCGACGAGACACAGCTTGATCAGCCGGTCTTCGTCTCGCACAAGTGCCGCCGCGAAATTACTATTCCGCAAATTTATCTCACCCAGCGCAACTAGGAATATCCCAGTCCATTCGGGTACTGTTCATTCTGGTCTCTCGACGTGCGGCCATATGGATACAGTGCCTTTATAAGTGGCGCACAATAATGCGGCGCCAAGGAGACCTGGATGGACCTGCTTTTCGACAAGACCGGTGAAGTGCAGAATACGCCCCTGTTGGGTTTCCGCACGGTCAATGTTCTCGGTATCCTGGCCGTGGTGAAGCTCGACTTCAGGCAAGATGGGGAAACGCCTACCTCTGTCCAACTTTCGCTTACGGCGCAACAATGCCGTGAACTTGGCCGACAGCTTCTGTCCCAAGCTGACGTGCTGGAACTGGAGCGGCCGACGGCGCCGCAGTGAGTATTTTCGACCAACACCATAGTCCCGCGGCAACTGTTGAGACCATTCGTTCAGGGTTGCACCAATCTACTCGACAACCGCAGCCCCAATATTCCGGCCCGGCTGCGATCGGCGGTCTTAGAGGAAAACCCAAAACGTCTGGGTTTCACCCAATCCGCGCGAAGTAGGCACCTCGCAGCGCCTTCCAATTCGCCAATCCCGCGAAGGACGACCTTCGCTCAAATGCATCATAAAATATTCACGCGGTTTTTATCGAGGATGAATAGCTGTTGCGGTGTCTTGAAAAAGGGGAGCCGAGTGCCGGATTTTTTCACGCTGTATGTCGTTGTCCTGCTTCTCAACCTGTCGCACTGCCTGATCTGGAGCTTGATTGCCTATCGTTACAGGGATCTTCAGGCCGCGAGGTATTGGCTTGCCGGCAGTGCCGCGAGCGTCGTTGGCGGGGTTGCGCTTTCGCTTCAGGGCGAAAGCGGCTTGATGCTGAACACTGTCGCAGGCAATGGCTTCATTATTCTCGGCTTTTACCTGAACTGGTGTGGCGCGCGGTGCTTGCACGGCGACAAGGCGAATTGGATCCACGCATTATCCTTGCTAGCCGGCAGCATTTTCCTGATGCTCGCCACGTTCCACCTCTGGTATGGCCGCAATCCGGTTTACACATTGGCTCAGTCAATCCCGCTAGCATTGACAGCAATCTACCTGATGCGACGCTCCCGCCGAGACCTGGGGGCGATCGTTGCCAGCACAGCCATGGCCATGGGCGGGTTGTCCCACTGCGTCATCGCTTGCGGTAACGTGCTTATCGTCACTGGCCTGAACCCTGACCTCCAGCTTTATCAGGCGGCATCGATCGATCTTCTCGTTTTTTTGTTTGCCGCCGTCATCTGGAACTTCGGGTTTCTCATATGCGCTTTCGACCGGCTGCAAGCGAAGGTCGAGCAGCTGGCAAATGAGGATGAGCTGACGGGGATCGCAAATCGCCGGATGTTCATGACCCGCCTGAATGGGATTTGCGGAGAACAGGACGGCGTCAGTTTCAGTCTGCTGCTGTTCGACCTCGACCGGTTCAAGGCCATCAATGACAAACATGGCCACGCCGCGGGCGACGCGGCACTCAAGCACGCTGCCGCAGTAATCACCAGGCAGTTGCGAAAAGGCGATCTGTTCGCCCGGCTCGGCGGGGATGAATTCAGTCTGCTTCTGCCGGGCACAACGGCAGTGGAGGCGACAGCAATCGCCAAACGGATCGTGAGCGCAGTAAAGGCCACGACCGCTACATGGCAAACCCTTCAGCTAAGCCTCACAGTGAGCATCGGGATTGTTTCGTTGGAAGGGAGTCGAATTAGCCCGGAGACTCTCTTAGAAAATGCAGACCGTGCGCTTTACGAAACAAAACGTAGGGGCCGGGATGGGTACAGCCTGTTTGGCTCCCCTTCCGAATCCGCGAGCAATATCGTTCGCCTAGGCGACTTCTCGGCTTCCGGCTCCGCCGCCAGGACCTAGGCGGGATGCCGACTGGTCTTTACGGCGACCAATAGGTTCGAGCGGCTCCCTATGAAAGAGTCGCAGCCTGGCGAGAGAGAGAAGCCCCTCGTTGGGAGGGGCTGCGCAAAAGTTGGGCCATGTACAGTCGGCGGTTTCTACGGAAGTAGAGTCGCGCCCGGCCAGACTATCTGTCGCAGTCACTTGGCGGGCGCAGAGCCAACGATCTGGCCGCTTGGCTCTGAACTCAGCCAGCGATAGGTCACACCACCGACGATACCGCCAGCGATCGGCGCGATCCAGAACAGCCACAACTGCTGCAACGCCCATCCGCCTGCAAATAGAGCCACGCCGGTGCTGCGGGCCGGATTGACCGATGTGTTGGTCACGTCGATGCTGATCAGGTGGATGAGCGTCAAACCAAGACCGATTGCCAGTGGCGCGAAGCCAGCGGGCGCTTTGCCGTGCGTGGCCCCCATGATGATGAACAGGAACACTGCCGTCAGCACGAATTCCGCCACCAGGCAGGCGAGCATGGAATATTGCCCAGGAGAATGCTCTCCGTAGCCATTCGAAGCGAACCCACCGGTGACGTCGAAACCGGCCTTGCCGCTGGCGATGACATAGAGAACAGCAGCTCCGATGACGCCGCCGATGACCTGCGCTGCGATGTACGGTACAATCTGGTTGGCGGGGAAACGACCACCTGCGGCCAATCCTACCGTCACGGCCGGATTAAGGTGGCACCCCGAGATATGGCCGATCGCGTAGGCCATTGTTACGACTGTCAGGCCGAAGGACAATGAAACCCCAAGGTATCCAATGCCGACATTGGGCAGGCCCGCAGCGATCACAGCGCTCCCGCAGCCGCCAAACGTCAACCAGAATGTGCCAATCGCCTCGGCTGAATATTTCTTCATGTTCATGGATTGCCCCATTTTAGCCAAGTCCCCACGACTGGCATCCGAAGGCGATACTGTGCGTAGATTGCGCGAAGCCGACATACATTCAGGTAATGACCTAAGAAAGCTGTTACTTTCGAGGAGACGAAGAAGGGCGCCGCCGAGAGCATTTTTCCTGCTCGCCGAGCGGTTACTGGATGACGCCGTTTGCAAGCTCAGCAACCACTCCGTCAAGGTACTATGGTCCGCTATGCGGCCTTCCATCCACGATCAGCATCTTCGAAATAAGCGGATCACTCCGTTCCAGCAATCAGACCATTTTCAGCATGGTCTGGACGCCACGATTGAGAGAATTCGCTACAGTGCAGATCGACCAGGCTTTATCGATCAAGGGTTTCGGGTCGGACCCGTCCAATGTCGTGCATTTCACGGAAAGGACGGCGCTGGTGGCGATAAGAGGCACACCGTCCAGTTCCAGCTGTACGGTTACGACTATCTCTCCGATCTCGACGCCGAGATCATGGGCTACATATCGGAGGTCGTTACAGTAGCAACCTCCGACCGCCAAAGCGAGTAGCTGCCCGCCGTTGAAGCCGAGGCCCGAACCACCGGCCTTGCCTTCGGGCCTATCGACCACGATGGTATGGCCTCCGGCCCAACCAACTGCGGCTTCCGTGCCGACGATATTCCGCAATTCGACGATCGACTGAACCATGCCTTCACTCCCTCCGTATGGTTTCATGGCAGGCTCATGGCGTAAGCGGACCAAGTCAAGCAGGATCATCATTGACTGATGCTGATGTCGCCAGCTTCCAATAGTTTAGAACAACAGGAGCTTGAAACCGGTCATATTTCGGGGCTACTCTCAGCAATCCTCATGGCGAGCTCTGCATGTTCTATGTCATCAATCGGCGTTGAAGATCGTGGAGCAACCAGCTTCCTGCGCGCCCCAGAGGCCGGTTGCGAATATGAGCCGCATAGACTTGTAGCGTTCCGTCCTGCGACAGACTTCCTGTAGCGATGTCCAATATTTTGAGCCGACCTGCCGCAATGTATGGCTCGACCAGATAGGGTGGCATCTTGCACCAACCAAAGCCTGCAAGCAGGAAGTCGAGGCGACGGGCCAGATCGACAAACCTCCAGACCCGACGACTGATGACCCGGTAGCTCGGACCATCCGTGTCGAGGGCGTCAGACAGGACCAGTTGCACATGGGCGCGGTTGTTGAGCAAGCAATCGCACTATAAAAAGCCTGTCGCAGAGTCAAATGGTTGCGGGATTTGAAGAGGAACTGTCATGCCCACCGGTACTTTTAAATTTTTCGATGATGACAAGGGATTTGGTTTCATCACACCGGAGACTGGCGGAGCGGATGTCTTCGTGCACGTGTCTGCTTTGCAGCAAGGCGGGTCGGTGAGCGAAGGTGACAAAGTCAGCTTCGAGGTGGGGCAGGATCGCAAGACCGGAAAGTCCAAGGCCGAGAACGTCAGCTTACTCTGATCCTTGACGAGTCGATTAGCCTGCCTATGAACTGGCAGGCTAACTGCACCCTACATCTGCGGATTTACTGAAAATTCCGGCTCTTCACTTTCAGCGTGTCGATGTGCAGGTCAGGGATATAATTTCACGCGCCTTGACGCCCATCGGCGGCCGCTCGCGGCTATCCGGGCGGCCGGGCGAACTCGTTGCCCCGTCTTGACGGCAACCGGAAACAATCCCGCTCGCCCAGACTCGCCAGATCGCTGGCCAGATCGAACATCCGTTGCGCCACCAGATGCACGACGCCCTCTTCTCGCTTCACATAGACTTGGGGGATGAGCCGAACGTCATGGCCCATGCTCGCAAACTCTCGCCCCCAATAATGCGCCGTAACACACGCCTCCATGGCAACCAAACACGGCCGAAGTCCGGCCATAAATCTCGGGAAACTGCGATCGCGACAGTTTCTCGCGAAACAAAACCCGGCCATCGGCTGTTGCGCCGTGAACTTGAAAAATCTGCTTTGCAAGGTCGACGCCGACGGTGCTAATTTCCTCCATGGATGCCTCCTCCTGTGTTGGTGACGTAAGGCATCACCATCTTGGCACACTGCGATGCCGGTGGGATGGGCATCCAAGCCATCAGTGCAAATCAACATCTTAACGAAGAAATTTTTCCGCGAGCCTCGCCCACATCGCCGCCCCGACGGTGAGACTCTCGTCGGCAAAGTTGTATTTCGAGCTGTGCAGAATCTGCGAATCGACCCCGTTGCCGAGGCGTAGGAAGCTGCCTGGACGTTGCTCCAGAAAGTAGGCGAAATCCTCACTACCGGGGATGAGGTGGCAGGTGGAGACGTTTTCGATTCCAAAGAGTTCTTCCGCGACGCTCCGAGCAAACGCCGTCTCTGCATCCGAATTGACGACCACGGGATAGCCGTGCTCGAACAAGACCTCAGCAGTCGCGCCGTGCCCCTCTGCCACCGCCTGCGTCATCGCATGAATACGCTGTTCGAGGAGCGCGCGTATCGTCGGCTCGAAGGAACGAACGCTCAACGACAGCGTCGCGGTGTTTGGGATGACGTTCGATGCCTCGCCGGCATGGATTGCGCCAACCGTGATCACAGCAGTCTGGGTGGGGTCGACATTGCGCGAAACGATGGACTGCAGCGAAACAACGAGTGTGCAGGCGATAACCACCGGATCGACCGTCAAATGCGGACGGGAGGCGTGGCCGCCCCTTCCTGTGATGCTGATCTTCACAGTATCGGCAGCCGCCATCAGCGGGCCGGACCGCATCAGCCAATGTCCGGCAGGTGCGCCGGGATGATTGTGCAGGCCGAAGATCGCGTCGCTGGGAAAGCGTTCGAACAGACCGTCAGCGATCATCGCCTGCGCGCCACTTCCCACACCTGCCTCTTCGGCCGGCTGGAAGATCAAGTTGACCGTCCCGTCGAACCGGCGGGTCCTGGCAAGATATTCCGCTGCGCCAAGAAGCATGGTCGTGTGCCCGTCGTGCCCACAGGCATGCATTCGACCGGGGACAGTGCTCGCATAGGCGAGGCCAGTCTCTTCCGTGATCGGTAGAGCGTCCATATCCGCGCGGATGGCGACGCTTTTCGAGCCGGATCCGACCTTGAGGCGCGCCACCACGCCATGTCCACCAACATTGCGGGCGACTTCATACCCCCAGCCTTCAAGCTTGTCCGCCACGAAGCGCGCGGTTTCGATCTCTTCGAACGAAAGTTCCGGATGGGCATGCAGGTGATGCCGCGTTTCAATGAGGTCGTTCTTGATCGCATCGAAGTCGGAGATACGGGCATAGGCATTGTCGCGTGTCATCGGATGATCCAGAGTTCAGGCTAAGGGAATGGGCTGCGCTCCTTTAGCGAAGCGCAGCGTCTGGGGCGGGTCAGGCGCTGGCTTCAGATGAAGCGGGACAGGAAGGCCTGCGTGCGCGGATGCTGAGGTTTTCCGAGGACATCTTCCGGACGTCCCTGCTCCACGATGTGGCCGCCATCCATGAAGACGACGCGGTCGGCGGCCTCGCGCGCAAAACCGATCTCGTGGGTAACGACGATCATCGTCAGGCCCTGGCTCGCCAGGTCGCGCATGGTTGAAAGCACCTCCCCCACCAGTTCCGGATCGAGCGCCGAGGTCGGTTCGTCGAACAGCATAAGCTTCGGCTTTATCGCCAGCGCGCGCACGATCGCGACACGTTGCTGCTGGCCGCCCGAGAGATGCCGCGGATAGCTGCCGGCCTTTGCCGTCAGTCCGACGCGATCGAGAAGCAGCATCGCATTGTCGGTTGCTGCCTTCCGGCTCTCGCCGTGTATGCCGACTGGCGCCTCGATGATGTTCTGCAACACGGTCATGTGCGGATAGAGGTTGAACTGCTGGAAGACCATGCCGATCTTGCGCCGCTGCCGGGCAATGGCGTTGCTCGACAGCTTTTCCAGCCGGTCGTTCTTCAGGCGGTAGCCGATCTGCTCGCCGTCCACGAAGATCGACCCCTTGTTGATCGCCTCGAGATGATTGATGCAGCGCAGGAATGTCGACTTGCCGGAGCCAGACGGCCCGAGAATGACGACGACCTCGCCGGGAGAGACATCGAGGTGGATGCCTTTCAATACCTCGAGTCGGTCGAAGGACTTATGGACGTTACGCGCAGCGACGAGAGGTGCAACCGGCGCCGTTTCGATACTTTGCAGGATAGTAGTCGCCGGGATGTTCAATGGTTTGCCTCCTGTGCGATTGGGGTCAACGGGCCGGCATTCGAAGTAACATCGGCAGCTGCATTCCCTGAGCGGCGATCTCCGCGACCGTAATACCGTTCGATGTAACCCTGCCCGATATTGAGCACCGAGGTGATCAGCAGGTACCAGATGACGGCCACCAGAAGCATCGGGATAACTTCGAACGTTGCATTGTAGATCGACTGCACCGAGTAGAGGAGATCCGCCATTGCGATGACGCTGACAAGCGATGTGGCCTTGATCATGCTGATCAGCTGGTTTCCTGTCGGCGGAACGATTGAGCGCATGGCTTGGGGTATGACGATCCGCCAAAGCGTGCGGCCCCGCGTCATGCCGAAGGCTTCGGCTGTTTCAGCCTGGCCGCGATCGACCGAAAGCAGGCCGCCACGAATGATCTCCGCCATGTAGGCTGCCTCATTGAGCGCGAGGCCAACGATGGCGGCCGTCATCGGCGTGATGACTGAGTTAGTGTCCCAGCTTGCAAAAGTTGGGCCGAACGGGATGCCGATGGAGAGGGTCGGAAACAACGTCGAGAGATTGTACCAGAAGATCAGTTGGACCAGGAGCGGTGTGCCGCGGAAGAACCAGATAAACAGGCCGGCCAGCGTGAAGGCCAACTTGTCCGACGAGAGGCGCGCGATGGCGAGCAGCAGGCCGAGCACGACGCCAATGACCATAGCGACGATGGTCAGGCCGAGGCTGACATACAGCCCGCTGACGACCGTCGGATCGAAGAAATATTGGTAGACGACGGGCCAGCCGAAATTCTCATTATGAGCGACGACCCAAGCAAAGTTTGCGGCGATCGCCAGGGTGATCGTCCAGAGGATGAGCCGGTCGGTGCGGAACGGGCGATGCGCGGTCGCAACATCACGTGCGTCCACCGCACCCGACCGGGTGGGGTCCATGCGGAGCGTAGCACTCATTTTGGCAGTGCTCCGCCGAGATTGATGCCTGGCTCTTTCAGCATGTTGTTCTCAAGGCCCCACTTCTTCATGATCGCGGCATAGGCGCCGTTGTCCATGAGTTCCTTGACGCCGTCGCGAAGGATCTCGGCGAGCGGAGATCCCTTCGGCACGACCGCGCCCTGGTAGAGCGCTTCGAAGCCGTTCTTTTGCCCGACCGCCGTCAGTTCAAGTTGCCCGTTCGCCTGGGAAACGAAATAGGTCAGCGGTGCCTGCGACGAGAAGAAAGCGTCCGATCGCTTTGACCGCACAGCCAGGATCGAACTCGGCTGGTCGGTGAAAGACTGAATTTCCACGGGCGGTTTCCCGTCCGTTTTGCACTTTTCCTGCTGCGCCTGGATGACGCGTTCGGCCGAGCCGCCCGCCATGACAGCAATGCGATGGCCGCAGGCTGTGTCGAGCGAGGTGATTCCCTTCGGATTGCCCTTCTGGACCGCGAAAACAACGTATTCCTGAACCCAGTCCACGAAATCATTGGATTCTTCGCGGCTCTTGAAGTCGCCGACAGGGCCGAAGGCGAACTCGTAGCGGCCCGAATTGACGCCCGTAAGCAGAGCGGGAAGTCCGCCGACGGTTGCGTGCTCAATCTTCACGCCAAGGATTTCACCAAGCGCATCGGTCAGATCGGCGCTTGCGCCTGTCATCTCGGTGCCTTTGACTATTTCATAGGGCGGGAAAGAGCCATTGTTGACGGATATCATCTTTCCGGCGGCCCGGATATCCTCGGGAAGGCGCGCATGCAGCGCCTTATCGACGGTGAGTTTCGGCATGACCGCGTCCTGCGCAAGTGCGGTTCCTGATAGAAAGACGCTAGCGAGGACAAACGTGGTGATGGATTTCGACGACAGTGATGGCATTGGCAGTTCCCCTTTATTGGTTTTTATGGATCTTCAAGACGCTTGGGCTGGCCGCTCCAGCGAAGCGACGTTTGCTTCCCCTGGAAACAACTGCTCCGGAGACAGGCGAACCGGCAGGATGCCTTGAGCATGCAGTTCTTCGCCAAAGCCGGATATCATTGCGCGATTGGCTTCGAGCCCACTTCTGTTCCAGTCGGAGGGCAGATCCCGAGCGGTCTTCAGGATCTCGTCGAACATCCAAGGCGTCGTCTCGGCATACTTACGACGCTTAGCGGACCAGACCCGCTGCGATTCATCGATCAGGTCGCTCACTTCCTGGGCAAGCCAGGGATGCGCTGCAGCAATCTCGGTCTTGATGCCAATCAGATGCATGCCCGGGATAAAGCCGACTTCGTTGAAGTAGCGCTGCTCGGCGCTTCTGAAATCGGCAAGCACCTGCCGGAACGGCGACCCCGCCTCGAAGAACCCATCAGGCATGAACGGCGTAAACACTGCATCCAGCGCGCCTTCCCGGAGGAGCTCCATCATGGGCCGCTCGCCCTGGCACGCCTCGATGCGGCCAGGGCGGCCGAACCCGTCGAGCCGATCGGTGACTGGATGCGTCTCGGTCAGGCGACCGGCAAACCAGTAGGCATCCTCCACACCAACGCCTTCCCGACGAAGGGCTGCACGCGTCCATGTATTGCCGGAATCGCGCCATCCGGTGACCCCGATACGTTTGCCGGCGAGATGATGAAGTTCGCTGATGTCGCTCGCCTTGGTGGTAATTATGCAGCGATGACGGAAACCCCGCATAATGAAGTTGGGAATTCCAACCACCGATGTATCGCCATCGCTGACGAGCTGGGCGTATCGACTAAAAGACATTTCCGATGCATCGTGATCAGCGTCACCACCGATGTGGGACGCAAGCGTACCAACACGATCGATCTCAACGGCGACGCGCGGTGACGAAACCTCTCCGAGAACCAGCGGCGTCATGTAATCCCAGTCACGAAGGGCAAGGCGCAAGCGTATGGACATGCAACACTCTCTCAGCATTTTTGACTTGCCCAAACGTAAATGTTCACATTTAGTCGCGCAAATGATATTACGTTATTGAACATTTAAATTGGCGGAAAAATGAGCAAGTTATACAACAGCGACTGGTTTGCTGAAAGATTGAGCGATCGAACAATCCGTGGTTTAGCTTTGGAAACCAGTGCCTTGATCCGTGCCGGCGCCTTGCCGGTCGGTGCCAAACTGCCGACGATCCGAGATCTCGCCTTTCGGCTGAATGTCAGCCCAGGGACGCTGTCGGCGGCCTGGAGCGACCTCCGGCGGCAAAAGATTCTCACCGGTCGGGGCAGGAACGGCACCTTCGTGAGTGGCGACCGGTTCATCGCCAAGCCCTCGCGACTGGCGAGTTCCGGACGCTATGGAAGCGACGTGCTCGATCTGACCCTGGCCGCGCCGGATACGCGCCTTTTGCCGCCGCTCGCGCAGGCGATGGCCTATGGTGCTTCGGCCGAAGGACTGAACAGCTATGAGCGAAGCCGCATATTGCCGGAATTAGAATCTGCCGCACGCGAGACGTGGCCATACCAGGCCGAGGCGTTTCTGGCGACCAATGGAGGCTATAATGCCGTCTACACCCTCTTGCATGCGCTTGTCATGCCGGGCGCGGCGGTAGCTATTGAAAATCCGACGGCAATGCGGCTGCTCGACATTCTCGAGGATTGCGGAGCAAGGATCGTTCCTGTCGCGTGTGATGCCCAGGGTCCAATGCCCTCCTCACTCCAGGAAGCAATGGCGTACAAGCCCGTGGCGTTCCTGTTCCAACCGCGTCTACATTCCGTGACAGGACACACGGTCAGTGGCCAGCGCCTCACCGAACTTGCCGACATTCTTGTAGCAACCGATACGCTGATCATCGAGGATGACGGAGTAGCTGAAATTTCCGCTGCAGCACGCCATTCGATGGGGGAGAGGTTTCCCGAGCGCGTGATTCATGTCCTGTCGTACTCGAAGACATTCGGTCCTGACCTGCGCCTTGCCGTCCTCTCAAGTTCCGCGGCAATCGTTGATCAGATCCAGTCCTACCGCAGCTTCAGCGCCGGCTGGACGAGCCGCATCCTGCAGGGTGCTGCGGCGTGGCTGCTGCGTGACCAGGAGACTGGTAACCGCGTTGCCGAGGCGCGCGAAATCTACCAGCAGCGTAGGGATGCTCTGACAATGGCGCTGAAGGATCGCGATGTACCAGTGGCAGAGGGTGCCGGTCTGTGCGCATGGGTGCCTGTTGCGTCTGCCCCATTTGCGATGGTGACGCTCGCAGCCAGGGGCATTGCTGTTCATCCCGGTGCAAAGTTCTCGGTTTCCCCCAACAACCACATCCGCGTGGGGACGGCAACGCTCACGGATCGTTGTGAGGAGGTTGCCGACGGGATCGCGCTAGCCTGTTCGGAGCCATGACCAGCAACACCGTTTGCGAGCAAGATGTGAATGCGGGTTTCGCTCCAATATACCACGCGCGATCCCACGCCTTGAGCAGATTCGAACGCAGGGACCTGCAGTTATTGGTCGCGGCGTCGGCTAAAAACCTCTGCGGAATTAGCTTTTCTCGCCAGTACGCCTGTCAGCTCAAGCACGGTGGCGTTCCAATGTGATCTTTCAGCGCTAGCGTGAATCCCTTGGCGTGATGGCCATGTGCCAGGCTGTCATCCTGCAGATGCGCGAGCGCCAGAGCGGAACCATCATCAATGTCACGGAGAGCGTCACTTTGGGGTAATTCCCACCTCGCGGCAGCTTATACCGCCACCAAACAGGCTATTGAGGGCTTCTCGGCTTCGCTTGCGCATGAGCCCGGTTATTTCGGGGTCGGCGTGAAGTTGGTCGAAGCGGGTTGCGCCAACCACCCGGTTCGGGGCGAATGCCATCTTTCCTGTCTCGCAACTCCTTCCCGGCGGCTATGCAGACTTCGCATAGCCAATTCTTGACGCCTTCGCGATCCCGGCCCTGACCACCACGGAAAGCGATGTTACAGAAGCAATCTGGCAGTCCGTCCACGATACCGAAAACCAGCTCCGCTTCCCTGCCGGAGCGGACGCTGTCGCGCTTGCTCGGCCGCGCTGAGGGAGATGCTGGCAAGGGCGGCAGTTGCTGGATTCGCCACGCTTTCTGCTGCCCTCCATGCCTCCCGCCCATAACAGATCTAAACCAATTCTTCTGTGCCGAGACAGAGTTGTTCCCCGCCAAGGCCTGCAGAGATAAGTGAGCGAGGCGGCCTGATACCGCCAAGCTCGTACTTGGTGTCCAAAAGCCACTAAGCCTCAATGAACGCCAACAGGTCGAGGTTGATTACGTCGGCATGGGTTGTCAGCATCCCGTGCGGGAAGCCCTTGTAGATTTTCAGAGTGCTGTTCTTGAGCAGCTTGGCCTGAAGCTCCACGGCGTCCTTGTACGGTACGATCTGATCGTCATCGCCTTGCGTAACCAGCATCGGCACAGTTATGGCCTTGAGGTCTTCGGTCTGATCGGTCTCCGAGAAGGCCTTGATGCCGTCGTAATGCGCCTTGGCGCCGCCCATCATGCCTTGGCGCCACCAATTGTTGATCACGCCTTGCGAGACCTTCGCGCCTTCGCGGTTGAAGCCGTAGAATGGGCCTGAGGCGACGTCGAGGAAGAACTGCGCACGGTTGGCAGCGAGAGCACTCCGGAAACCATCGAACACTTCGATAGGCGTACCATCGGGGTTCGCCGCAGTCTTGACCATCAGAGGCGGAACGGCGCTGACGAGAACAGCCTTGGCGACACGTCCCTGCGGCTGACCATACTTGGCAACATAGCGAGCAACCTCGCCACCACCGGTCGAGTGGCCGATGTGAACGGCATTGCGCAGATCAAGATGTTCGGCAACAGCCGCCGCATCGGCGGCGTAGTGGTCCATATCGTGACCTTCGCTGACCTGGGATGAGCGGCCGTGGCCACGGCGGTCATGGGCGACAACGCGGTAGCCCTTGCTGACAAAGAAAAGCATCTGGGCGTCCCAATCGTCGGACGAGAGCGGCCAGCCATGGTGGAACACGATCGGCTGGGCGTCTTTAGGACCCCAATCCTTGAAGAAGATTTCAACGCCGTCCTTGGTGGTCACGAAACTGGTGGTCATTGGTTCAATTCCTTGTGGTTTACGGGAGATTTGCTTGCTAGAAGCGAGGGTCGGCATGGCCAAAGCCAGAGACATCGTGGTACCGGTCAGCAGAACCTGTCGGCGCGACATGGAAAACTCATTGGTCATCGGAGTGCTCTTTCGAATTGACAGCCAAGGGCTACTCGGCGCCGCGAGTGCTTTCGAACAGGAACCAGGCGCGTCGCTCAGCCTCGTCAACCCAGTTCTCAATCAGGCTAGCGGTTGCGATGTCCCCATGTTCGTCGCAGAGATTGTGGGTCTGCTTCATCAACGAAACCAGCGTCAGGTTGTCGTCGCGCAGTTCGGCCAACATGTCGGCAGGGGTGACGAAGTCAGCATCGTTGTCGAGCAGGCGTGTCGTCTTGGAGATATGACCGATCGAACGGATGGTTGTGCCGCCGATCTTGCGAGCCCGCTCTGCAATGTCGTCCGTCATCGCAAAGATCTGCTCGCCCTGCTCATCGAGCATCAGGTGGTAGTCGCGAAAATGTGGTCCACTCATGTGCCAGTGGAAATTCTTGGTCTTGAGGTAAAGCACGAAGACATCGGCCAGAAGTGCTGTCAGTGCACCAGCGATATCGGCGGTCGCGTTCGTACCAAGCGTTGTCGGGGTCGAGAGCGGCGACTTGCGGTGTTTTTCAGCGAGCGTGCGGTCCATGATGGTCTCCATTGGGGTTGTGCAAGTTGATGGAAACTTTTTAGACGAGGCAGCCACCCCGCAATATCCAATGCTTGGCTAGTCGAACCCACACCTTGGTATAGTTTCGCATCTCTCTCACTGAAGTTAGGTTTCCGAGGTCTTCGGCCCTCCCGAGAAGACGTGCTGGGCCTCATGCCCTGGAAGGTTGGTGCCCCCTCTCCCGAACCTTCGGATTCGCAATCCGATAAGGCCATCCCAGCTACTCTGGGGTGGCCTTTTCTTTATTGCACCTATGAGATTGAGTTTGCAGCGGAATAGTCGATTTTGGATTTGCGTTTTCCAGGCTAGGATGGCTTGATGGCTCGATTGGCATCCATCTGGAAAATTGACATTGCGCTTATCTGGTCTTGTGAACCCGAAACAACGGTTGTCACCTTATGAGAAAGGGGTCGTCTCTTTCGCTTTTGTGCTTGCGGCCACACTTTTTTATCTCGACACCTTCACGGAAATCCAAAGCGCGCTTGCCACACTCTACGTGATCACGCTGCTTTTGTCGGCGGAAACGCTGACGGAAAAAGGCACCCTGCTCTTGGCCGGCGTCTGCATTGGCCTTTCGGCGCTCTCCTATGTCGCAAGCCATGGACTGCACGGCGACCTTGCCGCAGCGCTTCGCCTAACAGTTGCCATTGCCGCCATGGTCATTACCGCCCTGTTGATCATTCGAAACCATCGCGCGCGACTTGCTTTGATAAAATTCAATGCCGACTTGCAGAGCAGCGAGGAACGTTATCGAACGATCTTCGAGCAGAGCCGCGTTGCCCTCTGGGAGCGCGACTATTCTCAGGTGCGGGAACTGTTGATGAAGCTTCGTGAGAATGGCGTATCCGACCTCCGGGCCCACGCCCGGGAAAATACGGGCTTCATCGCGGATTGCATCGCTCGCATCCCAACCGTCGCTGCCAACGCTGCCGCACTCGAACTCCTTGGCCACGTCGATGCGGGGGATATCAGTGCGATGCGCCGCTATATCGCGCAGGATGACGCAACGTTTCTTGAACTGATGGTGGCGATATTCAATCGACAGAGCTCGTTCGAAGGAAAAGGCTCCATCATCACCAGCGACGGCACAACCAGGATGGTTTTGCTGACGGTCGGGTTTCCGGAAGACATCGCCAACTTCAACCGAGTCATCGTTGGCATGTTCGATATCACCGAGCGCGAGATGGCGCAAAAGGCACTGTTCGAAGCACAGGCCGAACTCGCACTTGCGTCGCGAGCAGCAACGGTCGGCGCGCTCTCGGCATCACTTGCACACGAACTCAATCAGCCGCTCGGCGCGCTTGTCGTCAATGCGCAGACCTTGCAACGCTGGCTCGATCGCGACCCGCCAGATCTGGCGGCTGTATCCCGCTCTGCCGAGCGCATCGTGCGCGACAGCCAGCGGGCCAGCGACATCATCCAGAGCACCCGATCGATGTTGAGCGAGCGCGCACCGGTCCTTGAACCGGTATCACTGGCCGATCTCGTCAGCGAGACCCATAGTTTGATGGAGAGCGAGCTCTCCAAAAACCGGATTGTATTTGAAACCATTGAAATGCCTGGGATAAACAAAGTCCGCGCGGTCCGAATCGAATTGCAACAGGTGTTGATCAACCTGTTCACCAATGCTTTACAGGCCATGTCAGCGACGCCGGAAGAGCTTCGACGGATATCGGTGACGATAGAGCCGGCTGAGAACCAGAGTGTCAGTGTCATGGTCCATGACAGCGGCCCAGGTCTCAACGCCGAAATCCTCAAAAACCTGTTCAAACCGTTTTGCACCACCAAGGCAACTGGCCTCGGCATGGGTCTTGCTATCTGCCGCAGCATGCTGGAAGCGCGCGGCGGCACACTGACCGCCGGCAATCACGCAGAAGGCGGCGCGCTGTTCGAAATGATTGTACCGATGGAGGCTATCCATGAATGATGCGAGAAAGTCCGCCAAAGCGCAGAGCGGTGACACGCCGGTGGTCTACGTCGTGGATGATGATCCTTCGATCCGCGAGGCTCTGGTCGATCTCTTCCGCTCCGTCCGAACGGAGGCACGGGCATTTGAAAGCGCGCAGGACCTACTGGACAACGCCGATCTTAAGCGACCGGGCTGCATCCTGCTCGACGTGAGGCTGCCCGGCGCCAATGGTCTCGACTTCCAGCTTCATCTGGAAAAGCTTGGCAACCAGATGCCGATCATTTTCATGACCGGCCATGGCGATATACCGATGACCGTGCGGGCGATGAAGGCAGGTGCTGTCGATTTTCTGGCCAAACCGTTTCGGGATCAGGATATTCTCGATGCAGTGTCCGTGGCTTTCCAGAAGGACCGTGACATCCGTCAGCAATCGGCGACCAATGGTGCCGTTGCCGAGTTGGCTGGGACGCTGACGCGCCGCGAGCACGAGGTCATGGCAGCTGTCGTGCAGGGGCTGATGAACAAGCAGATTGCTTTCAACCTTGGCATCAGCGAGATCACGGTCAAGCTGCATCGTGGCAATGTCATGCGGAAGATGGACGCACGCTCGGTCGCCGATTTGGTGCGCAAGGCAGAACTGCTCGGGCTATAAGCCAAAACCTACACCCATGTATGATACAAGGCGTCCTTGAGAAGGCGCATATAGCGGGCATTGAGCGAAACACGGTAAGGCCCGAACAATTGTCCAGAATACCAGTCATAGCCATCGTCGACGACGACCAATCGATCCGCGAAGCCCTTGACGATCTCGTTCTCTCCTGTGGATACGAGAGCCGCCTGTTCACGTCGGCGGAAGAGTTTCTCGCAGACCCTGATCCGTCTTCAATTGACTGCATGCTTGTGGACGTCAAAATGCCCGGCCTCACGGGCATCGAACTCCAGAGCGCGCTGAACGAACAGCAGTCACCCAGGCCGCCGATGATCTTCATGACGTCCTATCGCGACGCCAAGACGAGGACGGCGGCCATGAACGGTGGCGCGTTTGCCTTTCTCGGCAAGCCTGTCAATTTTGGCCAGTTGGTGCAGTGTCTGGAACAGGCGCTGAAGCAGTAAAAATATTGAACGTCACCAAGGAGCAAGATTCCATGTCGCACGGCTGCTCACACACATCGACGATCCGCACGGTTCGGCCCATGACGCTGGGCTGCGAGGAATGCCTGGAAACGGGCCAGGCGTGGTTTCATCTGAGAGTCTGCCGCGAGTGTGGCCATGTCGGCTGCTGCGACCAATCTCCCGGTCGCCACGCCACCGCGCACTACCACGCCACGCGGCACCCGATCATCGAGGGTTACGATCCGCCGGAAGGATGGGGCTGGTGCTTTGCCGACGAGGTTATGGTGGACCTGCCCGACCAAACGCCACAGCGTGGTCCAATCCCCCGATATTACTGAATGGAGACACCAATCCGCATCCGCCAAACGACATTATAATCCAGGGAGAATTCATGGCCGATCTCAGCAGCCGCCAGCACCAGATGTTCCCTGTATTGAGCCCGCGCCAGGTCGAGACGGCCAAACGTTTTGCCAGTGGCGAACCGCGGCAATTTGAACCTGGGGAATTCATCTACAAGGTCGGCGATCACGCAGCGCCTGCCTGGCTGGTGCTGGAAGGCTCCATGGATGTCTTTCGCCACGAAGGCCTGTCGCATGAGGCGCCTATTACCACCCATGGTGTCGGCCAGTTGTCGGGCGAGGTCAATCAACTTTCGGGCCGCCCGACACTGGCGGGTGCACGGGCCGGCTCCGACGGCTGCACTGCCGTTGCGTTCGATGCACCCCATCTTCGCGCTCTGGTGATCGGCTCGGCGGATGTCGGCGAGATCATCATGCGCGCCTTCATTCTGCGCCGCGTTGCTCTGATCGATGCTGGCGCTGGTTCTGTTCTCGTCGGGGCTGCCGGCAATGCCCCACTATCACGACTGCAAGGGTTTCTCGCCCGCAGTGCCTTTCCCTATATCGTGCTCGATTCTGCCAGCGAAGGCGAAGGCCGTGATTTGATCGAACGCTTGGGCATCCTCCCATCCGAACTGCCGCTGATGGTTTGCCCCAATGGAACTGTGCTGAAGAATCCGACCGATGCGCAAGCCGCAGCCTGCCTGGGCATGACCCCTGAACTCACGCCGGGCAAACTCTATGACGTTGCCGTCGTTGGCGCCGGACCGGCAGGCCTTGCTACCGCCGTGTACGCTGCCTCGGAAGGGCTTGACGTCATTGTCATAGACGAACGCTCGGTGGGAGGACAGGCAGGCGCATCATCGCGGATTGAAAACTATCTCGGCTTTCCGACCGGCATATCCGGCCAGGCGTTGGCCGGACGTGCCTACAACCAGGCTCTGAGATTCGGTGCGGAAATGGTTCTGCCCGTCGCGGTCGATAGTCTGGTCGCGCCCGAGGGCGACGCCGGTGTGTTGACATTGGAGCTCGCAGGTGGAAACGCCGTGACGTCGCGCACGGTCGTCATTGCTTCCGGGGCGCACTACCGGCGGCCGAATATCGCCCATATCGAACGCCTCGAAGGCAACGGTGTTTCCTACTGGGCCTCGCCGATCGAGGCAAAACTATGCGCCGGCGAAGAGATCGCCTTGGTAGGCGGTGGCAATTCGGCCGGCCAGGCCATCGCTTTTCTCGCACCTCAGGTCAAGACATTGCATCTCGTCGTCCGGCGCGCGCTCGAAGAGACGATGTCGCAATATCTGATCGACCGCATCAGGGCTTTCCCCAATGTCGAACTGCACATGCACTGTGAAGTGAACGCGATCGAAGGCAATCCCGCAGGCGGCTTGGAAACCGCCACCCTGCGCAACCGACTGGATGGCAGCGAACGACAGCTGTCACTTCATCACCTTTTCCTGTTCATCGGAGCCGATCCCAATGCAGGTTGGATCAGCGACCGCGTCCATACCGATGAGAAAGGCTTTATCGTTACCGGTCAATCGTTCGACGCGCTTTGCAGTTTTTCCCGCAAGCCACTGCCGCTGGAAACCAGCCTTCCAAATGTCTTCGCCATCGGCGATGTCAGGGCTGGATCAACCAAGCGGGTGGCCGCCGCAGTTGGGGAAGGTGCTGCCGTGGTCTCTCAAATTCACCAGGCGCTGAGCCTGATGAAGATTGCGCACTGAAGAATTCGGACTTCTCATAATCAAACGACCTGCTGGAAGATCCCAGCGGGTCATTTGTCATTCTCTAACTAATAAAGATCGGTTGTCGGTCAGAGCTGGCCAAGCCACCGGATCGCCTGATGGTATCGTAGCGTCGATGTGGGCCGGTGTTGTGGCAGCACCGCAAACATGAGACCGGCAGCAACCAGGGCCAGCGCCACGCCGATCCAGAACATTTCCCGCCAGCCGGCACTGTTCGCCGACGAAGCAAGACAGGGTGCGGCTGAACAAGATGCCCGACAGCACGCCGGCCATGACCGTCCCGATTGTTGCGCCACGCTTTTCGGGTGCTGCCAGCGATGCCGCGAAGGGCACGATCCGCTGTGCGACCGTCGAGCAGGCTCCAACAATGACCGAGGCTAAGACCAGCATCCACGCCGACAGCGCCAACGCTGCAAGTGTCAGTGCTGCCGCCAGCACCACGAACTGGCCGATATTCATCTCTGATGAGCAGCATATTCGAGACCTGCATGAACGCGCTCGCGCGCCATCTGAAGTGCATAGCGACGCCAGGCACTCGGGGTCGTGCCGGTTTTATTTCGGAAAATGCGCGAAAGATGCGCTTGATCTGCTAGACCGCAATCCAGGGCAATTTCGCACAGAGGAGCATTGCCTTCCAACATCAATTTCTTGGCATGCTCCACCCGGCAGTGGATGAGGTGGTTGTGGGGAGAAACTCCGTAAGTGGCCTTGAAGGCTGCGGAGAAATAGCTGGTGCTCAAATTACAAAGGTTGGCAAGGTCCTCGATCAGCATCGATTGCGAAATGTTGCCCTCTATGAATGCATCCAGTCGCTTTACCTGCCATGCTGCGAGCCCGCCGCTAAAGATGTCACTGCGCTCGCTCTGGACCGCCCGGGGACGAAGAAGACTGGAAGCCCGTCTGATCAGTTCCAACGCGTTGGTTTCATCCTGTTCCACGCAGGTCACAGCGCGCAGAAGCAACGCTGAGACCTCGCCAGACATTCCACCCTCGTTTGATCCAAACGCGAACAGAGCTTCCGAGCGGCCAACAAAAACGGTGTTCATGTTCATCGTGATCTCCATGTGGTTGCGAGCATTCCGCTTGCCTTAAAAGAGATCATTTTGGCCGACGGCTAAACCATACGGTCATAGAGTTGGGGATAGCCGTGGGGTTAGCGTAACTAAACTAAAGTGTAGTTGCGCACCCCGTCCGTCCGCTTTTGGATACCTTGGAGATCTCCGCTCTATTTCCTTTCGTGGACACGGGCGAGAGCGCCCGCGTTTTCAGCGGTCTCATGTTGTTTCGAAAGGGCCTGAAAGGAAATCAGACCTTGATTTGGAAGGTCGACTAAGTGCCGGTCTCCGGTTCAGGATCGGCAAGGTTTATCGGGGGTATTGAAACGGCCAGCAGCATCGCTACCGATGTACAGAGTGCTATAGCGGCGAACACCCATCGGAATGCGTACAAAACCGCATCCATATGCGCAGTTTGCTGGGCAGTAGCGGTCACATTTTCCATTGTTGCCTGGACTGTTGCGGCGGAACCTGGAGCATAGTGTTCGATAGCAGCGAGCAAAATAGCAGAGGTCACAGCCGTGCCGATGACCCCGCCGACAGATCGTGAAAATGTTAGTGTCGCGGTGGTCACTCCCAGCCGGCTTTTTCCACCGGCCCATTGTGCAAGCGTCTGGGCAGCGGGCATCGTCGTGCCAAGCCCAAGCCCGAAAAGGATGGACGATGCGGCAATCGCCACAGGGCCATAGCTTAGGGTGGCGGCGAGCGAGACGAAACCCAAACTGGCGACAGCAAGTCCCCAGATGAGCGGATTGCGCGGTCGTCCGGTCGTTGACATGTGGATACCGGCCCACGTTGAGATACCGGCCTGCGCCAGGGTAAGAGGGATAAGGAGCAGTCCTGACGTTGATGGACTGATCCCATAGGCGAGTTCCAGCAGGAGCGGAACCTGAACCAGCCCGGCAAACAAGGCCGCTGCAAACAGGAGGACGCAGAGTGCGGCACGCCATACGACCGGTTGCTCCAGCAGATCGGGAGAGAGCAAGGGCGTAGAAACATGCCGCTCCACCGGCAGGACAAAAGCAAGACCCAGGCAGCCCGCGAGAAGTAAAAGGATGACACGCACGGATGCCCAGCCGAGGGCGGGGCCGAATCCGAGCGCCAGCAGAAGTGCGACCGTAGAGGCAGCGAACAAGGTCGTGCCCGGGACGTCGAAAGAAAACCGGCCCTCCGACGGATCGGATTTCACTCTCAGGGCAGCAACAGCTGCAATCAGACCCAAGGGAAGATTGATCCAGAAAATCCAGCGCCAGCCAACGTGCTCCGAGAGGAGACCTCCCAGAAGTGGCCCCAGCGTGCTGCTGAGGGCAAAGATGGCTCCGAACCATCCCTGAAAGCGCCCGCGATCACGCGGACTGACGGACTGGCCAATCAGCGCCTGCGACAAGGTCATGAGACCGCCGCCGCCGAGCCCCTGCAAAGCCCGAGCTGCTATGAGGGTGTCAAATCCTGTGGCCAGCGCACAGGCAATCGAGCCGCAGATAAACAGAACCAGAGCGCCAAGCAGGGCTGTTTTGCGGCCGATGGAATCGCCAACGCGACCATAGATCGGCGCCGCAACCGTCGCCGCCAGCAGGTAAGCGGTGATGACCCATGCAATATTGCTGAAATTTCCCAATTGACTTGCGATGACAGGCAGCGCGGTAGCGACAATCGTCTGATCGAGTGAACCCAGAAACATAGAGGGGGCCACAGCAACAAAGATGCCGATGAACTGCGTCGTTGTGATCTGCGAAGTCGAGCTCGCCTGCGATGGGATTGATTGCAATGGCACGTTGTCCGTTGGCACGGGAACCTCTCCAAAAGGCGCGGCAAGCGAGCCCATTTGGCAACCGCCAGCGCGATGTAGTGAACGGGTAGATGTCACGAGGCTCGTAAAGGGTTTGGTGGTGACGCGGTATCGGGGGCGCTGGTCGGCAGGGAAAGCCCAAGCCCCCGCTCCCGCTCATTCCCAAGGCCCTCACCATCACACCGGTTTGATCATATCTCGGGCGTAGTCAAGGCCGACGCCGTAGCCGCCGCCATGGTCCACGACAATGCTGCGGGCAACCTCGTACGTTTCGTGTCGGGTCCAGTCGCGCTGCATTTCGAGCAGGAACTGAAGCCAGGATGTCATGACGGCACCTGCCTGCTCCATCCGGCGCAATGCCGCCTCGTGGCTAACTGGCGTCAAGCCGCCGCAAGCATCGGCCACGACGAAAACCTTATACCCTTCATTCAGCGCCGAAAGCACCGGGAAGCTGACGCAGGCTTCCGTGAGCAGCCCGGCAAACACCAGCGTCTTGCGTCCGGTAGCGGTGATCGCAGCCAATGCGGCCTCATCTTCCCAGAGGTTCATATTGCGACGCTCGATGGGAACGATATCCGGCAGGACAGCGCGCAGCGGTGGCATCAACGGCCCGCTGTAGACCTTCGATGCCGAGGTGCTGACGACGGTCGGAATGCCGAAGGCGACTGCCGTGCGGGCAAGCGCTATCGCATTGCTGCGCAGGGCCTGCCGGTCTGCCGAGCCCGTGGCGAACGCAAGGCCGGCCTGTTCATCGACGAGAACGATGGCACAGTCCGAAGGAGCCAGGAGAGGAATAGACGGCATAGGGATGTCTCCAATAATGATCTTCGTAATGGATCCCCACCAACGCAGGGGTGGTGGAAAACTTTGACGATAGCGATAAGGGGCAAATAACCGGCGTGAACCATTGTGTCCCTCGCCGAGGGTTTCTTGCATTGTTCAGGCCTCTGGATCAGGGGAGCGTCTCTTTGTTTCCAGACCGGCTGACGGTGATCGTGCCATCCGGCGCTGTCAAAATTTCAACCCGCCTTTGCCCTTGGGCGTCGATCAAAACGACGCCCGACCCGCCGGCATTGTTCAGAAACAGATAGCTTGACGCACCGCCCGGTCGGTCAAATTTGACATGCGCACCTTTGTCATCGATCTCAAGGGAGGCCGTTGGCGCGGTCGCGTCCGTATTGGCGAGTTTGATGGCTGGGCGATCAGCGTCATCGAGAGACAATGCAAGGCCTTGTTGACCGTCGCGACGCAGGAATATGATCGCCGGTTTGCCAGACTTCCCTGACAACACGATCAGTGGATGACCGCTATTGTCGACGATCTGAATCTCTTCCGTGATGATTTTCGGTGGCATGGCGTCCATGGGATTTCTCCGATCGCTTGATGTTAACGTTTCCGATTGCCCGTACTGATCGCAGCGAGAAGCACCGGCCGCCGCTCGGCGACAGCTGCATCCTATGGGTGTGAGATGCACATCGGTTGAGGCAACGATAAGCTAGCGCCTTGGCTGCTACGGCTCTTGAACAAACAAACGGGGCTTAGACAATGCGCTTCCATTCGCGCGAAAACGGCGCGTTCGCCGTCTGCGGAGCGCATGCACGAGAGGCAGCGAACTGTTCAATCGCCCTCTGGCGTCGCGACCTTCGCGATGAAAGCCAACGCCGAAACAAACACAGGGACCGCAAAGCACCAGACCGGCGACAGCACGAAGGCACCGGCCGCCAAGGCACATCCTGATGCAAAGGCAACGACGCTGAAAATCATGCGCTTGAGCCGCACCTTGGCAGCAGTCACATCGTCGACAGGGAGCCTGGAGATCAGGTCGGCAAGATCGAGCATGATCTGGGTGGTCGTTCCGGTCATTAAGGTCGATGGTGGCGATTTGGTCAGATGCACACGGTGCAACGCGTTCTGGATCGCCATAGCTGCGATCATCGTCATCCCGATCGCCAGACTTGCACCACTATTGGCGTCGCGAAAAGGACCATAAGAAACGGCAAGAACCGCGACGACGAGCAAGAGAACCAGCTTTACCAGCAGAAGCGGGCGCAGTACCGCCAGCCCGTTATTCTTGAGCAATGTACAGCCCACCCTGGTGAGCAGAACAATCACGCAAAACATCGGCAACGCGAGTAACTTCGCCAGAGTGCCGCCCGAACCCGTCGCGACCGTGGCGCCGAGCGTCACGAAATTGCCCGTTACATGGGCCGTGAATAGTCCGCCGAGGGCAAGAAAGCCGATTGTATCGACATAACCGCCATTAAAACTGAGGAGGAGAGGGAGTGGCAGAAACCTCATGACTGGTCCTTTCAAGGGCCGCTGGTTTGAACGAATCTATGATGGAAACACGGATTGCCTGCCGCACGTTTATTGATGGTCGCGCGACAGTCCTGTCTCAGCATTGGCGTCCGCAACAATTGGTATGAAGGGTCGTAACCATGGAGATACGAACCCTTCGCGCCATTGAATGGATGTCTGATTTGTCTCGTCAGTTGGCAAGCGAGGTGTGCACCTCGGCGACGTATCCGCCCGGGAACTCAACCATTGCGGCCTGCCGTCCACCCGCCTCGTAGGGTTCGATGAGGATCCGGGCACCATTTTCCTTCGCCTTCACGAGTGTGGCTTGGAGGTCCGGGACCGCATAGCCCGTCGTGTCATGCCCATACGGATATGGCAGGTGTCCGTCGGTGACGAGCACGGTCATCTCACCATAAACCGACGTGATGCGAATGCGGCGATAGGTATCGTCCGGCCTGCCGATTTCGAGACCGGGAGCCTTGCGGTCGTCGGACACCACCTTGCCTTTCGAGAAGCGGGTAAAGGCCGTGACGAAAGAGGAAGCAGCATCTGGTGACAGGTAAATCCGGTTTTCGGGCACGGCCGACAATGCGGGATAGTTTGGCGTCTTGGTGTGCCAGTAAAGCTGCATATTCACGCCGCCCGGCCATTGAATGACAGCATCGCGACCAATCGGATCGGGGAACGGTTCAACGAGAACGATAGCGCCCGCTGCACGAGCCGCCTTCACTGCGGCATCCATATCCGTTACGAGATAGCCAGTGCGTTCGAGGCCGAAGGGATAGGGAACGGGGGTCGTGAACCCGAACAGGGACACCGTGCCAGCCGGTGTTTGAAGCAGCTGCGATGATGTGCTGCTAGGCGTTGGCGTTACGTTGACAACCACCTGCTTTGTGCTGGTTCCGCCAAATGTCGCAAGGAAACTCTTGGCGAAATCGTCGACGGCAGCCGGGTCCACGTAGACATGTGTCGTGTCGTATTGCGGCGCCACGCCGACCTGCGGATGTTTGTCGCGTGCAGACGCAACGCCAGGCATGATGGGCAAAAGCGCGAGCGCTGCAACGATGCTGACTGTTCTTAGAAAGCGAAATGTCATGGTCAGAGTCCTTCTCTGTCAGGATGGGAAAGAAGATTTCCGGAGGCCACCAATACGAACGCGCAGGCAAGACCTACGTGCTCGAAAAATCCGTTCATCGTCATGGAGCGTGCCATGCCGGGCGGCATCTCCCAGAAGCGCAAGGCAAGAAGGGTTGCGAGCATTGTAAAGCCGGACAAGGCAAGCGCTGCCATCCAGCGATAAAGCCCGGTCACTACCAACGCCGGCATCGTCAATTCGAACACGATGACGACGATGGCAAACAGGGGTGCGGACGGCAGACCGAAATGGTTCATTTCATCGAGCGCGGTTTGAAAATCAAAAATCTTGATCAGCGCGCCCTGAATATTGGCCGAGCACAGACCCAGCAGCGCAAAAGTCTGAATTGTTCGGGATGCGGCAACAGGCTGTAACGCGGATGCCATGTTCTTTCCGATCATTGTCAACATCCCCTGCTTCAAACTGCCCAGCAGGCGCAACCAAGCGCGCCGAAAAAGCCTTTGAGATCAGCGATCGGCAGGGTCGATGTCCACGCGCCCGCATGGTCATGGCCATGCACGTTGCAGTCATTGGCGCATCCGCAAGTCGAAATCGCAGTGCGCCGCAGCGACCGCTTTCCGGCCCCTCCCGGGTCACCCCAGGCTGCATAGCCGCCGAATGTCCGCACAGGCGACCAGTCGGGCATAGCCGGTGGAACGTCGCTCTCATCGTATTTGGCGAAATCGCCAGCGCCATAAACGATCTTGCCACCGACCATGGTGAGATCCGAGGTGAGGAACGAGATCTCGTCCTCAGAGCAAGCGAAGAAGTCCTTGTCCGGAACGACCAGATCGGCGAACTGGCCCTTTTCAATGCGGCCCTTCTTGCCCTCTTCGTTGGAAAACCATGTGACGTTCTCCGTCCACATGCGCAGCGCAGTTTCTCGATCCAGGCAATTGGCGCGCGGATAGAGTTTCATGCCGCCGACAGTCTTGCCGGTGATCATCCAGGACAAAGAAACCCAAGGATTGTAGGAGGCAACGCGCGTGGCATCCGTACCAGCTGAGACCTTGACGCCCTTTTCAAGCATCTTGGCCACAGGTGGCGTGGCTTCGGCTGCACCAACGCCATAGCGCTCGACAAAATATTCGCCCTGATATGCCATCCGGTGCTGCACGGCGATGCCGCCGCCAAGCGCCGCGATCCGGTCGATCGAGCGATCCGAAATCGTCTCGGCATGGTCGAAAAACCAGTTAAGGCCTTCAAGCGGGATGTCCTGATTGACCTTTTCGAAGACATCGAGTGCGCGGCTGATCGTCTCGTCATAGGTCGCATGCAAACGCCACGGCCATCGGTTTTCGGCCAGAATGCGCACGACTTCTTCCATTTCGCCTTCCATTTCCGGCGGCATATCGGGACGTGGTTCGCGGAAATCCTCGAAGTCGGCAGCGGAAAAGACGAGCATCTCGCCCGCACCATTGTGACGGAAATAATCGTTACCCTGCTTGTATTTGACCGACGACGTCCAGTTGAGAAAGTCCTCCTTCTCTCCCTTCGGCTTCTGGGTGAAGAGATTATAGGCGAGCCGCACCGTCATCTGGTTTTCATCGGCAAGCTTCTGGATGACGGCATAATCATCCGGATAATTCTGGAAGCCGCCGCCAGCATCGATCACGCCTGTAACGCCGAGCCTGTTCAATTCCCGCATGAAATGCCGCGTCGAATTGACCTGATACTCGAGCGGCAGCTTCGGACCCTTGGCGAGAGTTGAATAGAGAATGCCCGCATTCGGTTTTGCCAACAGCAAACCTGTCGGGTTGCCATGGGGATCGCGAATAATCTCGCCACCCGGTGGGTTGGGCGTATCCTTCGTATAGCCCACAGCGCGAACGGCGGCACCGTTCAAAAGCGCCCTGTCATAAAGATGGAGCAGGAAGACCGGCGTATCGGGCGCGATCGCATTGATCTCGTCAATCGTCGGCAAACGTTTTTCGACGAACTGGTGTTCGGTGAAACCGCCGACAACGCGGACCCACTGCGGCGCGGGCGTGATTGCCACCTGCCTTTTGAGCATGTCCATTGCGTCGGCAAGGGAGCGAACGCCATCCCAACGGAGTTCCATGTTGAAGTTGAGGCCACCGCGAATGACATGGGTGTGGTTGTCGATCAGGCCAGGGAGCACAGGTTTACCTTTGAGATCGACGATCTTCGTCTCCGGCCCGGCAAACGCCATAATCTCTTGGTCATGGCCGACGGCCAGGAACTTACCCTCTTTGATGGCAACGGCGGATGCATTCGGATTAGTTCGGTCAAGCGTGGTGAAGAGACCACGGTGCAAGATCAGATCAGCGAACATGAGTTAGCTCCAGGGAAGGACGGTTGACGGCGCCGCCCGGGTTTCGAGGGACGTTGAAATGGCCGGCCTTAAGCCGGGCCTGTGCCATTTGATGGGTTGATGTTGCCGCTGTCCGCATTTTGCATATGGCTGGAACCGCTGGGCAGGTGTCCGAACATGTGCGGCTTGATCTGGTTCAGCCAACCGACAGCAGCAGGTTCCTTGGCCAGTACTGTTTTGGCGAACGGTATCACCTGCTCCCCGACAAGAATGCCCAGGAGGCCGACGAGCGCCACGATGGGAGGGGCGGGCGAACGCACATTGATCAGGCTGTAGATCACACCCACCAGCAGTCCGGCAGCAAGTGAGAGCAAATAGATCTTCATGGGGAAAATCCTCTTTAAAGGTTTTGAGCGTTCAGCAGTGTCTCGCCAAAGATTGATGCGGGCCGCATGAGGAATTCTGTCAAAGTCGCATCGCCATTGGCATGCAAGGATTATGGAAAGTATGAGGGTCTGCGTATTGTCACCAAATCTGCCTTTTGGACAATTCGCCGCAACAACCACGTCAAAGGCTTATCAGGAGCGAAGAACCGGAATTCCACGTCTAAAGGTGAAGGCTGGATCTTCCTTATAAGAACGGCGTGGAGCTGCGCGCGGACTGGCAACTGTCGGTCCACGTTGATACGGTTCGACTTGCCATTTCCCCGGCACCCGCGCGGACTGGACCAAACCGTATTAAAGCGATGTCTTCGGAAGAAGACTCATCCATATGCAGTCGTTTTTAACAATATTTTCGCGGAGGCACCGGCCAATATCGAGCGATCAAAGCCACCGTAATATCGCCAAACCATGGAGCATAACGATGACACAGACCGTTGCAGATCAGTTTGCCGCTACTTTGGCCGCCGCTGGGGTAAAGCGAATTTTTGGTGTCGTTGGCGACAGTCTCAACGGCATCACCGATGCGGTCAGGCGGCAGGGCAAGATCGAGTGGATTCATGTGCGGCATGAAGAGGCTGGCGCATTTGCGGCAGCCGCCGAGGCACACCTCACAGGTTCGCTCGCCGTCTGTGCCGGCAGCTGCGGTCCTGGCAACCTTCACCTGATAAACGGACTTTTCGACGCCCATCGGTCCCGCGTTCCCGTTCTGGCAATCGCCGCACAGATCCCCTCCTCGGAGATTGGCTCAGGTTATTTCCAGGAAACCCATCCGCAAGACCTGTTTAGGGAATGCAGTCACTATTGCGAACTGCTCGGCGACCCCGACCAGATGCCGCGCACGCTGGAAATTGCAATACGCGAGGCCGTCGGGCAGCGCGGAGTCTCCGTCGTTGTCATTCCGGGTGATATTGCGCTCAAACCGGCGAAGAACTCGTATGTCCCTAAACCGCAGACGCTGCTGCCAAAAGCGCCGGTGGCTGTTCCACCGCAGGAAGACATTGACACTTTGGCCAACCTGTTGAACGGTCAAGGGCGCGTCACCCTCTTTTGCGGCTCGGGATGCGCCGGCGCACACGATCAGGTCATCGCGCTGGCCGAAAAGTTGAAGGCACCGGTCGTGCATGCTCTGAAGGGCAAGGAGTTTGTCGAATGTGACAATCCCTACGACGTTGGAATGACCGGCCTGATCGGCTTTTCCTCGGGCTACTACGCCATGAAGGATTGCGACATCCTCCTGATGCTTGGGACCGACTTTCCCTACAGGCAGTTCTACCCAACCGGCTCTGGCGTGCAGATCGCCCAAATCGACATTCGCCCGGGCCAGATTGGACGGCGAGCCGCTGTCGATCTAGGGCTTGTGGGCGACGTGAAGGCAACCCTGGACGCTCTGTTGCCCGCAATCAAGGTTCGCACCGATGCAACACATCTGGAACAGGCTAAGACGCATTATCAGAAGGCCCGGAAAGACCTCGATGCACTGGCATCGGGCCATCGTAAGGGCGGGATCATTCATCCCCAACAGGTCGCTAAGGCTCTCAGCGATGCCGCATCCGACGACGCCATCTTTACCTGCGATGTCGGGCTTCCCACCGTCTGGGCCGCACGCTATCTGGCGCTCAATGGAAAACGCCGGCTGGTAGGATCTTTCTGGCACGGTTCGATGGCCAACGCGATGCCACATGCGATCGGCGCTCAGGTGACGTTCCCGCAGCGGCAGGTCATCTCCATGTCGGGCGACGGCGGATTTGCCATGCTGATGGGCGACTTCCTTACGCTCGCCCAGATGAATCTTCCGGTGAAGGTCGTCGTCTTCAATAATTCCGCCCTGGGGTTCATTGAAGTCGAGCAAAAGTCAGTTGGCTTCCTTCCGAACGGGACGGAGTTGAAGAACCCGAACTTCGCGGCGATGGCCGAAGCCGTTGGGATAAAAGGTGTCCGCCTGGAGCATCCGGAGGATGTCGAGAGCGGTATCCGCGAAGCGCTCGCGCACGACGGTCCTGTTTTGATCGACGCGGTCGTCGCTCGTACCGAATTGCCGGTCCCGCCTTCTATCAACGTGGAGATGGCAAAAGGCTTTACGCTCTACATGCTGAAGGCCGTCTTCAGCGGCAGGGGCGATGAACTGATTGACCTCACCAAGACCAATCTCTGGCACTAGGAGGGCATGTCAACCTTCCAGCGCTTGCCGTACCTCGCCTTGATGCCAGCAGAACCGATAGCCCTGCAATTACAACACTCAGCGAGAGCCAATCTTGTGAAATTCCCGGCTCTTGATCTTCCAGGCATCCAAGTGACGATCCGGCGCAAGCAAGTCCCTCGCCTGGGCGGAAACACTGTTTCGTGTGACCGAACGGCCGCTTGAGAAGAAGTGACCACCAATAAGCTGACTAGAAGCGAGATCGAAACGCTCGGTCGATCTTTACCGGGGACGGCACCTGCATTATATATTCTCCTCAAGGAGAATGATTATGGCCAACGCATCGTACGCCTACACGCCCGCCGAGGCCGCAGCAGTCAGCGGGATCGCTGTGAAGTCGGTGCACAATGCGATCGACAAGCGGATCATCGCGACTCATCTCATCGGCGACAAGGGTAGAGCGCTTACTGATGAGGATCTGCTTCGGTTGAAGCTCTGGTATGGCGTCGGATCGATCTTGTCCGCCGAGCGCCGCAAACGTCTTTTTGATACCATAGACCAGAACCCGAATGCCGATACCGTTAGGGCGGACGACTATCTTATCGTCGATGTCGCGCGGGCAAGGGAGCAACTGGCCGCACGTGCCGAGGCGCTTCGAGAAGCTGAACGAATGATCCAGAGTGTGAAGGGCGTCGTGAGCGGCGAGCCGGTGTTCAAGCGAACCCGTGTTCCAGTGCGAACGATCGCCGCGATGAAGACCCAGGGCGCAAGCACCGCGGAAATTGTCGAGGGTTACCCTTCGCTCACCGAGCGCATGGTGGAGCTTGCCGAGATCTGGGCTGTGGCCCATCCCGCCAGGGGACGGCCGCGGAAGCTCTCCGAGCAGGGCCTGAAGGTGAAGTCTGAGAAGCGTCTGCGAATTCGCAGCGAAAGTGCTGCTAAACCCTCCGGCTCACCTTCGTGAAGTTTCTTATTGATGAATGCCTTCACACGTCCCTCGTCGCCGTGGCGCAAGTGCACGGTCACGATTGCTTTCATGTGAATTGGCTGGGGCTGAGCGGCGAGACCGACTGGGATCTGATGCCTCGCATCGTAGCAGAGGATTTCACGTTCGTAACGAACAATGCGCGCGACTTCCGGAAGCTCTACGCAAAAGAGGCGTTGCATGCGGGTCTGGTGATAATAGTTCCCCAGGTGCTACCTGCGCTGCAACGAGATCTGTTTGCGCTCATCTTGCAGGACTTGGCAGGGGCACAGGATATGGTGAACGAGGTCGTCGAAGTGAGCCTCGATGGCGAGGACGCGGTTGTCACGCGCTATTCGCTTCCGGAGGCTTAGTCGCGCCCCCGCAACGCCCCGGTCTTCAGACCGTATCCTCGACAAGTATTCTTTGCCGACGGGGTTTCCGCTCGAGTCGATGAAGAGGCGACGACTGTCGCATCTCTAACTGGCCCAACTGTCGCATTACTAAATAGCCGTGTGACTTCTAATGTAAATGCAACAAGGGCTTAAAGGCTACTACAGGGCAAGGAGATCAGCCCTCGATCCGACCGGCTGGGCCGGGTTGAAAGGGCGGAGCGGGGGCGGGTGATGACGCACCCTTCGGCTTTAGCTTTCTCACTAGCAATTGTTCTTTTACCGCTCGATACTCGCTGGGACTTGCATGGCGCAGTTGGGGATCAAAGCCGCACGATGCTTCCGGAAATCAACCTGCAAGGTGACGTCGACATCGCCGCGCTGTCACCACTTCTTCGCGGCATGCTTCTTTCGGTTGCCTATGCTGACGGTGAGGGTGGCATAGGATTGACGGCGACCGGCGCCATGAACCGCAAGTTCGTGCATTGGGCCGCTGTGCACTTCCTCTGGCCAGGATTCACAGCCGAGGACCTCTACAGCATGAACAAGGTGCTCAATGAAAGCGACATGCCGCCGCTTTGGGTCGTGCGCGACATGGCCCGTCATCTGAAGCTTCTTCGCCGGAAAAAGGATGTGCTGCTGCCAACCAGACGCGGCCGGGAGTTTTTGGTGAACCCGCAAGCCTTCTTCGATCTGGTCGCCACGGATTATCTCTATTCCTATGTCCACGCCACCGAGCGGGAAGAGGAGGTCCGAGCGCGGTTACGCTGGTGGCGTCGTATCCAGAAACATGCGCAGCGCTTTGGCGGTGTTCGCTCTGCAGTCCATCGGTCGCTGCTTCTTTCGATTGTTGGCTTGCGAGAACAACTTGCCCATCAGCTTGATGAACATCGTCACCGCATCGTCCGTGAGCTTCTGGCAAAGCTTGATGACTTGAGCCACGATCAGAGCGTGGCGACGGCTGGCGTTGAAGTCGTTGGCAAGCCAGGCCGGCGTTGCGTTGCCCTCCCGGATCATCTGGTCCCACCGTCCGGATGATACGCGCGCCTGCAGTTCCTGATGGATCTCCAGCCGCCGCAGAAAAGCTATCCGCTCGGTCAGCCCGACGAGGTTCGACGCAGCCGGCGCTTCTGGCGCCGAACGCAGCCAATGAAAGCGCGTCTTGCTGATCGACGGATCAACCTCTAACAGCTTATCCAGTGATTGAAGCCTATCGAGCGGGATGTCTTCAATCAGGGTTTTTTCTGCCCGGCGCCGGGCTATGGCACGGCCGGCAAGGCCGATGCGTTCGATCGTGTCGATCGCCGGCAGAAGAGCTCCGCGTTCGCGAAACGCGGCGACAGTCGAACTGGCTATCGCAGCACCGTCGTCGGACATAGTCGCCGCTTGAATTGCCGCCAATAGCGCGGCGCGGCGATCTGGCGGCGTCGCGCTTCTCGTATCCAGATAGACCATCAGCCGCGACATATGATCCCGACGGGTTTCTGCACGACGTGCATAGAGGGCAAATTCGTCTGGAGCGGCGCCGATCTGATCAGCAACATACTTCAGCATGGCGCGAGGCGGAGTTTCTTCTGCTCCAAGCACTCGACCCGGGTATCGCATCAGACATAGCTGGATTGCAAAGCCGAGCCGATTGTGATTACGTCTCCGCAGTTCGATCTCCAGGCGATCCGCCAATGACAACGAATAGTGGCGGATTAAGCTGTCCTCGTCGATCGGGATATCGACAAGCCTCCGCCGATCTTGATCTTTGAGAAGCTTGCGCTTTGCCATCGCCCGACCCCAGTCATGACCAATCCGCGTGAAGCGTTGTCGAGTCGGGCCGGACAGAGAAATCAAAACTGGCGCATGTCGATGGCAATCCACAGAGATCGGATGTTGCACATCCGATCTACGGCATCGTTCCGGTTTCGTTCGACCTTAACGTACGATTTCGGACTGCTCTTGTTCTGACCCCCCTTTGCCAGGTCTTGACACTCTCTGAGGAATCCCCGAAGGCCGCGCGGAACGACTGAATGGCGAACCACGTCAGCGCGGCGAGCCCTCCCCAGCACAGCGTCGTCTGCCAGCCTTGTTCCACCGAGAAGGAGGCGGCAGCCATTGATCGAGGTGATCAAGACGACGCTTCGCAGGGACTGTGGCTGCAAGCCGATATGACTTGATTGAAATAAATAAACGCTTACATTGAAGCCATGATTACAGCCTTTTTCCACAGGGAGCCTAAGAAGCTCAAAACGGGCATTTAGCCCGGACGCGCGAACGTCGCTGCGTCCGGGAGTACCCGTTTTAGTCCTGTGTGACCGGATGTTCCGGCGAGGAGGCTTTGTGTCTGTCTGTCTCGAGATCATTCCTCAAGAAATTGTAGTTAATCTTCCCGGCACCGATCGTGTATCGGTCCTTCATAACTTGGCGTCCGTTTTGGCCTATGAAGTGCGCGTGCCACCGCGCGATATCGAGTCCGCGCTCCTTCGTAGGGAGCGGATGGGGTCGACGGCGATCGGCGGCGGCGTTTCGGTTCCCCACGCCCTCTTGGACGACATAGCCGAACCGGCCAAGTGTCTAGCAATACTTCGTCATCCAATCTGGTACGACTCTCCTGACGGGGAGCCCGTTTCGGTCATGTTGGCGTTGCTCTGGCCGTCCTCTCACGAGGACAGCTACCTTCCCTCTTTGGCGGGATTAATGCGACGACTGCGTGGAGTGAAACTTCGCGAGGCGCTTGCCGAAGCTCAAAGCGTCGAAGAAACGGCTCTAGCCCTTTCGTTTTCGCTGGAAGACGAAACTGGCAGAGACTTTGCGAACCCCCTTGCCTATTTGTGAGTGCTTACTTTGGAAAACATGATTCAGCTCTCGGGGCCAGTTCGCCTGAAGAGCTTCGCGCCTTCGGGCAACCGGCTTGTCGTCGATTTGGCCTCTCTGCAATCAAACTGCCGACGGTTTGCATGTAAAGAAAGATTCTTGCCGATGGTGGACGTTCGGAGCGACGCTCTTCGCCTTGGCGCGTCGTTACCCGTGGACACCGAAATCATAGTCGTCCAGGGAGCAGCCCCCGGCGAGGAGTTGGTGTTTGCCCGAAACCGATTAACGCCGACGCTCAACTCACTCGAACAGCTTCGGGATTGGTCGCAGACGTCGCGAGCGTCACGATGCGACCTTCCGGCGATATTGCAGTTCGACATCGGGGAATCTGGGCACAGCAGGCCATTTTATCTGGCGCTGGCGCGGGATCGTCAACAATTTCAGCCTGGATCTCGTCGTTCGAAGGGTCTGCTGCCGCCCGCCCTCGCGCGGACAGATGCGCTACAGGCAGACGCCAATCGTACCTGATTGCCATGAAGCGAAGGCCGAAGCACAAAAGCCCTCCGGCCAAGGCCGAGATGCCATAGGAAAGACCTAGCATATCACCAATGACGACAATGGACGCGCCAGCGAGTGCAGCAATGGCATAGAGATCAGAACGCAGCACTTGTGGGATGTCTGCGAGAAGAACGTCGCGCGTTATGCCGCCGCCGATGCCGGTCAGCATCCCAAGCAGCGCGGCCATTACCGGGTTCAAACCGAACTCGATCGCCTTCTGCGCGCCCGCGACGACAAAGAGCGATAGTCCCGCCGCATCGAACAGAAGCATCGGGCTACGCAGCCTGTCGACACCGGCATACCAGAAGATCGTTATGAGCCCCGCCAGCACAGAAACCAGCAGATATCGGCTATCCGTCAGAGCAGCCGGAGGAACTGCGCCGATCAGCAAACCGCGGGTGATCCCGCCAAAACTCCCGGCCACGAAAGACAGAACGAGGATACCGAAAATGTCGAGGCGACGATTGACCGAGGCAACCGCGCCGCTGAGCGCAAAGACGAAGGTGCCGACCAGGTCCTGGTGCCCGCCTGCAGCACGCCGACCGTGACAACCGCCGCATCGGTGGCGGCAACCTCGCGGGACACGATGGTCTGAAGCCGCAGGACAACGGATGCCGCCATAACAACGGGATCTATGCTTGCTTGCGGCATGGAGCCATGTGCGCCGCGCCCAATCAGTCGGATTTGCAAGCTGTCAGCTGCGGAGGTGATTGGCCCGGCGCTGCCGGCAACATTTCCGGTAGGACCGACCATGACATGCTGGCCAAGCACGACATCAGGCGTGGGGAAGCGTTTCAGCAGGCCGTCATCGATCATGGCCTAGGCCCCTTGGGCGGTTTCTTCACCAGGCTGGAAGACGGCCATCAAGGTACCCTTCCAATCTTTGCGCGTCTGCGACAACAGTGTCGCCGCACCGACCAGCCATGCGACGTGCATATCGTGGCCGCACATATGCCCTACCGGCACCGTTTTACCTTCCGCGTCCGTGGCCGTGACCTTGCTGGCATAGGCGAGGCCGGTGTTCTCGGCGATCGGGAGCGCGTCCATGTCGGCACGCAGCATCACCGTCGGTCCTTCACCATTGCGGAGCAGTCCCACCACACCCGTCTTGCCGACTCCGGTGGTCACTTCATAACCGGCTTTCCTGAGCCTATCGGCGGCGAGAGCCGCAGTCCGCGTCTCCTGCATCGAGAGTTCCGGATGGGCGTGAATGTCCTTATAAAGCGCCTCAACATCGGGCAGCAGCTTTCTCATGCTCGACGAGAGGGCGGATATGTCGTCGCGAGAAGTATGCTTCTTCATGACAATCTCCTGCCGACTTTGTGGCGACGGCCCCGCTTTTAGGCCTTCGATGGCCTAGCGTCGGTGATAATGATCATCGTTGTCACCTGTAGCGAAAGCAAGCCCAAATTCCGACGATCAACTGATAGTAATAGTGACCTCATCTCGCACTCGAGCATTCCTGGGGTGAGGCGCATCCGCCCGAGGCAAGCGACACGCGGTCGGGCGATCCGCGCGGACCTCGACCGCGCTAACCTCGCTTATGATCTAGGGACGCGCGGAGCTTTAGCGGGACCGCATCGAGCGCAACGACGACGTCACGCCATTTGAGGCGTGCTGTTGAATCCCCGGACGAACACCGACGATCATCCATCACGTAGGCTTCGATCATTCTCGGATAGGCGGCGCCGTAAAAACATCCACGTCGACCGATCGCAGAATGCTCTCCGTCACGCTTCCCAGAAGTACCTTGATGAGGCCCGTACGGCCGTGCGTTCCGATCACCAGAAGATCGGGCGCCACCTCCTTGATGGCCGCCATGATCGCTTCGACTGGGCCTCCTTCCTTGATACGCAGCGACCAGTTGTCGACGCCAAAGTTGTTCGCCTCCAGAAACGCGACCAGTTCCCTACCCGCCTGCAAACGTTCTGCCGCCACGTAGCGCGCTATCTCGTCCTTGCCTATTCCAGCATTAGACATTTTTCCCTTGGCGAACGCATCGAAGCCATGGACCAACGAAAGACTGGCGTCGCCTATCAGCCCTGTTTCCCTAGCCGTCCTGATTGCGCGTGCGGACGGCTCCGACATATCCACGGCGGCCATCACCTTTTTGTATGAATGTTCTACCTCTGCATTCACCATGAGCACCGGGCATGGTCCGGTACGGATCACGCGTTCGATGGTCGTTCCGACAAAGATATCGCGTAGCAACTGCTTGCGGTGTGCGCCCATGACAATGAGATCGATCGCACGCGCCTCGGCAGCTCTCAAAATGCCGTCGAAAGGATCGCCGGTGACAACTGCGGAGACACACTGAAGTCCCTGCAGTTCGGGGATCGAGGCTATTTGTTCTTCAAGATATCTCTGTGCCTCCCGTCTTTCGAGCTCAAATATATCTGAGGGTTGGTCATCGTCGACGACATGAATGAGCGTGAGTTCGGCGCTGGCGTCCCGCGCCAAAAGACCGGCCCGCCGAAGTGCACGTTGTGAACGGGTGGAAAAATCCGTCGCCGCAAGGATTTTCATGGCAGCTCCCCTTGTTCCTCTTCCCTGAGATCATAACCGCCTATCGTCAGCGGTATAATCTATTTGACAGTACTATCACTTGTTGGTGAGGCAGGCTGATCCAAGTCGCCTACCTGACGAGCTGCGCGGATCGGCCGCGACGCGAAGTTATCCAGCCGGCGCGGCCGTGGCAGACCGAGTGATGCGCCAGATGGTATTCGCGAGATCGTCTGCAACGATCAACGCGCCGCGTGGGTCGACGGTAACCCCGACAGGCCTTCCCCGTGCCTTCCCGTCTTCGGTCAGGAAGCCCGTTGCGAAGTCTACCGGGTCTCCGACGGGCTTGCCGTCCTTGAACGGGACGAAAACGACCCTGTATCCGCTTGGCGGCGTACGGTTCCAACTCCCATGTTCTCCCACGAAGGTTCCGTCGGTGAACCCTTCACCCATGGAGGGCATCGAGAAGGCCAGGCCAAGGGCCGCCACGTGCGAGCCGAGGCTGTAATCCGGCTTGATCGCAGCGGCGACCTTCTCGGGGTCCTGAGGCTGGGCTCTTGGATCGACGTTCTGGCCCCAATAGCTATAGGGCCAGCCGTAGAAGGCGCCTTCCCGGACTGAGGTCAGGTAGTCGGGCACGAGATCGGGGCCGATCTCGTCGCGTTCGTTGACCACGGCCCAAAGCTGGTCGGTGCCAGGCTGGATCGCTAGCGCGGTGGGGTTGCGCAATCCCGTCGCATAGGACTTGTGGGCGCCGCTCTGGGCATCGATCTGCCAGACCATCGCGCGATCGAGTTCGGCATCCAGCCCTCGTTCGGTGATGTTGCTGTTGGAGCCGATGCCGACATAGAGGAAGCGGCCGTCCGCACTGGCGGTCAAAGCCTTCGTCCAGTGGTGATTGATCACGGACGGCAGGTCCGTGACCTTGACCGGGGGACCTGACGCCTCCGTCTGACCATCCTGGTAGTCGAAGCGCACGAGCGAGTCCTGGTTCGCTACGTAGATGAAGCCGTCCACGAAGGCGAGGCCATAGGGCGCGTTGAGATTGTCGGCGAATATGCCACGCATCTCGTAGGTGCCGTCCCCGTCGGCGTCGCGCAGTAGCGTCAGGCGGTTTCCGCCCTTCTTGTCCGTCTTGCCCAGGGCCTTGATGTAGTTCGCGATAACGTCCTTGGGCCGCAGCGAGGGAGCGCCCCCGCCGGAGCCCTCTGCCACCAGGATGTCTCCGTTGGGCAGCACCAGCGTCTGGCGAGGCACCGCAAGGTCCGTCGCGATGGGCCGGATCGTGAACCCCGCCGGAACAGTCGGCAGTTCATCCCCCCACTGCGCAGGCAGGGCGATCCTCATGTCCGGCAGCAGCCCCCGCCGCGGCACCGGGAGATTGGGGTCGGGACCGTATTGCGGCGGCTCTCCGGCGTCGCTGCAGGCGGCTAGGACGACGGCGAATGCCGCGAGTACGAAACTCCTTCGCATTAGCTCACCTCCAGCGAGCGGCATCCAGAATAGCCGAGCCAGGCGCCCAAGAGGCCCACCAGCGCCACAACCACGGACAAGTAAAGCCCCGCCGGCATGACGGCCCAAGCATCCTTGGCATGTACCAATGCATTAATGAAGCCCAGCACGAACGAGCCCAGCAGCACGGCGAAGTAGGCAAGCGGCAGCGTAAGGCCGCCGCGCCGAAAGCGAATGAGATCGACCAGCGCCCAAAGGAGGGCGAACCCGTTCCCCACAAGGCCTCCCGCGATCAGCCAAGAGGAGAAGTTGGACCACTGGACTTGGAACGTGTTAAAGTAGGTGATGTCGCTGAAAAGCGCTGCAACGAAGAGCGCAAGCGGAAATGCGAGCAGCATGGCGTGAACCGGATGAAGCGGTCTCGCGTACGCGACGGTGACGTTCAAGGCCATGCCGAACCCCTATGTTGCGCCGGGTGGAAGGAAGATACCGCGAAAAAATGAAAAGTCCAAATCAAGGCATGGCAACGCAAGGAGAGGGCCGACGACTGATGTGGACAGGTAGGCGTCTGTCGAACTGTGCAGTCTTGAACGGAGAGAGCGATGTAAAAGACAGGTGTGAATGCAATCCACTCGCTCGAACTACCCCTGTCTCGGCAAGTGGTACAAAATCTGTCGGCTTGCAGAGTACCAGTATGAAACGGCTACGGATATCACCGCTCTTACATCACCCCTTTTGCACGCACCTCGGCTTTAGGTTAGAAGGACGGAAATGCGCTTAGCTATGCTGATTTCGGCGGGATCGCTTATCTTCTTGACGGGATGTGTCACCGCGCCAAAAGACGAACCCGATTCCAGCACGCCACACCACCTCACGGATGCAGAAAAACATCGGATCAAGTCCGACCTCCTCGCCGCGCTCAAGACCCCGGACGCACTGTTCTCGACCGTTCGCGCCGTCGTTTCCCGGTCCGGCAAGATGACGGTATGTGGATGGGTCAGGGTGAAGTCCGACTTTCCGGATTATCCCAGATACCCTGATAACAGGCCTTTCGTGGTCACTTACACGTATGAACAACCGCTCAGGGATTTCCGCCTGGTGCATTTTGCCAATACGCAGAGCGAAGTCCCGCCGTTGTACGTGCTTTGCTCGACGCTCGGAATTCCGCTTTGACCGGGGAAGGCGCGAAGTCGGCCACCTCTCCCGACTCGCGATCTTTGGTTGCCGCAGTGTGGCGGCCGCGGATCACGAGCCGCCCTTTAGTCTCAAGGCGTGGCCGCCTTTCACTTCCGGACCTTTATTGCGGTGCGACGAGGCTTGCGAACACATCGGCGTCCCGAGCGATGATCTCCACCTCCTCTAGCCCGGCCGTCCCGGATGGACGCCGCTGCCATAGAACGTTGCGCCGGGATAATCGACGGCCACGTCGAACCCGAGGACATCGTGACAGAAGCGGTCCGCCACAACCGTGACCGCCGCATGGACGAAGCGGATGCCTTCGCATCGAGGAGCGCGCGGTCCGCGTCGTTGGGATCGATGACAACGAAGCGCGAGCGGTCGAACTCGAAATGGCGCTCCAGCGGCTACAGCATGCCTTTTCCGATAGAGCCGAACCCGATCATGACGAGGGGCCCCGTAATCCTGCCTTGAACCAGCCATTCGTTGTTGTTCATGAGACTGTTCAATCTTCAATTCGGCGCCTGTTCGGCGCGCTGTTCTGGCTCGGAGTGCGCGGGGATATCGCCGGACGCGGAAGCGCGTCGGCGCGATCAGCGGCTTGAGCCACTTGTCGTGACGGGTCCGTTTCCGGCGTACGTCGTGCGATGACCGCCCCGCCCAATGCGTGTCGACGGTCCTTATCATCGTGCTAGGACGAAGATTGCCTGCGCGGCGCCTATCGGCCGCCACCAGCATTGTGCCCCACAGCCGGGCGCAACATGTCCCGACAGGGGGCTAGTTGCCCGCGATGGGGCACACCCTGAAGAGAATTACGCTGAGGGGGAAGACGCTGGTCATCCCCGAGAGGTGGGAGTTATCGGCATGCTTGTCAAGCAGCCGTGGCGGCACCGTCCAGCATCCTCCCGCCGGATGCTAGAGCAAAAATTCGCCCGACTTGACTTTGCGTCCGGGGTGTCCCACGTCCTGTGGCAACATGTCGACCGATCGCTGCATCCTCCCCCTTGAACGGGCGTTCCCCATCGCGGGCACCTAACCCCCGGCTCGGTCGCGTCGCGCCCCGGCCGCGGGGCATATGCCTACACGCGTTGCGATACGCGGCATTGTAGGAACGGCGACAAACCAATCCATAATGGCAGTCCTTCAGCCGTTGGCGCCCTTGTCGCGCCCGCGGTTCGATCAGTTTGGAAGAGTTTTGAAAATGACCACCACCACGGGCAGGCGCAAGCCTGCAATCACCATGACCCGCTCCGACCATCAAAGCCTGTCGCGCCTTGCCGAATCCCGCGCTGCCAGGGATCCGGATTTGTCCGAGCAACTCCTCGCCGAACTCGACCGCGCCCGCGTAGTGGAGGACAGGCGCATCGCAGCCGACGTCGTCCGCATGGGCTCGACGCTGCGGTTCACCACCGACGCGGGCGAGGACCGTACCGTCACGCTCGTGTTCCCCGGAGAGGCTGACATCGCGATGGGAAAAGTGTCGGTCCTGACGCCTATCGGCGCGGCCCTGATCGGCCTCTCAGCCTCCCAGTCGATCGACTGGACGTCGCGCGACGGCCGCGTCCACAGGCTGACCGTCGAGCATGTCGGACAGAACAATGTCGCACGGCCGCCACGGCCGCAGCCCGAACTGCGGACGGCATGACCATGTCGATGCCTCTCAGCCGCCTCTCGCTTTACGGAGGATGCCTCATCGCAGGATCGTAGCCCCCTGTGCCGCACCCTTGCGGCCAGGGGTTCTCCACCTCGTCCCGACTTACCGCTCCCAGGCGGAGCAATGGAGAACTACGATGTCAAAAGAAACCTGCATTCTCACCACGAAGGGCTTCAGGATCGTCGAGCTCATGCGCGACCGCTGCCTCGGCCAGGACGATCCGCTCGCGCCGATCCTCAAGCGCAAGATCGAATCCGCCATCGTCATGTTCCGCGACGACGTTCCGGACGATGTCGCCACCATGAGCAGCCGCGTCACGTTCAGCGTGAACGGGCGCGATCCCGATACGCGCATTATCTCGCACGACAGGATGACGTCTCCGGTAGGGATGTTCCTGCCCGTCACCACCTTGCGTGGACTGGCGCTTCTCGGCCTCGCTGAGGGCGAGCACTTCATGTTCACGAACAGAGACGGCGTGGAGGAGCGGATACTGCTCGAGAAGGTCCAATACCAGCCGGAGTCCGCGAGGCGTGAACAGGAAGCCTTGGAGAGGCTCGCTGTGCCCCTCCCGGCAGGCCTTCGCTGAGGCTGGTTCGCGGCGCATTCTACGACCGGGCGCCTCTCGCCGCCGACTCCCTGGAGGGGTTCGACGATCCTGGTCCATCGGCTGCCTAGCGGCCGCACCGCGCTCAACGACGGCAGACGATGAACAGGTGTACGGTCGGCCGTAGTCGAGCGCGGTCGTTGTCGTCGATTGGCGGATCACGTAGAGTGGCCGGGATTGATCTGTTTCAAGAGGCGGAATGGAGAACTACCAGCTACTTCTGATCGTGGCCCTGCCCTTCCTGGCAGGGCTTGCGGCGTTGCTCCTGCCGTCAGACTCGCGCGCTCCTGCCACATGGCTTGCCGGGGCGACGACCTCCGCATGCCTGGCGCTGACGCTGTCGCTCTACCCATCAGTCAGCAATGGGGGCACCTTCCACCACAGGACCGCCTGGATGCCGTCGCTTGGGGTCGAATTCACCCTCAGGATGGATGGGTTCGCCTGGATCTTCGCCTTTTTGGTAAGCGCAATCGGTTTCCTCGTCGTCATCTACACCCGCTACTATATTTCGCCCGAAGATCCGGTAAGGCGATTCTACCTGTTCTTCCTCGCATTCACGGGCTCGATGCTGGGCGTCATCTTGTCAGGCAACCTCATCGTCCTGGTCGTGTTCTGGGAATTGACCAGCATCACCTCCTTCCTTCTCATCGGCTATTGGCACCATAACCAGGCGGCGCGCGACGGTGCGCGTATGTCGCTGACCGTAACGGGTATCGGGGGCCCGGCGCTTCTCGGGGGCGTGCTGATCATTGGGCATATCGTAGGCAGCTATGATCTGGACGCTGTCCTGTCCTCCGGCAATGCAATTAGGGACAACGATCTCTACGTACCCGCGCTCCTGCTCGTCCTTCTCGGTGCCCTCACGAAAAGCGCGCAGTTTCCGTTTCATTTCTGGCTGCCGAACGCCATGGCAGCCCCCACACCCGTCTCGGCTTTCCTGCATTCGGCAACCATGGTGAAAGCCGGCGTGTTCCTCCTTGCGCGGCTGTGGCCAGTGCTCGCGGGAACTCCGGAATGGTTCACGATCCTGGGTATCGCCGGGATGGCGTCGCTCGTGTTGGGCGCCTACCTCGCCATGTTCCAGCAGGATCTGAAGGGCCTGCTCGCCTACTCCACGATCAGCCACCTGGGACTGATCGTTCTCTTGCTCAGCCTCGGAAGCCCGCTAGGGGCCGTGGCGGCCATCTTCCACATGCTCAACCACGCCACGTTCAAGGCATCGCTTTTCATGGCGGCGGGGGTCATCGACCATGAAACGGGTACCCGGGACCTGCGCAAGCTGTCCGGGCTTTTCCGCTACATGCCGATAACCGGAACACTGGTCATGGTGGCCAGCGCGGCGATGGCGGGCGTGCCGCTGCTGAACGGGTTCCTGTCGAAGGAGATGTTCTTCGCGGAGGCCGTCGAGACCCATTCGGATTCCTGGGTGGACACGATCGCGCCATATGCTGCGGTGCTCGGCAGCGCTCTGGCGGTCACCTATTCGATCCGGCTTATCCACTCGATCTTCCTCGGCGCGCCGCCGGAAACCTTTCCCAAGGAACCGCACGAGCCTCCGTTCTGGATGCGTTTCCCCATCATGTTCCTGGTGGTCGCGTGCCTGATCGTCGGAACGATTCCTGGCCTGACGGTCGGACCTTTTCTGCATGTCGCCGTATACTCCGTGCTCGGCGATGCCACGCCGCAATACAGCCTGGCGGTCTGGCATGGGCTCAACTTGCCGCTCGCGATGAGTGCCGCGGCGCTGGGAGGCGGCTTTGTGCTTTACCTGGTCGCGGGAGACTATCTCGAACGTTCGGAACGAGCGCCCGTCCTCGACCGGATTCAAGGACAGCGCGTCTTCGAACTGGTCATGGTAACCATCTCATGGAAGTGGGCGCGCTTGGTCGAACAGGTCTTCGGGACGAGACGGCTTCAGACGCAGATGCGACTGCTCGTCGCTTCGGCCGTGGCAGCGGGCGCGATCCCGATCCTCGCTTCGGGCGTCGGACTTAGCGCGGGTGGTTGGGGCACGACTGACATCGCCTTCACAGGACTCTGGTGCGTAGGGATGGCATGCGCGGTTGCAGCGGCGAACCTTGCGAAGTTCCATCGCCTGGCGGCGCTCGCGCTTCTGGGCGGCACGGGACTGGTCACCTGTGTCACCTTCCTATGGTTGTCGGCTCCGGATCTTGCGGCAACGCAGCTTGTCGTCGAAATCGTAACGACGGTCCTCATACTGCTCGGCCTGAGATGGCTTCCCAAGCGCTCCCCGACTGTATCACAGCCAAACGGGATTGCGCCGCATCTGCGTCGTTTCCGCGACCTGGCGATCGCGATCGCAGCCGGGGCGGGAATGACGGCCATCTGCTACGCTGTGATGACGCGGCCTCCCGTGGACAGCATCGCGCACTTCTTCATCGACAAGGCATACACTGAGGGGGGAGGCCGCAATGTCGTCAACGTCATCCTCGTCGACTTCCGCGGCTTCGACACCTTGGGTGAAATCACGGTCCTGGGTATCGTGGCTCTGACCGTGTTCGCGCTGTTGCGGCGGTTCCGCCCCGCTCCGGACAGCGTCGATCGACCCGAACAGCAGCAGGTCCAGCGCGCCTACGATGAAGCTGAACCGGACCGCAAGCCAGACGCGACGGCGGCTGAATACATGTACGTGCCTTCGGTGATCATGCAGTGGATGTTCCCGGTGGTCATCGTGCTCGCGGCCTACCTTTTCCTGAGAGGCCACGATGCTCCCGGCGGCGGTTTCGCGGCAGGCATCGCAATGGCCGCGGGCTTCATTCTCCAGTACATGGCAGCGGGAACGGTCTGGGTGGAAGACAGGCTTCGTATCCTTCCTGTGGCCTGGATCGGAACAGGACTGTTGCTGGCCGCGCTGACCGGGACCGTTTCCATGCTTCTCGGCGATCCCTTCCTGACCTCATATTTCCGCTACGCGGAACTTCCGCTGATCGGAAAGGTCCCTCTGGCGAGTGCGACGATCTTCGACCTCGGCGTCTTCAGCCTCGTGGTCGGAGCCACCGTTCTGATGCTGATCGCGATTGCCCACCAGTCCATCCGCCGGCTCCGCGCGGCCCGCCTCGAGCAGGAGCGCCAGTCATGGAACTGATGCTCGCGATCGCGATCGGCGTTCTGACCGGGTCCGGCGTATGGCTGGTCCTGCGGCCGCGCACCTACCAGCTCGTGATCGGTCTCTCCCTTCTTTCCTATGCCGTGAACCTCTTCATCTTCACCATGGGGCGGCTGCGCGTCGGCGCCGCTCCGGTGCTGGGGTCCGAGGGAACCATCAATCCGGCCGACTACGCCGATCCTGTCCCGCAAGCCCTGGTCTTGACCGCGATCGTGATCGGCTTCGCGACGACCGCGCTCCTCCTGGTGGTCCTGCTTGTGTCCCGAGGTCTGTCGGGCAGCGACCATGTGGACGGCCGGGAGAAGAGTTGATGGAGTGGGAAAGGCATCTACTCGTCGTTCCGGTCCTCCTGCCCCTCCTGGCCGGAGCAGCTCTCCTTCTGCTCGAGGAAACACGGCACACGCTGAAGGCGCTGGTTAGCCTAGGGTCGACCACGCTGCTCCTCGTCGTTGCTGTGACGTTGATGCGCACAGCCGACCAGAGTCCGGATGCGGCCGGCTCGATTTCGCTGTCCTATGCCGTCGCAGACTGGCCCCCCCCTTTCGCGATCGTCCTCGTTCTGGATCGCCTGTCAGCATTGATGCTGGTGCTCGCGTCTACTATCGCCCTTGCTTCGCTGGTGTTTTCCGTGGCCCGGTGGGACCGCGCTGGCCCGCACTTCCACACCCTCTTCCAGTTCCTACTGATGGGATTGAGCGGCGCGTTTCTGACGGGGGATCTGTTCAACCTCTTCGTCTTCATCGAGGTCACCCTGGCGGCGTCCTACGGGCTGCTGCTGCACGGTTCCGGCGCGTTCCGGGTCCGCTCCGGCTTGCATTACATCGCCATCAACCTCGGGGCATCGTTGCTCTTCCTGATCGGCGTAAGTCTGATCTACGGCGTCACGGGAACGCTGAACATGGCCGATCTGGCCCTTCGAATTCCGGGCGTACCCGCCGAGGACCGGATGCTGCTTCAGGCAGGCGCGGCGATTCTCGGCGTTGCCTTCCTGGTGAAGGCGGGCATGTGGCCGCTCGGGTTCTGGTTGCCGTCGGCCTACATGGCGGCCGCAGCTCCTGTCGGCGCGATCTTCGTCATCCTCACCAAGGTCGGGATATATGTGCTGCTCCGCCTGACGCTGCTGCTCTTCGGCAGCCCCGCGGGCGAGCTGACCGGGTTCGGAGGCATCGCGCTACTGTGGGGCGGCATGGCGACGCTGACATTTGCGACTGCGGGCGTTCTCGCTTCCCAGACGATGGGCAGGCTGGCGGGATACAGCGTACTCGTTTCGTCGGGAACATTGCTCGCGGCCGCAGGAATGGGCGATGCGCCGGTCGTGTCAGGAGCGCTGTTCTATCTCGTCAGTTCGACGTTGAGCACGGCCGCGTTCTTCATGCTGATCGAACTCGTGGAGCGCGCGAGAGAACCCGGAGCCGACCTGCTGGCCGTGACGATCGAGGCGTATGGCGATGAAAGGGACGAGGTCGAGGAACCTAAAGAGGAGGAAGTTCGCGTCGTCATGCCCGGTGCCCTCGCCGTCCTCGGCGTGTCGTTCGGCTGCATCGCACTGCTCCTCGCGGGACTGCCGCCGCTGGCAGGCTTCGTCGCGAAGTTTTCCATGCTGACCGGAATGCTCAACCTGAACGGCCTTGGAAGTCCTGCGGAAATTCCGGGCAGGACGTGGCTGTTGGTCGCACTCGTCATTCTGTCCGGACTCGCGGCACTCGTCGCCATGATGAGGACGGGCATCCGGACCTTCTGGGCGCCACTTGAGACGATAGTCCCGCGGGTCCTGGTGGTGGAGGTTGCTCCCGTGCTTGCGCTTCTCGCCATCTGCCTGGCGATGACGGTGGGGGCAGGCGCAATGGTCCGTTACACGGACGCGGCCGCCCGCTCGCTGAATGATCCGGCGAGATACATTAAGGGTGTTCTGGGCGCGGACGAGCGTGGGAGCCGTGCCAGATGAGCAGGTTGCTGCCCTATCCCATGCTGACCGCGGCGCTGTTGCTGACATGGATGCTGTTGACATCATTTTCACTGGGACAGTTCCTGCTTGGAGCGGCAGTCGCGACGGTGGCGTCCCGCGCGATGGCGGTCCTGCAGCCTTCGAAGCCAAGATGGAGACGATGGGAGCTCATCCCACGGCTGGCGGGAACTGTGGCGCTGGACATCCTGCGCTCGAACATAGCGGTCACGACCATCATCCTGCAGGGCCACCGCCGAAAGCGGGTTTCGGGTTTCGTAGCCATACCGCTCGACCTTAGGGACCGCACGGGGCTGGCGGTGCTCTCGTGCATCGTCACCAGCACGCCAGGCACGGCGTGGGTCGAGTATGCTACCGACACGGGCGTTCTCCTGATCCATGTCCTCGACCTTGTCGAAAAGGACGAATGGATCGCGCTGATCAAGAACCGATACGAATCCATGCTGATGGAGATTTTCGAATGACGGCAGACATCCTCCTTTGGGCCGTAACAGCCGCGCAGGCCATGCTGGTAATCGCGATGGGATGCTACGCCTGGCGGGTGATCCGCGGCCCGCGTGCGCAAGACCGGGTCCTGTGCCTAGACGCGATGTACGTGACTGCGATGCTTCTGGCCCTCACCGTCGGCATCCAGACCGGAAGCACGATCTACTTCGAGGCGGCGCTCATCATCGGCGTGCTGGGCTTCGCGTCGAGTGTCGCGCTAGCGAAGTTCCTCATGCGGGGCGAGGTGATAGAATGACCCACGCAGCCGACCTGCCTGCATGGGCCGCGCTTCTGACGGCCATGTTCATTCTTCTCGGGGCTGCCCTGACGCTGGCAGGTGCGATCGGGACCCTGAGGTTCGAGAGCTTTTTCGAGCGTGTGCACGCACCGACCCTCGGGACGAGCTGGGGCACGGGCGCGACCGTTCTCGCCTCGATCGTCTTCTTCTCGGCGCTGGATTCCAGGCTGGTTGCACATGAGATCCTGATCGGTGTGTTCATCACCGTCACCACTCCGGTCACGCTGATGTTGCTTGCGCGGGCGGCGCTCTATCGCGACCGTACGGAGATGGAAGCGACCGTGCCTTCCCGCAGGATACTCGCCGTGCCAGGCAAGGCCCTGCCGCAGGATGGAAGCAGCGACGGCGTCTCATGAGGGACGCCGTCGCGCAGAATGCGGATGTCAGCGCCGCTTCGCCTAGTCCGGGCTTGGCGATCGCCGACACTGTCGAAGGAGCCTGAACCTGCTTCTCCTTCGGCTGCTTCGGCTTGCGACCTTCGCGGTTGCCTTTTCTGGTCGCCATTTCGATTTTCCTTCTTCCAAGCGCCAGACGCCTGGATGGGAATGCTTCGAACTGTGGAAAGGGCAGCGCTGGTCCCGGGCGCTCGCCGCAGCCCAGGGCTAGAGGCCTGCTTTGGGCCGCCGCCGGAAGGAAAGTCGTATGATGGAATTGTATTCACGGCGCGCACCATGGCAAATATAAATATAAATATAAATATAAAATCAAACAGAATAATAACGCTTCCATCAGCGACGGAAGGCCGCACTCAAGCTTTACCCTTGCAATATCCATCTGAGATAGTTATATATTTTCCATGTTAAACTTCATCCGGAAGAACAACTGGTTTGCTTTTATAGCGCCATCCCTGACCCGCTCCTAGCCCCGAGCGGCTCGAATGCACGCGTTCGCCGCCTCGGGGATCCCAACACGACAATCACGCACAACGCGATGGCGCGCTCCCACGTGAACGCACCAGACGCCGTGCACGCCGCCAGCGCATTCTTGCGCGCGCGGCTCAATCAACATCGTGAATGGAGCGGCAATCATGTCCGAATTCAAACAATCAGGAACCCGTCCCGTATCAGGCCCGCGATCCGGTTTTCGCGCGAGACTGGCGGGTCTCTTCTCCCGCGCGATGGAACGCTGGCACCGCAGCCAGGCGGCGGCCGCGTTTCATCGCCTCGACGACAGGCAACTGGAAGACATCGGCATCTCTCGGAACGACGTCCCCCACGTCGTCGAAGGTCTCGTCCCTTCGAACATCGAGACCGCGACACAGGATTCCCGGATCTCGGCGCATGCCGCCAGCCTCCTGGAGGCCGCCCGATACCAGTGATGGAGACTGATATGGATATGACGACCAGGACGATCGTGGCCGTGGGCCTCCTCAGCATGATGATCATCGCTTTTCTGGTGATCTGAACGAAGTGCCCCTCCGGCGACGGTACGCCGTCCGCGGGTCGGGCTAGGTAAGGTAGACGCCACCATGCGCATCGAAACGTTCATCCGGATCTCGAGGCTTGCCGGGAAAGGCCGAATCCTTTCCCGGAGCAGGTACCCCACCCTATATTCCCGCATGTAAACGGCTGCTCCGGGACTCTTTCGACAATGCGGTTCATTCCGCGGCGCGCGCGCCGCATCCATGGAGCGTGACATGAGAATATCCCGGTCGAGGCGCGTTTGCCTTTCCTGCAGCCGTCCATTGCCGCGGGCGGCGTCCCGTTGCCCATGGTGCATCGAGTCCGTCGTCGTGCCGGCGGCGCTGCTCGATCACCCCGCCCCGCATCGCCACCCGCGCAGACGCGACATGCTGCCGAGGCAGCCATGAAACTCAGCGAACTCCTCGGAGAGGACGGTTTCGCTAGGCGTGCCGTCAGCGGAGAAGCGTTCTGCCCTCAGGGCGGTCGCGACGAAGCTCGCCGCCAGGACCGGACGTAGCGAAGGAGCGATCCTGAACGTGCTCCTGCGGCGCGAGCGCCTTGGGTCGACGGCGACGGGTGACGATGTTGCGGTCCCCCACGCCATGCTCGATGGCATATCGGAGTCTGCAGCCGTCATCGCGACACTGAAGCACCCCATCTCGTTCGACGCGCCCGACGACAGGAAAGTCGATCTGCTGCTCGGCGTGATATGGCCTCGCGACAGCAGGGAAGGATTCGTTCCCGCGCTGTCGCGACCCGTCCGCCTGCTTCGCCAGCCTGGCTATCGGGAATGCCTTCGCAACGCGACGTCGTCGGCCGAAGCCCACGCCGGGATCGAAGCCTTTGAGGCGGGAAGTGGCGGGTCCCTTCGGTACGCCCCTTCCAAGGGGCGGAAGGCATGAGTCGATAGCGCTTCCGCGCGGGCCGCGGGACTCCGGACGAGGGTGCGAATGCGGGTGCGCGTCCCGAAGATCAGGGCACCCGGTCGTTCGCGACTATCCCGCCCTCGCCCTCCATGCGGGCGATGCGCTTCGCTTCCGATTCCGTGAACTTACGCCGTACCCCGATGCCGCCGCCGTTCTCCTCGATGAACACCGCGCCAAGTTCTTCAAGGGCTGCCTGGAGGGCCGCGATGGTCTTGTCGTCAGGCTCGTAGAGCTTGTGTTCGAAGTCGCGGATGACGGCTTCATCGATGCCGGAGCGGATGGTGAGCTTGCCGCGGGTGATCTCGACGAGTGCCCTCGCCGCCCGGCATTGCGAACCAGTTATCATTCTCTTCTCCTTCAGTCCTTAATGGCGGGCCAGTCTTCTCCTGCCGCCGTCCGGAAGCAAGGGGCGCCGGGCCCGGGTCGCGGCCGTCACGTGTCGCCGGAAGGCTCGCCGTAGTGTGGCAGCGACTAATTCCAATGCAAGGCCCCGAAACGGATCGCTAGGGCCACGACGAAACCAGTTACGATCGCCGGCCAGCGCCAACCGGTCACGCGCTTTCAGGCCGTTCTCGGCAGCCGCGAGCAGCCAGTGGGCGATGGGGAGCAATCGCGACTCACGATTGCGATCCCGGCGGCTGCCAGCGTCCAGTGCTGTTTGCCGCCGCCGCTCACCTTAATCCAAGTCGATGATGCGTTGACGCGCTTCACACTGACGCCGCGGCCCCCTGAGTGCGGAACGGGCTATACTGATGAAGGTTGTCGCGTGAAATGGACGCTCGACAAAACTGACATTGCCCAAGATTTCCGACAGTGTCGCCGCCGATGGATTGCGTTCTGGACCACCGCCGCGCCCCGTCAGAATTACGAACGGAAGATAGGACCAGCTTGGTTGTTTTTCAATCCAGAGCGCAATGGAGCGTAGATCAGCTGCGCGTGAGGCCCCCTCCGTGACTACTCCAAAGGCGATCAACGGCACGCCAAAGCCAGTGTTTGCTATTTTGATCGCGCGAAGCTTGCAGCCGTTGCACAGGTGCTGGTTTAGCGTTCTTGTATTCCGCTCCCATGCAAGCCGTGGATGACCGTTCGACGCCACGAGTGGTCAGGAGACTCGACGTCTTTCAAAAGATCGTGTTGTCACCGGAGTGTGTGTGGTCGGGCTCGCTAGCTCAGGCTAATTGCGTAATTCGGTGAGTACGAATGCGCTCTGTTGATAAAGGCTGATCAATGTCGATTTTGAATACCCTGAGTTCCGGACATCATGTCGTCGATATCGATGGAATTCGCCAAAGTTTTCATGTCACGGGCAAAGGGCCGGTGATCGTGGTTCATCCCGGTGGCCCAGGAATTCACTGGCAATATCTTCGCATGCCCCTCTTGGAGCGCCATTTTACCATGGTGTACCTTGAGCCGATTGGTACAGGTGGTTCAGGCCAATTAGCAGAACATCCGCACGGCTACACTATTGAACTCTTTGCAAATCAGCTTCGCAGATTTCTTGAGACGCTCGACATTTCTAATGTCATTCTTCTCGGTCATTCGCATGGCGGTTTTGTCATCCAGGAACATACGAGCGGAAGCCCGGATCGCGTATCGGGGATGATCTTGTACTCATCGTCGGCGGTGACAGGCAATGACTTTATGAGGAACGCCGCAAACGGCATTCAAGCCTTTGCTGATCGCCGTCACGCCGATGGGCCGGCGGTACTCCAAGCTTGGCAGTCGGTCCCTAAGATGTCGAGCGATGACGACTATACAAAGATAATGCGCGACCTACTCCCCGCTTACTTTGCCGATGGTGTCCGAGAGAAGCTTGATCTTGAAGCGTTTCGCGCAGGGATTAACGCCACAATTCTCATTGGCAACAACGAACCCTTTGATGCTCGATCGAGACTTCAAAATCTTTCCGTGCGGACGCTAATTCTTACAGGTGATCACGATTTCATATGCGGGCCTAAATGGGGCGAAACCCTGCATGACAGCCTTCGAAATTCCGAGCTGGTACGCTTTGCCCATAGCGGCCATTTCGCTCATCTTGAGCAGCCGGAGGAATTCCTCGCCTCGGTACTTGCATTCGTTAAAGCTCATAAGCTAACCCCGCACTGAGGCCTTAGCCAATCTCAGCTTCCTCGCAGGATCGTCACTCCGCATGACTTTGTTTCCAGATGGACATTACGTTGCCGTCGTTTGGCTAGCCTTCTCGACATCTTAGAGTTCGCCGATCCGGTGTAAGGCTGGGATCTCGTCGTGCTGCCAGTAAATGATTTTCAGCCAGATGCGGCAGGGCCGCTGTTCAACCTTCATTCCCCGGGGCGTCCACAGATGCCCCTTTAATGTTCAGGGGCCTGGATGGTAACGAGGTGGCTCACATGATCCGCAAGCGCCAATTTTCAACCAGTGGCCAATCGGCATTTCAGCAATTCGCCGCACTCGCTGCATAACTGTGTCCAGCGATGGCCGCTTCTGCGATCTTTTCAAACGTTTGCGACAAAACCCGCGCGGCTTCTGAGCAGTACGTGAATGAGAACCAGTCTTGGAGGGGAAGTGGCGTCACCCCGCCGGAGCACTGATACTCGCATGAATCTTTCGGCGCCCCCTTGCAAAACCGCCCGCGAACGTTTAGATGATTGTTATCATCCATCTGATAGGGAAGGTGAGCCGCCATGCGAAACAGCGCAGCCAAGAAAGACGCTAATCGCCAGCTGATCTTGCAGGCCGCAGGACGGCTATTTCGAGAAAAGGGCATCGAGCAGGTCGGCGTGGCGGATGTCATGAGAGCCGCTGGAATGACGCACGGTGGATTCTACAGGCATTTCTCGGACAAGTCGGATTTGGCTACGCAAGCCATCAGTCAAGCCTTAGCCGTGCAGCAGGAGGCAGCGATCAACGGTGCTCCTGGCATTCCCGCACTTGCAGAGAGTTACCTGAACTCCGAGCACCGGGACAGCATCGGTTCAGGCTGTGTATTTGCGGCCCTTGGCTCGGAGACGGCCCGCGGACATGATGCGAGCCGTGCGGCGATGTCGCAGGCCATTCGCAGCCAGATCGATTTTCTTGCGGCAGGGGCTGCCGGCAAGACTGACGAACAGCGGCGACAGATAGCGGTCGGCAGTTGGTCCGCAATGATCGGCGCCTTGATCCTCTCGCGGATCAGCGAAGATGCCACTCTCTCAGAAGAGATTCTCCACGAAACCAAAGGTTGGCTGCTCAGCCAGCAAACATCTATCTCGGCCGATCGCCCGTGAGCGTCGGCACGAAAGCAAGTACGCAAGCGCGATCGAATTGAGGATTCTGCACCATGAACGTCACCCCCCTTTTCCGTCCCTTTAAGCTTGGGCAATTGGACCTGAGAAACCGCATCGTCATGGCTCCGATGACGCGGAAGCTAAGTCCAGACGGCGTTCCGGGTGAGGATGTATCGCAATATTATCGGCGTCGCGCCGAGGGTGGTGTCGGATTGATCATCACCGAAGGCACGACTATCGGGCGTCCTGCCGCCTCAAGTAGTTCGTCTATCCCGAATTTCCATTCACCCGACAGCCTCGTTGGCTGGGCAAAAGTAGTGAGGGAAGTCCATGCTGCCGGGTCGCGAATTGCGCCGCAGCTCTGGCATCTCGGCAACCTCCGCGCAAAAGGGACCGGACCATCACCGGAAACGCCCTCTGAAGGCCCGAGCGAAACGGAATCTGGGGCGAGGGCGATGACCGATGCCGATATCGCCGATAGCATTGCGGCGTTTGCCACGGCTGCCGCGGCCGCTCGCAAGATTGGATTTGACGCGGTAGAGCTCCACGGAGCCCATGGCTACCTCCTCGACCAGTTTTTGTGGTCGCGCACAAACGGCCGCGCGGATGCTTACGGTGGCGACGCGGCGCAACGGACGCGATTTGCGACAGATGTCGTCCGGGCCGTTCGTCAGGCCGTCGGACCTGACTTCCCGATCATCTTCCGCTTTTCGCAATGGAAACTTCAGGACTATGCGGCAACGCTCGCGGGAGATGCTGTGGAGCTTGAGCAGGTTCTAGGCCCACTCAGCGACGCCGGGGTCGATATTTTTCATGCGTCGACGAGGCGCTTTTGGGAGCCGGCATTTACGGGCTCCTCACTTAATCTCGCGGGATGGACCCGCAAGATCACAGGGCGGCCAACGATCAGCGTTGGTTCGGTTGGCCTCTCTGGTGCCGATTTCCTCGAACAGCTGCTCGGCGAGTCAAATGGCGCACCGCTCGGCACGCTGGAGGAACTGTTGCGACGCATGGAAGAGGAAGAATTCGATCTGATAGCAATCGGACGAGCCCTCATCAGCAACCCGAACTGGCCGAACGCCATGCGGCGGGGGGATTTCCAGGCGCTGTTCCCCTTCGAAAAGTCGCATTTGGCTTCACTCGCCTAGCATCGACAGTTTCCAATTTGATCCATCAACAGGAGTTAAACCTTGACTACTTATCTGATCAACCACCTGCGAATCCCCGGCGACGTTCCCAATGACCAGGGCCTCACTTATCTCGAAAGCGTTGAAGCAACAGTTGCTCCATTTGGCGGTAAATGGCTTGCGCAGGGACCTGCGACCGTTGTCGAGGGGACTTGGTCTGGTGCCGTCGTCCTCATGGAATTTCCCAGCCGCGAAGCAGCTGACACCTGGTACAATTCGCCTGAATACCAGGCTATCCTGCCGCTTCGCACGAAGAACTCGATCTCCGACCTTATCTTGATCGATCAGTTGCCTGAAGGCTTCACCGTCAAGGGCTTTGCCCAGGATGTCCGGCGCGCGATCGCCGGCGCCTGACCCAAAACAAGTCGCTGCGCCGCGTCACGCGGCGCAGCACAAGATGACGGGTTCTGTCGCGCGCTGCTGCATGGACTCATGACTGTTAGACCGCCTGCGAGACCAGGAGATAAAAACACACCAGCCGGCGGATGGGCCGCTCCGCATGAAGTTGGCTCCTCACCAAGCGGTTGGTTCCGTTGTGAGCAATAGGCTGTAGTTCCACTGGGCTGTTAGACGCGGGATCCCATTCATTTGATTGAGAGGGAAGAGCCGTCTCATCTGCATCCGCAACGAAGACTGCGAGTAACCTTGCTGCATCGTCTCGTCGCATTTCACACCGGCTGGATCCCACCAAGTGGTTCAACGCGTAAGGTCTTTTTTGTCAGACGCCGCCGTCGAACGCCGACTGAGAGATCAGGGCCTAGCCCGGGCGATCAATGGATTTCACGGACGTTCCTACCATACGAACGAACGGAGAAAGGCGATGAAGCGAAGCGCGGCCACTTGCGGAGGCCGAGGGCGCAGTCCTCCGCAACCTATCCTCATGCGCTATTTGCACTGAGCTTGGCTTGGCTGTGTTCGGACAGGTCGGTGCGGCGTGGGAGATACTGGCGCAGCAATCGATTGGTGTTTTCATTCGAACCGCGCTGCCAGGGTGATCGGGGATCGCAGAAGTAGATCTCAACGTCAGCGGCCATTGCCAGACGCTGATGGTCGGCCAGTTCCTTGCCCCGATCCCAGGTCAGTGATTGAAGTTCGCACGGTAGTTTCTGCGACTGCTTGATCAGGGCAGAGACCACGCTTTCGGTATCCTTGTTTGCGACCTTGATCAGCATGACAGAACGCGAGTGACGCTCGACCAACGTCGCTATGTAGCTGTTCCTCGACCCGCCGATAAGATCGCCCTCCCAATGACCGGGAACGGCACGGTCTTCGACAGACGCAGGTCTCTCGCTTATGGAAATCGCATCTTTGATCTGTCCCAAGCCGCTCCGTGTCATGCTGGCATGCCGGGAACGACGGATTGTTCGTCTTGCCCTAAGGTGTTCGAGCAATTCCTTTTTCAGCGCCCCGCGGGCCTGTATGTACAGGCTGCGGTAGATCGTTTCGGAGAGGCGCGAAAGCGACCAGGAACTCCTGGGGCCGCGCGGGGCAAGACGCTCGCGAGGCGGGACCTGCTGAACCCGGCGATCCTCCACACGGTTAGTACTGCCAGAAGATCGAGACCTCCAAGTCAAATTGCGCGGCAGGGCAAGTTTGTCGGGTGCTTTGCGGCCGATTGTGCTTGCCCTGTTGCCAGTGCGGGACACGTCATCCACGGTCCGGCGCGATGCCGTTACGGCCGGGCGACATGCCAGACGCCTTCGGCGCCGTCACCATGGACGTCTCCCGGCTCGGAATCGAAGTGGTAGGTATAGAGCGGCGCGCCGTTATAGGCCCACTGGGTGACGCCGGTCGGCCGGGTGACGATGCTCCAGGGGCCGGAAGCCTTGGCCCCGGCCGGTGCTTCGAACGGAGGCCAGACGAGAGCGCAGAGCAGAGTGCATTCGGACTTGCCGGGCTGGTCCTTGTCGAAGGTGTAAAGCGACTGGCCATCGGCGGCCGTCAGCAGCTTGTGCTGTCCGATCGTTGCGACGGCAGCCGGCGACATGGTCTTTGCCTCTGCCAGCGATGTCGACATCAGGGCGAGGCCGAGGGAAACGAAGAGGGTTCTAGTCATTGCAGACATTTCGAGGTCCTTTCTGTTGTTGCTCCGAGCCGAATGGGGGTATGCGGCACGGGCGGCGTGTGTTTGGTGGAGGGTTTCAGTCTCGCGGGCACCTAACCCTTGGGGGCGAGTGCCGGCGGCACCGGCAGAATGAATTCCAAAGCAACCTTCAGGTCGTATTGTCTTCGACGGCGCGCATCGTGCCATCGCGATTCCAGTCCCTTCCAACATGAATCCAGTCGATGATCATAAGGAAGGGCTTGGGCGTCCGCCCTGGCTAGCATAGGAGACGGTGATGTTCATCGGCGCGTAGGATTCGGCCACATGAGGCGTCAGGCCGTTTCTCGCTGCGTGGTCCCCAGCGCCCAACGTCCCTGCAGTCTATCAAAGGTGGGACCGGAACCAGTCGATGACGGCTCCCGATGAGGTTTCGAATTCGCGCTCGTAGGGGTCAAAGTGGCCGCCCTTGATCATGACGAGACGCTTGGGATGCAGGGCGCGCTCATAGGCCTTGAGTGCGAGGTCGGTCGGCGCGGTATGGTCGTGCTCTGCCACGATCATCAGAAGCGGGGTGGGGGAGACGCGGTCTATCCATTCGCCGGGGGCATACATGCGGGCCCAGCGGGTCGAGCGCAGCGTGACCTTGTTTTCCCATTTTCCGGCGGGCGCTTTCTTCAGGTAGAAGTCCACGGCGTCGGTTGCCTTGTAGGACGAGTTCTGATCCGCCTCCGTGCTGACGATCACCTGCATCGCGGGCGGCTCGCCGCGAAGCTGGGCAAGGTCGTCGGCGGCCAGCAGCGCTTCGAGATCGGCCACTTTTTCCGAGGGTACCCGGCGCAGGCCCGAGGCATATCCGTCGATCGTTGGAACCTGGGCCGCGATCGCCTTCAGGCGGCGGTCGGTCGCACCGAGGACGATGGCGTGGCCGCCGGCGAAACTCGTTCCCCACAGGCCGACGCGATTTTCGTCGACTTCGGGGCGCTGCTGCAGATACGAGATCGCCCGGCGCCAGTCGGTGATCTGCTGCCACGGGTTGACGTCATGGCGGGGTTGACCGCCGCTGTCGCCAAAGCCGCGATGGTCATGCAGCAGCACCACGAAACCGGCCTTTGCGAACGCTTCGGCAAAGGCATCAATGCCGTGATACTTCGTACCGGCATAGCCATGGGCCATGGTGATGGCCGGAAGCGGTTGCTGCTGGCCCTGCGGTATGTAGAGCCATGCGGATAACTCGATACCGCCCTCTGCGGGAAAGCGAACGTCTTTTTTCGTAAACATCGGTCGATCCTCTCATTGATCCAGTGAGCCCAGCAAGGGGGCAAGGCTAAGCTCTGCGTCTCGCGTCTGAAAGCCGTGCTCGAATGCGCGTCGAATGCGCCGTCCGGCCTCTTCATGGCGCAGGCTTTCGCCGAAGAGGTCGGAGTCGCGCCGGAAGTCCTCGATCGGCGCAAGGGTGGCGGCGTTCACCCGATCCTTGATAGCGGCGAGCCCCGCAGCCGGGAAGCGCGCGATGCGATGGGCCAGCGCGGTCACAAAATCGGCAAGCTTCAGGGGCGGCAGCGCCCGATTGATCCAGCCGTAGCGCTCGGCGGTATCGGCATCATAATCCTCGGCGGACAGCATGATCTCCAGCGCGCGGCCGCGGCCGACAAGCGGGGCCAGATGCTGGACGCCACCGGCGCCCGGAAGCGCGCCGAAGGCAGCCTCGATCTGGCTGAAGACCGCCGCACCCCGGGCCGCGAAGCGCATGTCGCAGGCAAGGACGAACTCGCTTCCGGCGCCCCGGGCGCGACCCTCGATCTGGGCGATCGATATGAGGCGGCTCTGGCTGAGGTGGCGGAACAGGAGACCGATGGAGGGTTCGCCTGCGAGCCTTGCGGCCTCGTTGCGATACTCGCTGACGCGGGTCACATCGACGTGGGAAATGAAAAAGTCGGGATCGGTGCTGCGGAAGACGACGACCTTGATGTCAGGGTCGCTCTCGGCATGTTCGATCAGCGATACGAAATCCCGAACCAGTTCGGGGCCGATAAGGTTCATCGGCGGTGCGTCGATCTCTGCAAACAGGACGCCTTCAGCACTCTTCGTCTTGATGGTTTCGAGGTTCATGGCAGCAACCCTTCCTTGGCATGGTTTAAAATAAACCCTTCCAAGGCTGAGCAGCAGCCGTTAAAAACGAGAAGCACCCTTTCACAGGTGGAAGGATATGGATCGCCTCGAGGCAATGACAATATTTCTGGCGGCCGTGGAAACGGGCAGCCTGTCGGCGGCCAGCAGGCGGCTGCGTATTCCCCTGGCGACGGTGAGTCGAAGGGTGTCCGAGCTCGAAGACCATTTGAAGTTTCGCCTGCTGGTGCGGGGCAATCGCAAGCTCACGCTCACGCAGGCCGGGCAGACCTATCTGTCCTCCTGCCGACGGATCCTCGAAGACCTGGCCGAAGCGGAACGCGATGCGGCCGGCGAATACGAGATGCCGCGCGGCTTGCTTACGGTCAGCGTGCCGCAGGTTCTGGGGCGCGTTCATGTGATGCCGGTCGTTGCCGAATTCCTGCGCGAATACCCCGACATCCGCGTCAGCGTTCAACTCACCGACCGCAAGATCAGCGTGGGAGAGGAAGGCGTCGATCTTGCGCTTCGCGTCGGCGAACTTCCAGACAGCAGCATGATCGCCTTGCGCGCCGGTTCGTTCGGCCAGGTCATCTGCGCCAGTCCATCCTATTTCGCGGATCGGCACGTTCCGGAACATCCTGCGGATCTGGCCGCGCATAGCTGCATTGGCTATGAGGGGCTGGCAACCGGAACGCGCTGGGAGTTCGGCTCCGGCACCGCGCGCCGGACTGTCGAGGTGCCGTGCCGCCTCCTCGTCAACTCGATCGAGGCAGCGTTGAGCGCCGCGCTGGCCGGCGGGGGGATTGCGTGCGTTTTGTCTTACCTGGCCGATGAGCTGGTCGAGGCGAAAAAGCTTGTGACCGTTCTCGACGCTCACGCTCCGCCTGCCATCCCGGTCAGCTTCATTTATCCCGGTCAGCGCCAGGTGCCAGTCAAGTTGCGCGCATTTCTGGATTTCGCAGTTCCGCGGATGAAAGACAGATTGCGGTACGGACAGCACTAGAACTGTCAGGCGAAAACGGGGGAGCGCCCGTCATCGGGCGGCGGACGTCGATCTATAGCAGCCAGTGGCCGGTGCAACCCTCACGCCTCGGCGCCTGCCATCCGGTCCATTAAGGAGCATCTGCTGCGCGATCTAGCTCCCAAAGGTGGCGTCGCCTTTACGGATCGTAGCCGCGGGCAAGGCACGCGTCCCGAATTTCAGAGCACGGTCGACAATGCGATTTCACGCCAGGTGTTGACGGCGCTGGCGCGGAGTTGGCGGTGGTCTGCGGCAGTGAGATGTTTCCGATGGAGATGAAAGAGGTTGGCGACCTGGCCATGAACCGAGACGAAACGTTGACATTGCCGCGCCGATTTGAAGCGCATCATCCGCCTCTCTCGTCGCCGCAGCGGAAGATGAGAATTTCCGGCGCGGTTGTTCAACCCCTTGTGCGATCGATGCTCAACGCCGGGTATCAACTCAGCTTTCGCGGCAGCATAGGAGCGCAGCTTGTCGGTGACCATCCCCCTCGGCGTGGCACCCTGGCTTTTGAGCAGTTTGCGGATCAGCCGCAGCGCACTTGTTCCTACGGCTTTGTAAAAGCGCATCGAGAATAAAGCCTTCGGCATCGACGGCACGCCACAGCCAGTATTTCCTGCCCTTGATCGATACCACAAGTTCACCAAGATGCCATTTGTCGGCAAAGTTGCCGCGTGATCGCCGCCGGAGTTGATAAGCGAACTTGAGGCCAAAATTCACCACCCATTTCGACACTGTCTGAAACGACACTGCAATCCTGCGTTCGGCAAGCAGGTCTTCGACATCGCGGAGGCTCAGCGGAAATCGGTAATAAAGCCACACGGCATGGGCGATAATCTCGGCCGGAAAACGATGGCGGTGGTAACGGGCAAGCGGTTCTTCGGTCATGCTGGTCGAATATCACCTCGATCAGCAAAATCCGTTAAGGCGACGCCACCTTTCAGAGAGATTTCTCTGTCTAAAATAGCAGCCAATCGCTCGGAAAAAGTGTCCTGCGACAATCACGGTGTTCTTGGACAGCAATCTTAGCGAAGCTAGATCGATATCGCCGGACCCTCGACGGGGACCGCCCAAGATGAAGACATCGGCGACTGAAACCAACGAGGAGATCGAAAACGATAAGCTGGCTCCTGAGACTAAATCCAGAAGCCACTCTCGCCACCGGATAAGGCGGCATTTCCTTGTTGGCGCACGGCCCTATAGTAATACGCGGTCGGTTTCCTGAACCAGTATTCGCCGCCGGAATCAGCCGGGCCAGCTTGAACCCAGGATGACGCTGCACATATCGACCCGCTGAAACTTCGGGTCCTTGAATGCCAGCACGTCATCATTGAAGGTGCCGAAAGTGGTGTGGGGCCGGTGCTTCATGCCGTGATAGAACGCGTCGATGATCCCGTGCTTAAAGTTATCCTCACGCGGAAAAGCTTTGACAACGGCCTGCCGTTCCTCATCGGTGAATTGATCATAGCCGCGGCCGGCCACATCCATGCCGGCCCCGCTCTGAAGCAGCGCGATCTCGGGATCCATGAATTCCGGTATGCCCGGCGTCGTGTGTAGAGCGACCGCGTTCCAGACGATTTGCAGGTCGTTGTTAGTGACGCCGTAACTCTTGAGGAAATCGCGGGCAGCATTGGCCCCATCGACCTCAAAGCGCAGCTGGCTGTTCTCGTAGTGCGCGGTCAAGCCGATGTCGTGGAACATCGCAGCCGTGTAGAGCAGCTCGGGATCGAAGGTCATGCCTTTCCGGTTGCCTGTCATGGCGCCCCAACAGAAGACGCGCGCAGAATGATGGAAGAGCAGGTCGCCCTCCGTGTCGCGAATAAACTGCGTCACATCGCGACTGAGTTTGCTGTCAGGAATTCCTAAGTTGGAAAGCTCGTCTGTGTTCATATCAGTATCTCCTTTGCTGCGAGACCGGTCGATAAACTAGCACCCGGCTGGCTAGGCCGCCCAGCATGACTTGGGATATCGCGCCGCGCGGCTCGGTGCGCCCGGATCCCATTCATTTGATCGGGGTGGTAAGGGTGGTCTCGTCAGCATCGACAACGAAGACGGCGAGCAACCTGGCTGGTTTTGTCTTGCTCGCGTTGCGGCTCACCGAATGGACCGCTCCGGGTGGTTCAAACCAGCTGTCGCCGGCTTTGTAGACCCTGGTTTGGCCGTCGTTCACCTTCGATTCAATCGCGCCTGCAAGCACATAGGCATAGATGAAGGCGGATTTGGCGTGGCTATGTGCCGGCGATGCTGCGCCCGGTGCATAAGTGACCTCTACGACACGAAGCGACTTACCGGGGATATTAGCAATCGCCTGATCGAATTTGGGTATGACCGTTTCGGCCTGACCGTCATGGGCAAAGGCATGCCCGCCGAGACTAAAGACGAGTGCGACGCAGATCGCGGGGAGGATGGTGCGGATTTTCATGGGTCTCTCCTTCTGATACTGGAAAGATGGCCAGCCGGAAGGTCAGAATAAAGTACCAAAAACGAAGCAAAATCCTGTACCATGGCTCATGACCAAGCCCCTGAACTTGAATCTCGACCGCTCAGCCAAAACATCCTTGTCGGAGCAGATCCGCAAAGCGATGGCCGCGGCAATTGAATGCGGGGTGTTGGTGCCCGGCGCACGCCTGCCGTCATGGCAGGATCTTTCTGTCCAGCTTGGTGTCGCTCGGGGAACAGTTCGAACTGCATACGCAAAACTCGCAGCCGCACAATTGATCGAAGCGTCACGAGCCTCAGGTACACGGGTTGCGCAGCGCCCCCATGCGGTCAAAAAAGGCGACCCTCTGCCACAGGCAGGTTCGTTTCTGGAGACCTATCTGGAGATGACGCGGGGACCGGCGTTCTTCCAGATGGGCGTCCCAGCAACCGACACCTTCCCAGCGACGTTGTTCTCACGCATCCACGCGAAGGCTGCCCGCATAAAGGCAGGTGCGTTGCCTCTTTATCCCGATCCGCGCGGCGAGTTTGAGCTCAGACGGGAGATTGCCTCCTACCTCGCCGTCGCCCGAGCGATCAACTGCTCGCCCTCGCAGGTGATCATCACCGGTGGATTCGGCGCGGGCCTCGGCTTGACGCTCAGCGTCCTGGCTCTGACTGGCCATGCCGCCTGGGTCGAAAATCCGGGATTCCCTTGGTCAAGAAAAGGCCTTGAGCTTTCCGGCCTTTCACTCGCACCAATTCCCGTCGATGCGGATGGCATCGATATTGATTTCGGATTGCGTCAGCATCCCGACGCCAAGATTGCTATCGTCACTCCAGGGCAGCAAGCCCCTCTCGGGCCGACGATGTCGCTTGATCGACGTCTTGGTCTCCTCGAATGGGCCAGCAACGCTGGCGCATGGGTCATCGAAGACGACTATCTGAGTGAGCTTCAGTTGACGGGACGCGCCGCGCCGGCGCTGGCATCACTCGACCGGGGCGGGCGCGTCATCCACATCGGCTCGTTCAGCAAGACGATCAGCCCGGCAATACGGCTCGGTTTCATTGTCGCGCCGGCCGATCTAGTCGGCCGGTTCTCCGAGATGGCAGCCTGCCTGGCGCCGGCCCCTGGACCTGCGATACAGGTCGCCACCGCGGAGTTCATGCAGGAGGGTCACTATATCCGCCATCTGCGCCGAACCAAGCGCGCCTACGCAGCCAGGCAAGAGGCGCTATTGGATTACCTGCGGTCGCGTGTTGGTATCGATAGGGCCGAGGCGACCGGTTTGGCCGTCTTACTGAGATTGCCCGAGGATGTATCAGACGTGGCAGCTGCTCGCGCAGCTTTCAGCTTTGGAATGTCGCCATCGCCGCTGTCGGCCTGGTACCTGTCGTCCGACGACGCGGCATCCGGGCTCCTTCTCGGCGTCGCGACGACGCCGATGAAGAATCTCGACCGATCCTGTGATCGACTGCTCGAGGCGATACGTCACTCACGCTTGCCCGCTTTACCCTGAACCAGCTCTACGAGATCTTGTAGGGCAGTTAGCTTAAACGGAGAGAACAATCTTGCCCCCTGGCGCACTACGCACCCCGTCCAGCATCAGATGAGCCTCGTACGCATGCTCAAGCGGGAGGATCGTCCCGACACGCGTCTTCAAAGCGCCATCGTCGATCAGCTCGGCGATCTTCTTCAGCTGCTCGGTTCCGACGCTGACAAGAAAGAACGCGGCTTCTACCCCATGCTCACTTGCAAGATCCTGGTCGGGTGGTGAGACAGCCGAGATCAGTTTGCCGCCGTGCTTCAGGACCTGGAACGAACGCTTTTGGGTGTCGCCGCCGACGAGATCAAGGACAGCGTCCACATCGCGGGCAACGTCTTCAAAGCGCTCGCTGTGATAGTCGACCAAAGTATCTGCGCCCAGTTCACGCAGGTAGGGAAAATCTTTGCTGGCGGCGGTGGCGATGATCTCAATACCCGCACGGCTCGCAAGCTGCACGGCGTAAGCGCCGACATTTCCAGCGGCACCATGGATGAGCACCTTCTGCCCGGCGACGAGCCGCGCTTGATCAAACAGGCCCTGCCAGGCAGTCACTGCGATCACCGGTATGGAGGCAGCCTCTACGTAGCTGATAGTTGCAGGCTTGCGAGCCACCATCTCCGCCGACGCCACCGCAAACTGCGCATATGCGCCGATGAATCTCGGATTGGTTACGCCATAGACCGGGTCTCCAACGGCAAGACCGGCCACATCGGCGCCAATGGAAACGACGTCTCCGGAAAGATCAGAGCCAAGCGTCAGCGGCAGGGGCTGAGGCAAGGCGCTCTTGCCGGCCCTGATCCATCCATCCCATGGCCCCACTCCAGCGGCCTTGACCCTGATCAGAATCTCGCCTGGACCAGGTGCCGGCTTGGGAACAGGCTCGAATTTCATAACCTCTGGCGAGCCGAAATTATGGACGCGCCACGCCATCACGGATGCATCCCTTTGTTCGGGATTTGGATTAGTGGTTTCGAATGTCATCATGAACTCCTTGAGTTGCTTTTCGTGGAAGCTCGGAACTTCTGCCTGTGCGCCTAATCGCCGACAGCCCATTTCGAATTGCGCATCAAATTGCTGAAGTCCCTGCGGCGAAAGGCAGGATCTTTATAAGCCATGACATCAGCAAGCCCTGTGCCCTGTGTCGTCTCCGGACGATGCCCAAGGCTCTTGTAGAGAATATCCATGAAGCCATCCGCAAAGTGTGGCGGGTGGGGATGGGCCGCCTCCACTGCGTTACGCTCTGCAGTCGTGAAATCATCGTAGCCTGCCCCAACTAAATCCACATTGGCGCCCTCGGCAACCAGTGCCGCGGTCGGGGAAAGGTTGGCGGAAATGCCATTCGTCGTGTGGAGCGCGATCGCAAGCCAGATATTCTCGCGTGAAACTTCGGCCACGCCGTGGCCGCGCAAGAAATCACGTGCGGCGTTTGCGCCGTCGACTTCGAAGCGAAGATGGCTCTGACCATACCTGTCCGTGAGGCCAAAATCGTGAAACAAAGCCGCCACATATAGTAGCTCAGGATCAAAGATGAGCCCTTTGCGTCTGCCCGCCAGCGCGGCCCACTGATAGACGCGGACAGAGTGCTCGAACAGAAAGTCGCCCTCCGCCTCGCGAACCAGGCGCGTCGCGTCGCGTGTCAATTCGGTGTCCGGTATATCTGCTGCGGGTTTACTCGTGTTGATATCTGCCTCGGCTACAAGCGGTTCGGCTTGGCCGTCTTTCGGAAGACCAGTCAAGCCGGCAAAAACCGAAAGCGTGGTGCAGGTAGCCGCGATGATGGTTCGGAAGTTCATTGGATTTCTCCTTATCGCACGCTGGATATAATTCCGCGCTGGATCAGGAAACAGGACCAAGAATTTCGAAAAATTATGTACCAGCTGGGTCCGTCCAGTAGCGTCCTACACTGAGACCGCGGCACCGAAGCTGAAGGCGGACTTACAGCCTCCAGCCTCTACCATTTGCGAGACGTTGCGATCGCCGTAGGCGTTAACCGTTGTATATAGACCTGTGTTTCACACCGAGCCTATCGCCTTGAAAGTAGTCGAACAGTCGGCTGCGCCGTTGGGTACGCGATATTCTCATCGCACATCGACCAAGCTTCCGTTCCCGATTCCTTTGTGAAAGTTCTCGCACCCCTCGAAATCAATCTAGGACTTCTAGCAATTTCAATTGGATAAGACTTTCAGCACTGGCGACGATTGCTTCTTCGCTTGTGCGTGGCTTCCACCCGAGCCTCTGCCTCGCCTTGTCACTGCTGGAGCGTCTATGGCTCGCGCTAGCTGAGGAAGAGGCGCCACGACTAGGAACTCTGGCGGCAAATTCTGGAAAGCGCTCGCGCAATATGGTGGCAACCGCCAACAGAGATACTGGCTCGCCGCTCACGGCAATAAAGCGCTTGCCCGCCGCGTACGGATCAATCATGGCCCGCAGATGCAGGTCGGCGACGTCGCGCACATCGACCACACCGAACCATATATCCGGCAACTCAGGTGGAAAGGCTCCGTCCAGCAGTCCTTTGATGATCTGAATTGACGTCGAAAGCTGAGGGCCGAGCACGGGTCCGAATATTCCGGTTGGGTTGACGACACTCAGCTCGGGTGTTCCACTGTCCTTCACGAAATCCCATGCAGCACGCTCCGCGATGGCTTTCGACAGGATGTATGGCTGATTTGGTGCATCCACCGGCGTCCAGTCATCCTCGGTAAAGACATGACTTGGTGCTTCCGTGCCGTACCCAACGGCGGCAAAGGAGGATGTGAGGACAACGCGCCTCACGCCGGCACGGCTGGCCGCGCGAAGAACACGCAAGGTCCCGTCACGCGCCGGCGCAATCAGGTCGTTAGGGTCGTCCGGCTGGACTGACGGAAACGGAGAGGCAGTGTGCAGAACATAGTCGCAGCCCGTGACAGCGTCGCTCCAACCTTCGTCATGCCCCAGATCAGCTTCATAAAATGCGACCTCGTGCTTGGGATCGACACCGGCTGCCGCGAGCATGGCGCGGACTTCTCCTGCCTTGTCGAGACTGCGAAGCGTCGTGCGAACCTCCTGCCCCGCGGCGAGCGCCGCTACGATGCAATGGCTGCCAAGGAACCCTGAACCACCCGTTATAAGAATCTTGGTCATATGATTTTCCATACCTTCACTTGTCCTTGCGACCAGTCATTGCGAAGCATATGAAAATTGGCAAGTAGGATGAATTTTCAGAGGTAGTATGAAAAACCAGACCATAGAGCCGCGGATATATGGCGAAGATTGCGATGGCTGCACGGGACCTGAGCCGATCGACGTCATGCGCTTTCAGCGAGCGATCCGGGCGATCACCGGTAAGTGGAAGATCGAGATCGTCTGTAGCCTGGTTGCTGGGCCGATGCGTTTCGGCGAACTGCGTCGTGCGCTGCCGGGTATCACTCAGCACATGCTGACCGAGCAGCTTCGCGACCTCGAGCGCAACGGCATTGTCATTCGCACCGCGTACGCCGAGATACCGCCACGGGTGGAATATGCGCTTTCGCAGGCCGGTATCGTCCTCATGCCGACCTTTGCGACCTTGCGGGACTGGGCCTTGCGTTACGAAGAGCAGTTGGCGGGTTAGCTACGCAGATACACCGCGTCACGTGCGTTTACTGAGGGCGTCGCGCGGAAAGCCGGCAGCGAGATGGTCGATGAGCGCCCGGACGGCAGGTGACAGGCCGCGTCTCGTCGTAAACATCAGATGCACGATACCCTGTAACCCACCCCAAGCTGGCAACACGCGCACAAGCTTTCCAGCCTCCAGCGCCTCGCGACAGACATGATCGGGCAGCAGCGCAATACCCAGGCCATTGATTGCAGCATCGCGCACGGTTGCCATGTCCTCGCATCCCATCCGCGGCTGGACGCGAACGACATGCTTGCGCCCACCCTCCGCTTCCAGGTGCCATTCGAGATCGTCCGACGCATGGTCAGTTGCCAATGTCGGGAAGGTGTTCAGATGCTCGATGTTGGCCACCTGGCTGGCAAGTTGAGGACTGGCAACCAGAATGCGGATCGAGGCTCCCAGCGACCGCATGGTCAGGGCTGCATCCGAGGTAAGGCTGGCGCGGACGCGAAGCGCGAGATCAATGCGTTCTTCGATCAGATCCACCGCCCGGTCGGTTGCCACCAGCTGGAGCCGCACTTTCGGAAAGCGTAACAGGAAGGATGACATCAATGCCGAAATGGGCGCGACCATCCCTGTTGGGCAACTGAAGCGGATGCGGCCATGCGGTTCAGCCTGCGCCTGCGCGACCAGCGCTTCCGCCTGTTCGGCTTCCGCGAGTATTGCTCTGCATCGCTCGTAAAATGCCTGGCCAGTGTCAGTCACCCGGAAACGGCGGCTCGACCGCTCGATCAATCGCAAGCCTAGCCGCTCCTCAAGGCCGGCAATCCTTCGACTAAGTTTAGACTTCGGCTCACGCAGCGCCCGTCCTGCGGCGGCAAAGCCGCCATGAGCGACGACTTCGGCGAAATAGGCGTAATCGTTCAGATCAATCCGCATCCAGCGTTCCTCCCATGGAACGGTACGTGTCAAACTCGTTGACTACAAGCCTCATCGTTCATCTTCCATATTCGAAAGCGACGGCACTTCGCCGGTTTTGAAGGAAAAAGACGATGACGAATAGGTTCAACAACAAGGTCGTGGTGGTGACGGGTGGATCCAGCGGTATCGGCCTCGCCGCGGCGAAGGCGTTTGCAGCAGAGGGTGCTTCGGTATTTATCACCGGCCGCCGGCAGGAAGCATTGGATTCAGCCGCAAAGCAGATCGGCGGTCGGGTCACTGCGGTGCGGGGCGACATGGCTGATCTTGCCGATATCGACCGGCTTTATGACGCCGTCCAACAGAAGCACGCACAGATCGATGTGCTGTTCGCCAATGCCGGTGGCGGCGAAATGGTCGCGCTCGGTGCGATCACCGAGGAACATTATCAGCGCACGTTCGACACCAACGTGAAGGGCGTCCTGTTCACGGTTCAGAAGGCGCTACCGCTTTTGAAGGACGGTGCCTCCGTCATCCTGACGAGTTCTACCACCAGCATTTCCGGCACACCGGCCTTTAGCGTCTATTCGGCGACCAAGGCCGCGGTGCGTAACTTCGCCCGCAACTGGATGCTCGACCTGAAGGATCGCCACATTCGCGTCAACGCGATCAGCCCTGGCGTCACGGACACCGCCGGCCTGGACGAATTGTTCGGTGGTGGCACGCAGGCCCAGGGCACAAGGGACTATCTCGCCAGCCTGATTCCTGCCGGTCGGGTCGGCCAGCCGGAAGAGATCGCCAAGTCCGTGCTGTTCCTTGCCTCCGATGACGCGAGCTTCGTCAACGGTATCGAACTCTTCGTCGATGGCGGCCAGGCTCAAATCTGAAGTCCCACATGTCGCCTGGAACCTTGGCGCAATGTCGTGGCCGAGGTCGGCGTCTTCTCAAGGAAAGATGTCATGATACAGTCTAATGAATCCGCGGAGCGTATCCGCGAGTTGCTTGACCGGAACCTCCAGGAGGTCTTCGGCGAAGGCGACAACGACCGCCGGCGTGCCGCGATCGGCGAACTCTGGGCAGGGGACGGCGTCCTCTACGTTCCTCCCGGTGCAATCATCGGCCACGATGCGATCGACAAGTTCGCTGGCGACCTAAGAGCCACGCATCCGCACTATGTCTACACACCACATGGCAAGCCGCAGGTGCTCCATAACGCCGGACGGATGGCTTGGGGTTCGGGGCCGCGCGGCGAAGCGCCTGAATATACCGGCTGGGACGTGATCACCGTCCGCGATGGCAAGATTACAGCGCTGTACGTCTTTCTCGACGAGACCTCGGATGAGTTTCGCCGGGCCAGCGGCAAAACTGCGAGCTGAGTTGCTCTCCTGAGCCGGCAGGCATGCCGGGCGAAGACGGCTGAGCGACCGCGATCCTGTATAATGGACTGATGGGTCGGCCCAACCGGCCTCTCATCGACGCCCGGCCTTCCGCATGCAGTAGAAAACGCACCCTAAGGAGACGCGAGCAAAATCCGTTGCTCGCGTATTACGCCTTGAAGGGATCTGAACCAACGACCCTGTTATTTGAATAGAGCTAACGCGCTGAGATGCCACAGCGGGGAGAGTCGTTTCACTTAAGGGGGAAAGGCTGATTTGGGGCCGGAGGCGGACTGTCCGTTGCTAGACGGTCATTGCGAAGAGCAGACATCCAAGGCGTGACTGCGGAAGTCTGGACTAACTCAAATCAGCCATCAGGCTGGGTTTTTCCTGGCGCCGTCCGAGCGTGATATTCCATCATCGGGCTTCCTTCCGGGGATGTGCCGGCCCGTTCGCGGACCTTAAGCTTGTCGAAGTCGATGCATAGGCAAGAACGAGGCGAAGGGGGAACATTTGTGAGACGGCAGGTTAGACCGAGTGAAGGACGAGATGCGCTTCAGACGCCTTCTTGGCACAGCCTAACATTCCGCACCGACAACGCTACAAGGAGTGTCAAGAGCCCCCGATATCGATGACGGCGTGAGCGAAAGGTTGCGACGCCTCCTGTGGCAGATTATGTCCTATGCCGCCACTGATAATCCGATGCTCATATCTGCTCGAGAATTTCTTTGCATAGACAGTCGCAAGCGGATGTGGGGCACCATTGTTATCCCCCTCAAGAGTAATCGTCGGAACGGTAATAACCGGGCTTTGTGCGAGCCGCTTTTCCAGGTCATCGTATTTCGATTCCCCGTCTGCCAACCCCAGGCGCCAGCGATAATTATGCACCACGATGTCCACGTGATCTGGATTGTTGAGTGATCGGCCGGTCCGCTCGAACGTTGCATCATCGAACTTCCAGCTTGGCGATGCGGTCTGCCAGATAAGCCTGGCAAAGTCCTGCCGGTTCACAGAATATCCAGCACGTCCGCGCTCGGTCGCGAAATAGAACTGATACCACCACTGCTGTTCGGCGTTTGGGGGCAGAGGCATCTTATTCGCTTCCCGACTGCCGATCAGATATCCGCTCACCGACACCAATGCCTTAACGCGTTCCGGCCATAGGGCGGCAAGGATACATGCGGTCCTTGCGCCCCAGTCGCATCCGGCAATGATGGCCCGGTCAACATGCAGGGCGTCCATCAACGCGATGACGTCGACTGCAAGCGCAGCCTGTTGGCCATTGCGCGGTGTGTCCGCAGACAAGAACCTCGTCGTGCCATAGCCGCGTAAAAAAGGGACAATCACCCTGAAACCCTTCAATGCCAGCAAGGGCGCAACGTCGACGTAGGTGTGAATGTCGTAGGGCCAACCGTGCAACAAAATAACAACAGGCCCATCGGCAGGGCCAGTTTCCGCATATCCAACATCAAGGACGCCGGCTTTAATCTGTTTCACCGAGGCATACGTAGTTTTGCTTGTGAGGTTAGCCAGCGCGGTGTCGTTCGATACCGCCTCTGCTGAGTTCGCGCGCGCAGGACGGATCGTAACAGCTTGTGCTAGGGCTAAAGTCCCAGTTGCGATAGCGAGAAATTGGCGGCGTTGGCCGCTGAACCCGGTGGACATTGAAGCTCCTCCAACACTTTGCGATCTACGTTTTCGTGACGACGGTCGCTGTCCGCTACTGGCGTTCAACTTTGACAGTCGCAAGGTCAATCGTAATGGGCGCGAATCCCTGGTCCGCGACCCCATCGGCGTCGTGAAGAAACACTCGGCGACGGGTTGGAAAAACGAACCCGTCGAACGTTTTGTGATCGAAGGTGTAGTGCGCCACAGGCGGTTTGCCCGTCACATCCGGTGAGTAGTCCATCCGCCGAAGAAGAAAGGACTCATCATAATAGAAAGTCTGATCGGCATTATGATTGGCGATAGATGTCGGGAAACTGACAGCCAGTCGTCGCCAAATCTGGCCGTCCTCGGTCCAGGGATTGATCTCCGTGGCTATGACACCAGACTGCACAAAAACAAACGGCGCTGTGAGGTAATTCCATACCGCCGCACTGGTGAAGTATGCGACCTGGATCGCGTCCCATGGCGTGGTGAAGGGGTCAAAGACTGTTGGAAAGGACTCGCGCGGATTGAGGCGCTCTTGAACCGCGCGACCATCCGACGTCGTCAGTGCAACACGCTCAGGCGCTACGTCCAGCACGGACGTGTACCCCTCCGCAGTGAATGGCGAAAAGGTAATGTGCTCGCGATGTGGATCTGCGACGACGGTTTGCCTGTCGAAAATGCCTGGCCATCCACGGGCTGCCCAAAAAGGACCCCCGAGCGTCATTTCAGCCGTTAGCTTGGTGACCTTCGACCAATTTTGCAATCCACCATGCGCGTCAAGGACGCTCGTCAACAACCTGTCCATTTTACTTCCTCTGGGATCTCACTTGATTCATGCTCATCGACGCAACAAATCCTTTGAAATGCTCGTGGCGACGGAGCGGCGACACCTATTTGTTCGACGGCGCCCACCGAGGTCGGCGCCGTCAGGTGCTCAAATGGACGAGCGGAGGGACTTAAACGCAGTCCTCAACTCGGCGGAGAAAAGCTCGGGCTGCTCCCACGCGGCGAAATGGCCACCCTTGTCGACTTCGTTCCAGTGGATGATATTGCCGAAGCTTTTTTCGCCCCAGCTTTTTGGCGCACGGTATATTTCCGCAGGGAAAATTGTGACCGCGACTGGCAACGTTGGGATGTCAAACGCATTGAATGGACCGCCGCCGGCTTGGGCACCTTCCCAATATGACCGTGATGAGGATGTCCCCGTGTTCGTCAGCCAATAGAGGGAGATCGCGTCGAGCATCTCGTCATTGGTGAGGACCTTTTCAGGTTCGCCGCCCGTGTCGGTCCACTCAGCGAACTTATCGTAGTAGTATGCCGCCATCGCCACTGGCGAGTCAGCCAATGCATAACCGATTGTTTGCGGGCTCTGGTTCATCATCGCGGCGTATCCGAAGCCGTCGCGGTAGAAATGAAGCAGTCGGTCATAAGCGATCTTCTCCCGATCAGAGAGTTCAGTCGGCGCTGGGTCGAAGTTCAGCAGGTGACGCAGCACGTCCGGCGGCAAGGTACCTGGCATATTGATGTGGATGCCGAGCAGCCCTTCAGGAGCCTGGACCGCAAGAATTTCCGAGATAATTGCACCCCAGTCGCCACCTTGAGAGACATACTTCGGATAGCCAAGTCGCAGCATGAGTTCGTGGAAAGCGGTTGCCATCCGGGCCGGACTCCAGCCCGTGGTCGTCGGATTGCCGGAAAAGCCGTAACCGGGCATCGTAGGAAGAATGAGATGGAAGGCGTCCTCGGCGCGGCCGCCGTGAGCGGTTGGGTTGGTCAGCGGCTCGATGACCTTCAGCAGTTCGATGATTGAGCCCGGCCAACCATGCGTCATGAGCATCGGCATAGCCTGTTCGTGCGGCGAGCGGATATGTGCGAACTGGATGTCCAGCCCGTCGATCTCCGTGATGAACTGCGGCAGGGCGTTGAGCTTCGCCTCAACTTTTCGCCAGTCGTAGCCAGTTCCCCAATATTCGACGAGCGGCTTAAGCTTCGCCAGTTGCACACCTTGCGATCGATCGTTGACGGTCTCGCGGTCCGGCCATCGTGTGGCCTGGACGCGACGGCGCAAGTCGGCGAGCGCAGCTTCCGGAATGTCGATATGAAACGGACGTATCGCGCCACTCGTTGCAGCGGTGGCCACTTGCGGCGACAACACGCTGAATGCAGTCGTGCTCGCCAAGAGTGCGACTGATGTGGCTGCCGAGACCGAAAGAAAATCCCGTCTTGTTTGTGGAAATGATTTCGCGGTCATGCTGATGCTCCTCACCTCATGTGAATGCTGTTTGCATCATGCAAACGCTGAGCTATTCAGATCATGGCGACGGCACCAAATATATTGAACGATGGTGTCGGCGATACTAAAGCATTGCTTTTGACATCGTTTGAAGGACGGCCGGCTTAAGACGACCGTAAGCTCTGCATGACATCGGCATGTCGTGCAGAGCATACGTCCCCGCGAGGAAAATTAGGATCTGCCAAAGGCCGCGTTGAGAGCGGCAAGCAGGGCGATGTCCGTGAACGGCTTGAATAGGCATTCTACTGCTCCGCGCGCCATCATCAAAGGCCGAACGTTATCGTCGCCATGGGCGGTGATAAATATGATCGGGATTTCCATCTCGTTTCGCCTCAACTCTTCCTGAAGCTCCGGACCCGACATTCCTGGCATTGCAACATCAAGGACGAGGCAACCGGTCCTGCCCTGATCCTCTGAGGCGAGGAACTCTTCTGCGGAAGAGAATGCTCGCGCTGCAAAGCCAAGCTCAATTATCAAGTCCGGCAGAGAATCCCTGACGGACTCGTCGTCATCGACGATGGAAACAAGCGGATATTCGATCATTGCGGATGCCTTGAGACGTCTACGAGTTTTAACGGCGGAATACGAACGATGGTCCTGCCGACGGATTCAGCGCTCTCCGAGATTGGCAAGGAGAAGGAGAACGTCGCTCCGGGGCCCTGATTTGGTGTTGCAGACAGAATTCCGGAGTGACTTTCAATGATTGAACGACTGACGGACAACCCCATGCCCATTCCGGTCTCTTTAGTGGTGTAGAACGCCTCGAACAGCTTTTCGAGATCCTGCCATTCCAAGCCAGCTCCGACATCCTGAACGGAGAGGTCTACCCTGTCGTCTGCTTGATGTCGGGTCCGAATAATGAGCTTTCTGGGCCGGTCATGGATCTCGCTCATTGCATCGCAGGCGTTGAGCAGCAGATTGAGGATAACCTGCTGCAACTGCACTCGATCCCCCGAAACAAGCGGCAGCTTGCCCGCGAGATCGGCTTGCAAATTCACCCGAGCACGCTGCAGTTCGCTCGATGTGAGCGCAATAACTTCCCTAGCGGCTTCGTTGAGGTCTACTGGTTCTGTCGTGGTGCCCTTTGTGCCAAAAAGCGAGCGCAACCGGGTGATAACATCGGCTGCACGATGACCGTCACGAATGGACCGTTCGGCGGTCCTGCGCGCGCCCTCGATGTTCGGTGGGTCGGCCGCCAGCATGCGCAGGCAGGTGCTCGCGTTGGTGACGATTCCCAGCAGGGGCTGATTGACCTCATGGGCGATCGATGCGGTCAGAACGCCAAGTGTCGTGACGCGTGCAACATGAGCCAACTCGGACCGGGCGCGTCCCAGAGCTTCTTCGGCCAAATGGCGCTGCGTCACATCCTGGATCGCGCCGATGTACTCGAGCTGACCATTTTTGTCGCGAGAGCCGTGAGCCACCAGATGAAGGTGCTTCACGGACAGATCCGGCATCTGCGCGCGGTAAAGGTAGTCCAGGTCATCGGCCGGACCTCGCGCGATATCGATCATCTCCTGAAGAATGGGAAGATCCTCGGGGTGTATGCGTGATGCGATGACGTCGAGGGTAATTGTCTGAAGCGGATCAAGTTCATAGATGACGCAGGTCTGTTCGGAAAACTCCAATGTGTCCGCCGCTACTCGCCAGTACCAGCTTCCGGTCGAGCTCAGGTGTTGCGCTTCGCGCAACCATGCCTCGCTTCGCTTGAGGGCCGCTCCGCTCTGCAAGCCTTCGACCGCAATGCTGGCAATATGCGCAAACTGTTCAATCAGTTCACGGAGGACTGAGGTGGGCGTGCTTGGTTCCCTGTGATAGATCGCGAAGGCGCCTAACGCCCTGCCGGTCGATGATGAAATCGGGGTTGACCAACAGGCCATAAGGCCGTGTTCCATAGCGACAGGGCACCAGGTCGGCCAGCGCGTTTCGGTGCTGATATCCTCCGAAGTGACTTGCTCTTTCAAAAACGTCGCCATCCCGCAAGGTCCAGACTCGGCGTTGATCGGTCTGCCGATTAGGGCATCAATAAATTCGGCAGGGATACTGGGAGCTGCACCCTGCTCAACGCGCTGTCCGCTCTGGTCCGCCAGGATAACGCTACAGTAGCAGCCGTCAGCAGTGCTCTCGACCAGTCGGCAAAGCGCATCCAGCACAGCGGGTGAAGAGTCACCTCTTGCGACCATTTCTAGCAATTGCTTCTCGCCGAACAGCAGTGCTTCCGCGCGTTTGCGGTCCTCGATATCGGTCTGCAGAAAGTACCAAACGGAGATCTCTCCATTTGAGGCTCGCAACGGGCATCCTTGCGTGTGAAACCACCGATACGCTCCGTCTGCGCGCCGGAGACGAGCCTCGAAATCGTATGGCTGTCCTGATGCAGCAGAGCGTTCCCACCTTTTTAATACCTCGGGGCGATCTTCGGGGTGAAAAGCCTGGCCAACCGCACGCCCGCGCATCTCCTCGCTTGTGGTGCCGAGATATTCAAGCATGTGCCTATTGGCATGTTCGACGTGACCGTCGGGGGATAAAAGGGTGACTATTGACGGCAGCCCATCGACGATCGAGCGATAGCGGTCTTGGAGTTCGCGTCCAATCGTCTCGGTCCGTTTTCGGTTGTCGATATCCGAGTTTATTCCACACCATTGTATTATCTTGTCGTCCGGGTCGAGGAGTGGATTGGCGCGAATGTTGAACCACCGATGCACGCCGTCGAAGCGCCGCATACGCGCTTCAAATTCTCCCGCTTGGCCTGATACGACCATACGCTCCCAGCTTGCCAGGAATTCAGCCAGATCCTCGGGATGAACACACGAATGCCAACCGGTGCCTAGTGCCTCCTCACGCACCAGGCCGGTGTATTCAAGCCAGCGTTTGTTCAAAAAGTCGGCTTGACCATTGGGATGAGCAGTCCAAACCAGTCCGGGGAGCGCGTCAACGACATGGCGAAGCGGGTTGTTCATGGCAGTCCTTTCAGGACTTCTAACGAACACCATGCAGCCAGTACGTGCAAAAGTCCATTGTCCTAAGGTATCGGTTTAGATCCGTTGAGCCATCCGCAGAGCGCAGGTCATCTGAAAACGTTCTAGCCCGGCGTTGCTGCACGCTCACGCCGACCAATGCGATGGTATCGTCGATACTATTGTACAATGGTTTCCAGGAGAGTTCTGTCTGAACTTACCCGCGCATTTGAGAACAGATGCCGAGAAAGGGAGACAAATAATGGATACCGCGACACAGATTGAAAAAGTCTATTACACAGGCAAGACCCACACGACGGGGGGCAGAGACGGTGCGTCTCGCAGCTCCGATGGGCGGCTCGACGTGAAGCTTTCGTCCCCCGGCACGGCGGGGAGCGGCACCAATCCGGAACAGCTCTTTGCAGCGGGCTGGTCGGCATGCTTCGAAGGTGCAATGGGGCTTGCGGCTCGCAAAATGAAAATCGCCCTGCCAGCCGACCTCGCGATCGACGCAGAAGTCGATCTTTGTCTGGTTGATGGTCAGTACTTCCTGCAGGCACGTCTCAACGTTAGCCTCCCTGGACTTGACCCGGAAATGGCACGTGCCGTCGTAGACGCCGCCCATCAGACATGCCCGTATTCCAAAGCCACGCGTGGCAATGTTGACGTGGTTATCAACGTGGTTTGACGCGTTCGCTGGATCCCAATCGATTGGGATCGCCTGACGCTAAAGGAGCTTATTGTGAAACACACCGTGATGGGAACCGCGTTAATCACCGGAGCGTCGACCGGCATCGGAGCGGTTTATGCCGACAGGCTATCAAGGCGCGGTTACGACCTGATCCTGGTTGCAAGAAATGCTGCGAACCTAGAAAAAATCGCTGCTCGAGTTCGGACCGAAACAGGCCAAAAAGTTGAGGTTCGGGCGGCGGACCTGACCAACTCGGACGACCTCGCGAGCATTGAGCGGTGTATTGAAACCGATGCCTCGATCACTCTGTTGGTCAACAATGCAGGGATTGATCTGAACGGAGGGTTGCTCGACAACAAAGCCGCCGAACTAAAACAATTAATCGACCTCAACATTACCGCGCCAACGGTATTGGCCGCCGCCGCAGGCAGAGCATTTATGGACCGGAAGGCAGGTGCCATCATCAACATAGCTTCGGTACTGGCATTCGCCCCGGAGTTCTTGGATGGCGTCTATAGTGGATCGAAGGCGTATCTGCTCAATCTCAGCCTGTCGATGGCTTTGAAGATGACAACCGGGAACGTTCAGATCCAGGTTGTCCTCCCAGGAGCGACGCGAACCGAAATCTGGGAGCGCTCCGGCAAGGACGTCGACGCCATCGTTCCAGAGGCAGTCATGGATGCGGGGGATCTGGTCGATGCTGCCCTTGTTGGATTTGACAAGCGTGAGGTGACTATCCCACCTCTAGCGGACGAACGGCTCTGGCTTGCGTACAACGAGGCTCGTTTGGCGATGGCTCCTTATTTGTCGAAAAAAGACGTTGCCCCGCGATACCAATAAAGAAGAAAAAGGGCGTTCGAGCTCATTGCAAACGTCCGTTCATGTTTACCAGATCCGGCAACGATTTTGCCTTCATCTTCCGCATCCCCCAAGGTTTTGCCTTGTCGCTGGAAAACCAACACTATGGTGCCATAGACAACAGAGAAATTCGAGCGCAGACTTTCACATGGCTAGTGGGCACCGCACTTGCGAAGACGCCGCCCATGCCCATGAAATACCGCCCGTTGCGCCTGCTGTTTCGCGAGGGTGTGTCACACCGCCTAGCAAGCCCCAAAGGATACTAATGTGATCGACACCGTCGCAAGAAGGCCGTGGCCCAGTTATGTGGCTAAGGTCTCGGCGGTTCTGATGATCACGCTCGGCGCTATCGTTCTCTTGGGCTGGACTGTCAAAAGCCCGGCTTTGATACAGCTCTCGCCCACTCTGCCGCCAATGACGCGAAACGCCGCATTGTGCTTCGGATTATGTGGTGTCGCCCTTCTGACTTTGGCGATCGATGGTCCTCGTTGGGCTGTGTTCCTGTGCGCTGGATTGGTGACTTTTGTCAGCATGACGACAATCATCGAGATCGTGTTCCGGGTCGATGCCGGTATCGACGAACTGCTCGGCAGCTCCTTCATTTCGGTGAACCTGAGAAGTCCCGGAAGAATGGCTCCGCTGACAGCAGTCTGTTTCGCGTTTAGCTCCGTGGCGCTGATGCTGGCCCCCAGTACATTCACGATCACATCGTCCCTCTTGGTGGGCCTGGGTGGCTCAATCGTCACTGCCTTCGGAGCGGCCGCAGTTGTTGGCTACTGGGGTGGGGTGACCCTCGCAGCCCTCCATACTTCATTCGGTCTCGTGATCCTCGGCGTGGGAATGCTTGCGTTGGCTTGGCGGGTTGAGGCACATCCCATGCCAACGCCGCCATGGCTCCCCCTCAGTGTCGTGATTGGAGTTTTGACGGGTATCGTCGGCCTATGGCGAGCGCTCGTATTGGGAGGGTATGCGCCATTCTCCATGTTGCCGACGGTGGTATTGGTCGTCGGGTGCGTGGTCGGGCCTATATTTGGTCTGACGGTGTTCCTCGCGCAGCGAGGACATGCTCAGGCCGCCGCCCTGCGCCGGAGCGAAACCTTCCTGGAGGAAGCCCAGCACTTGAGCCGGACGGGTAGCTTCTCCTGGAACGTGTCTACCGACACTGTCACATTCTCAGCCCAAGCTTATCGGATCTATGAGTTCGAAGCTGGCCCCATATCTTTCGCGAGCATCGCGAGGATGACGCATACCGACGACATGCCCCTTTTTCTTGATATGGCCGGCCGCGCCCGCCGCGGCGAAGACCTGGACGAGGAATATCGCTTGCGCATGGGCGATCAGTCGGTCAAGCACCTGCATCTCGTCGCCCATCAATGCGGAGCCAACGAGAATTTCGAATACATAGGGGCGATCCAGGACGTCACGGATCGGCAGCTATCGGAGGAAGCGCTTGACCAGGTGCGTTCCGAACTGGCGCGTGTTGCTCGGGTGACCAGCCTTGGTACCCTGACGGCTTCAATCGCTCATGAAGTCAATCAGCCGCTTGCGGGCATCATCACTAACGCCGGAACCTGTCTCAGGATGCTGGCGTCGGACTCCCCCAATGTGGAAGGTGCACGCGAAACAGCAAAACGCACGATACGGGACGCAAACCGTGCGTCCGAAGTCATCAAGCGATTGCGCGCGCTGTTCGTCAAGAACGCCGCCAACAATGAACTGGTGGACCTGAGCGAAGCGACGCGGGAGGTGACCGCACTGTTATCGAACGAGCTCCAAAGAAGCCGAGTGTTGCTTCGAACCGAGCTCGCAGACGCGCTTCCCCCTGTCCTGGGAGATCGCGTTCAATTGCAACAAGTGATCATGAATCTTCTGATGAACGCATCTGACGCCATGGTCTCCGTTGACGATCGTCCGAGACAGTTGGTGATCACGACGACCAGAGACGATGACAATAGTGTGCGATTGACGGTTGAAGATGTCGGCGTCGGCTTCCAGCCTGACGAAGCGAACAGACTTTTCGAGGCGTTTTATACGACCAAGAACCGCGGGATGGGGATCGGCCTTTCCGTCAGTCGCTCCATCGTCGAACGGCACAATGGTCGCCTTTGGGCGGTGCCCAACAGTGGTCCTGGTGCCACCTTCTCATTCGCCATACCGCATTCCGTGGAAAGTTCTCCCGGTGTCGGCAACTGTGTGCGCGACCGGATAGCCGGACGGCCAAACGGACAGCATGCTGCAGGAAAACTATGATGATTAGGCCACCACTCGTCTCGGTCGTCGACGACGATGAGTCTATTCGTGACTCCTTGCCCGACCTTTTGAGGGAATTCGGTTTTGCAGCCATGGCGTTTTCGTCGGCGGAGCAGTTTCTCACGTCCGGCCATGTCGATGAAACCCGTTGTTTGATCCTTGACATCTCCATGCCCGGAATGTCCGGCCCTGAGTTGAAGCGAGAGCTTTCCAGGCGTCAACAGCATATCCCTGTCGTGTTCATCACCGCCACGGGTGACGAGAACGCGCCGCCAAACGAAAGAGACCTGGGAGAGGCCGAATGCCTGTTTAAACCCTTCAGTGACACTGGCCTTTTGGCAGCGCTGAAGGCCGCGTTGAGAGTGAACTAGGCCCTGCACTCATAAACGGGGTTCACACGCGGGCATGGCTTTGATTCAATGAGGCTTTGATTTGGAGGCCTCAGATGACCCGTCGCCGGTTCGACCTGACTGATTTCGAATGGAGCATTATCCAGCTGCTTCTTCCTAACAAGCCTCGCGGTGTCCCGCGAGTTGACGACCGGCGCGTAATCAACGGCATCTTGTGGCGATTTCGGACCGGCTCGCCCTGGGCGGATGTTCCTGAGCGCTATGGCCCCTACACAACCTGCTACAATCGTTTTGTTCGTTGGCGAAAGGCGGGTGTCTGGGACCATGTTCTGGAGGAGGTCTCAAGGGCCTTCGACGGCGATATTGTCATGATCGACAGTTCCTGTGTCCGCGTTCATCAACATGCGGCCACGGGAAAAAGGGGGATCAAGACGATGGCTGCATGGGACGTTCCCGCGGCGGCTTGACGACGAAGATCCATGCTCTTGTCGATGCAGATGGCCGTCCAATTGGCATCGACCTGACCCCAGGACAAGTGCACGACAGCAGGGTCGCCGAGCCAATGCTGAAGGATATCGGAAAAGGTGCCATACTTTTGGCAGACAGGGCTTATGATACAAACGCCCTTCGAACCTTGGCAAAAACAAAACGGGCCTGGGCCAATATTCCAGCAAAGCGAAACCGCAAGGAGAGCTTTCCGTTCAGCTCATGGGTATATCGGCAGCGAAACCTCGTCGAACGCTTCTTCAACAAGCTCAAGCAGTTCAGAGGGATTGCCACTCGATATGACAAGGACCCCCAAAACTTCCTAGCAGCCGTAAAACTACTCGCCACCCGCATCTGGATCAGGTCGTTATGAGTCTACGCCCTAGCGATTTGCTGCGCCGAAGATGAAGTGATAGTTTCGATCCGCGCATGACAGTGAAACGAGAAGTCACCATGCCTCAGATGGAATCAGCTCCTTTAGTGCCGGTCGTGTATGTCGTTGATGACGACATTTCGGTTCGCGAATCCCTTGAGCCATTGATCGCTTTCGAGGGGTGGAAGGCGGTGATGTGCGCATCGGCGAAGGAGTTTCTGGAACAGCAGCGCACGGCCGTCCCAAGTTGCCTTATTCTCGATATCTCTCTACCCGATCTCAACGGGCTCGACCTGCAAGAACAGATTTCAGGGGATCGGACCGAGATTCCGATTATCTTCATCACTGGGTACGGCGATGTGCCGATGACAGTGAAGGCGATGAAGGCCGGAGCCCTAGAGTTTCTGATGAAGCCGTTCCCTGATGACGTGCTGATCAATGCGATTCGATATGCCCTCGACCGAAGTGCCACCTCACTCGAGGATAAAAGTGCGCTTCAGTCCATCAGAGACGGACACTCTTCCCTGAGCCGCCGCGAACGAGAAGTCATGGCGCTCGTTGTGGCAGGACTGCTGAACAAGCAGGTCGGATTTGAACTCGGAATCAGCGAGATCACAGTCAAGGCCCACCGCGGCCAGGTGATGCGCAAGATGAAGGCGCGCTCGCTACCCGACCTGGTGAACATGAGTGCGCGCTTGCGACTGCCGGAAACGCAGAGCAGCAAGGTGGAACACCCATCGAGTCTCACCGATCCAATGGTGTCGGGGACACCATCGTCCAATAGATCGGCACCCAAGACTGTGACCTGATAGCGCATGTGTTCCGCATCTCATGGAAACATCTTCGATGTGGGGCAGGCCTGCCCTCGAAGTCCATCTCGACGGTAAACCGGACAAAGGTCATTGGTGACCAATATTATTCCATCTCGAAGCAGATCGGGTCAGAACCCAAGCATTCTTCGCAGATACCACAGCAGTCCTCATCGAATTCGCACTGTAATTTCGCTTGCCTACAACAGTCACAGATGACGGTTCTCCCAGCGAGTAATCGCTGAGGAGGCATGATTTCCACGATTGGCGGCACGACACTCTCAACGGCAGGTTCTGGCATTCCAACCTCCCTAATTAGGCTACTGATATTCCTTGAGATAGTGACGGCATGACCGCTCTTCCAGATGTCAGATATCGATCCCGATGGAGACGATGCAGCCAGTTTGCGTTGCTTGCGCATTGTCATGCCACCGAGCCATTTGTGATCGAGCGCGGTAGGTCGTCGAATACTGTGGAGCGACACGAACGAACGAAGAACATCATTGCCATTTATGCGCGTGCACGCCTATGCCGCACTTCCAAGAGAAGCTACAGGCCGCGCATCGAATGGGCCTAGTCGGTGTATCTCGTGGGGAGTTTTGTGAGGTCGGTCGACGTATGCTTCAGATCGCGTGGGATGCCGACCTGCATAGTGATTAACCCCTGATGTCACCTCGGTCCCGAAACCACCACTTCTGCTTGATCACTGCCCTGTGTCTGCTTTCAGGAAACGGCGGAACTGATTTGAATGACCGAAATGACGGCGCAAAGCCAGCATAGCCATGCACTTCGCCTTGAAGAGATTGGAACCTACGGCATGCCACTGAATTCGGCTAAATGCTGAAAATTTCGCCCGAAAGAACACTCTCAGCGGCCGAACTCGCAAGGACTGTGCTGTTTCTAGCAAGCGATGAGTCGTATTCCACAACGGGCGACGAACTGATTGCTGATTATGGTTGGACGCAATTCTACATCGGCAACAACCCGTCATCTCGACTCTATTCGCAGATGGCGGGCGGCCGCTATTCCACCGGAGGAACGCGCCCAAATTCGGCAAGCGCTTCTCGCAGTTTAGGCACAGCGAAGTCAACGAAACGACGTAGCTTCAAAGGCATGTTGTTTCGGGTAAGATGGACGATGTGAACCGGGATCGGTTCGACTTCATACTCTTGCAAGATATAGGTCAGCTTTCCCTCTTTGACAGCAGCGTCGGCGTCGTGCTCCAGCACGACCGTTGCGCCGATGCTGTCAATTGCGGCGTCGACAGCAGCATCCGGCGACGATACCAGCAGCCTGGGCACCTCAGCGATCGTCGAAATCTCTCCTGTATTCCGGTTGCGAAAATGCCAGGGCGAGAGGTTGGGGCTATCGAAGACGACGCAGGGATAACCGCGAAGGCCTTCCGGTGATGCCGGCTCCCCCCGCCTTCCCAATAGCTCCTTGCTGGCGATCGTCACCACGCGCAGGCTTCCAACTCGCGTTGCGACAAGGCTGCTATCCCGCAAGCGACCAACCCGAACCGCCACATCGGCATGAGAATCGATGAGATCGACGTTTCGGTCGGACTGCAAGAGCCGGATTCTTATCTCTGGGTAAAGCGCTAGAAACTGATCGATAACCGGCAGCACCCGCAGGCGCGCGACTTGTACGGGCGTGGTGACGACAAGCTCGCCTCGTGGAGCTGTAAATTCGCCAGCGGCACGACGCTGCTGCTCATCGACCTGCTCCAGAATTTGTTTTGCCGCCTCAACGTAGTCAGACCCGGCATCTGTGAGTTTCAGCTTCCGCGTCGATCGAACTAGCAGCTTCGTACCAACGAGTGCCTCGAGGTCGTTGACATTTCGAGTGAGTGTGGTGACTGGAACGCGCAGTTTTCTTGCAGCAGCCGAGAGACTCCCTTCCTCGACGGACGACACCAGCATCGCCATAGCTTCCAGCCGATCCAAATCACTCACCGTAAACGTTTTGAAGTCGCGATCCTAGAGCAGAAAAACTCCCGAAGTTCAAGAAAGGGCCGCACAAGGCGAGCTTGCCAACGCTGATGACCTTCTGATCCCCGACAATCAGTTGGATCAGGGGTGCTTTAGTCCGTTCAAAGCTCGTTATAACGACGGGGACCGACTTGGATCTTGCCGATAGCCCCAGAGCTTACACGCCTGCCAGACTGGCCAGTTCGACGAGGCTCGTAGCGAAGATATCGATGGATGGGTCGAGCGCAATGTCGACCTTCCCGCCCGGTCCGGTCTCTAGGGGTCGAGGAACGAAGGCCGTCTTAAAGCCAGCTTCTCTTGCCGCCTTCAGATCCCACTTATGCGCAGCGACCATCATGATCTGCTCCGGTTTGAACCCGAGGTAAGTGCATGCCGACTTGTACACGTCGGGATCCGGCTTGTAGGCGTGAATGAGCTCTCCGGTCAACACCGCGTCGAACAACAGCCCACCACGCTTGGAGAGCGAGATAACTGGCGCCATTCCTGCGTTCGACAGCGCCGAAACGGTAAACTTGCGCTTCAGCCGACCGATCCCCTCGACGCAATCATGCCAGGGCTGCATCTGCCCCCATACCGACATCAGTTCGGTGCGCTCGATCTCAGCGATGGCGTCCGTCAACTTGCGTTGATCGAGGACAGTATCGAGAGCATGCCGGTAAATCTGTCCAGCGGGTGCCCATGCCTGTGTTCCAGCGACGATCGACTGGATGGTGGCCGAGGCACCGGCGACCCAATCGAGGAGAAAGCTGTGCCAGTCGATCGACAGCCCGCGTCGCCTCGAAATATCGCTGCTGATGCGCATGAACGGAGTATAATAGTCGACGACGGTGCCTTGGATATCAAAGGTCATGGCCTTGATATCGTTGAATGCGGCGGAGACTTTTACAGCCCGCTGCGAAGTCCTCGAAAATGCAGGAACGGTAAGCGCCGATATCGCGGCAACTGTAAGGAGTCTGCGGCGCGTCGGCGAGAAGCCGGAGCCGGTGGATCTAATCGTCATGTTGAAAACCCCGAGAGTGAATGTTTCAAAGACCCGTGTAGACACGGCAGATCTACGTCGCGACATGAGGCGATATTGGTTGCTGGCCGAAAAATCACTCTTGCGAGCGAGGTCGACACCAACAATGCCATGCCGATCCGTAGGCGCGAGGAAGACCGCCGTCAGGCGATCTCCCTACAACTAATGAGGCGAAGGCAAGTGGTCAGCGGCTCTGTACGGTCGCGGCCGCTTTGCGAATGACTTCGAGAACTACGTCAGGCTGTGAAACCATGGGTACATGGCTGCTGGCCACCTCGGTAACATCCGCGCCCATGCGTTTTGACACCCAGCGCTGCAGGTCAGGATGCACAGTGCGGTCCTCAGTAGCCAGCAAATACCAGCTCGGCTTGGTCTTCCAAGCGATCTGGTCGGCTGTCAGCTTCTGCTGGCCAATTAGTTCTGCATTCGGTGCGAACTGAGTCGCCCAAACCAGCTTTTGCTCGGCCTCTGACAGGTCGCCTGCAAGGGACCCAGTCCCGCTCGGCCGCAACCAAATGCGATTGTCTTCGATCTCGAGGTGGTTGAAAATTTCAGACGGATATTTGTTCAACTGACCCTGAACAGTCTCGCCGGCGTCAGGAGCGACCGCAGTAATGTAGACCAGGCCGACAACCCGATCATCCATTCCCGTACCGGTAATTACGGCGCCGCCGTAGGAGTGACCAACAAGCAGAACAGGACCGCCGACGCGGTTCAAGGTCCGCTTCACCGTCGCCAGATCCTCCTCGTAGGAATCGAGACCGTACTGAACGGAAATCACCTCGTGGCCTTCAGCCTGAAGTGCGGGAATGACTTTATTGAAGCAAGACCCATCGGCCCAGAGGCCATGGCAGAAAGCAATAGTAACTTTGGATGATGTTGTAGACATAGTAGTTTCTTCCTTATTTGGCCGCGGGTTTGCCAATCGCCTGCCGACGCTGCGCCCTAGCGCGCGATTTCTTGAAACTGTCGCATGATTTTTGACTTAGGCAGCTCATCGATTTCGCCGTGCCGCACGTCGCGAAGCGCTGGCTGATTTGGGGCGAATTATCGATCTCGTCGTGAGAACAAGGGACCCGATTTTAAAGCGCTCGTTCTTTTGAAGCGAGCTGCCCGCCATCACAAAAATACCGAGATGGCGGGCCAGGTAGCCCTGACTTGGCAAACGCAGATCAGAACTGTGTCAAACCACCATCGACCACCAGCTCCGCACCGGTTGTGTATGACGAATCTGCGGACGCCAAGAAGAGAACGGCCTTTGCAAGTTCCGCGGCTTCACCGAAGCGCTTCAGACCGATTTTCTGCGTGATGCCGGCAGCGACTTCCGAAAGGACGGAATCAGGCAGGCCGATCTTGCCGTAGAACGGCGTAGCGATCGCGCCGGGGCTGACGGCATTCACACGGATACCACGAGGCGCCAGTTCTGCGCCCAGGGTGCGGACCAGCGAGCGCGTTGCAGCCTTGGTGGCGGCAAGGATCGAGAGGCCGGGATAACCGATCGCGTTCAGGAACGAGGTGGTGACGATGATGCTGCCAGCGTCAGCGATGATCGGCGCCGTCTTCTGGATCGTGAAGAAGGTACCAGTGAAGTTGAGCGCAATGTTCTCGGCAACATATTCTTCGGTTGCCGCTTCGAGCGGTGCGACAGTGGTGGCGCCGGCATTGGCGAACACAACATCGATGCGACCGAACTTCGTGCGGGTTTCTTCGACCGCACGTTCGATATCGGCGACCTTGCGGATATCGGCGCGAATGAGAAGAGCCTGGCCGTTGAGTTCCTTGCCCGCTGCAGCCAGACGCTCCTCGTTAGAGCCGACCAGAACGACATTCGCACCTTCTGCCTGGAACAACTTTGCAGTTTCCAGACCAATGCCCGACGAGCCACCAGTGATGAAAGCGACTTTATTTAACAGCTTCATTTTAGCCTCCTTGGCTTTTAAAGTTGAATTGTGAAAACGACCGCAAATCCCGCTCGCTGAACCGTTTTGGCTTAGGAGCGGTTTGCTTGGCACGAACAATGCATTTAGTTGGAAAGCTTCGGAATTAGCGAAATCTGGGCAACATCTAACCGAAGGGTGATTAGATGAGGAGTCGCCCCAATCGGCCGATTAGCACCGATACCTAACTATCGTTGACCTGAAAGAAGTGACCTGTGCGGGCTCAATAGGCACTGTCATCCTTTACAAGGATGAGCAACGTTAACTACCAGGGCCACGGATCACAGCGCCTATGGCATGGCATGGCTGCTCGCCTCGAAGCGAGGTTCGCGCCGTCGTGTTCAAAATATCGATAGCAAATCCGTGCACGTCGCAATATCGTGCTCTTGAAGGGGTTCGAACCTTCGACCCGTGCATCCGTTTGCATGAAGTCCTGATTCCAAATGATAAAAAGCTTTGCTTGCAACATGGTCAACGTTCCTAATATGTTCTAACTTCGATCGTCGAAAGCTTGTTGGACAGCTCGAATTGAATGGAGGTCTACCTGCGCTGCGAACGAAGCTACGCCGTACCTGGTAAGGAAATATTGTAGCTTCCGACGCACGATCCCAGTGTGGATGACCTCCGCCACCGCCTTATATTGCCGCCCCGTTTTGTATTAGAATGGCTCAACGAAGAGAGAATGACTGTGTCGAACGCCAAGCAAATCCTTGCCATGTTGCGAAGTCGCGCTGAGGGCGACGATGACCTGTTTTTCTCGATTGCTCTCCAGATCGCCGCATCCGAAGCCCGTCAGGGACACAGGACTACGGCTGATGAAATGCGAGCCGAGGTTGACAAGGCCCGGGCCCGCAAATCCCGAGGAGCAAGTGTTGCCATTCCTCTCGGGGCGCCTCGAGGCGACCTCGAAGGACTTCTCGAGCTTCGCGAGCCACGCTTCAAGCTAAAGGACATGGTTTTGGCGCCGGGATTGCTCGACAGTCTCGAGGATATGATCCGGCAGCAGAGGAAGCGTGACTGGCTGCGGGAACATGGCCGCACTCCTAATCGTCGGGTTTTGTTCGTCGGGCCGCCTGGTTCGGGCAAGACGATGTCCTCTGAAGCGCTGGCCGGCGAGCTCAATCTGCCATATTACGTGATCCGGCTGGAAGGACTTATCACACGCTATATGGGTGAGACCGCAGCAAAGCTCAGGCTAGTTTTCGACGAAACCGCAAAGCGCCGCGGCGTCTACCTCTTTGACGAATTCGACGCGGTTGGCGCGCATAGAACGTCGACGAACGATGTCGCCGAGATGCGCCGAGTCCTCAACTCATTCCTGCAGTTCATGGAAGAGGGCAATTCGACAGACAGCCTCATTGTTTGTTCGACCAATCACCCCTCGCTTCTCGATCGAGCGCTGTTGCGTCGATACGATCTCGTCCTCGAGTTTGAAGCGCCGACGGCCGACCAGATCAAGCAAATCATCGTCAACAACCTCAAGCCGATGTCATCAGCCAGGCTCGGCTGGACGAAAATCGTCAAGGCAGCCGACGGTCTCAGCCAATCCGAAATCGTCCGCGCGGCCGATGATGCAGTCAAAACCGCGATCCTTGATGAACGGAGGACGATTGCAACTGAGGACGTCGTGCAACGTCTTAACCAGCGTCGGGAGATGCGCGATGCTTTCCTCGATGAGAAGCGTGTACACTGACCGATGGCAGGCCGATTCACGCTTCCGCACATTGATGTTTCGGCGCTCCATACCGCAAGCCCCTATACCGGCACAGGAAGCGGTGGTTCAAGCGTCCCGCGCATCCGTGCGGAGCATGGACGCAAACTCAGCCACGAACTGGATGTCGCGCTCGCCGCAATTACTGAACTCAGGGGTGCAGATCCTAGACTGGAACCTGCCGCAGGCGGATACATCGAAGTTGAATTGCGGGCCGGCGCCAGTGCCGACGTTTTAGAATGGAAGAAGCAGGGCATACGCCCAGGGGCGACTAAGGACCGCGACAACGTGCGCACGGTGGCGCTCTATGTTCCGGATAATGCGCGAGAAGCCATCCAGCAGATCCTCGATGATTATCTGTCAGGTCCCCTCTCCCCGAAGGGTAATCCCCCAAATGCCAGTCGCGTAGAGAAAATCGAGGAGATCAGGCGCGCACGCCTTGAAGTCTTCTGGACCGACGACCCTAGTGCTCTGCCCGACAACCCTCAGCATCTGATGTGGTGGGCTATCTGGGCGCATCGCGATAATGAAGCGGCCGTTGAGGACGTTTGCCGCCGGCTCTCTCTGCGTGCCGCCTCCGCCGATCGCCGGCTGTATTTCCCGGAGGCGGTTGTGATCCCCGTTCTCGCGCGCCGCGCAGCGATCGAGTTGATGACCTTCGCAACCGGGGTCGTCAGCGAGCTTCGACGCGCGAGCGACAATCCGGTGTTCTTCCTTGAAGACGCCCAGGAAAGCCAAAACGAATGGGTCGACGATCTCGCCGGACGTATCATATGGCCTGGAAACGAGGTACCTGCCGTCTGCGTCTTGGATACGGGAGTCAATCGCGGCCACTCGCTGATCGAGCCGGCCCTGGCTGCAGCCGACCAGCACGCAATCGACCGTGACTGGGGCGTCGATGATCATCATAGCCACGGCACGGCTATGGCAGGCTTGGCCCTGCACGGGGATTTGACGGCCGCACTATCCGATCGGTCCGAGCGACGGCTGAACCATCGGCTGGAATCGGTAAAGCTCTTGCCGCCGCAGGATATGGACCCGAACGATCCCCACTCCTACGGCGTGATCACCCAGACCGCGGTATCGCTGGCGGAGATCGCTGCACCCGAGAGAAGCCGAATATTCTGTATGGCGGTGACTAACGACAATGTTTCCGGTGCCCGCCCATCAACTTGGAGCGCTGCGATCGACCAAGCCGCGGCCGGCACGATGAATGGAGACGACGACGAGGCTCCGAAAAGGTTATTCGTCATTTCTGCCGGCAATGTCCCAGCCGAGATTGAATACGCTCGGATTTTCCGGCAGGACGATTACCCGGCCGAAGATCCGAGTCAGGCTTGGAACGCCATCACCGTCGGCGGATACACCGATCTCAATCAGATCTCCGACGTGGGCTACGAAGATTGGTCATGCCTTGCCAGCCCCGGAGAACTCAGCCCTTACAGCCGCACGAGTGTCAATTGGGCTCACGCCCGCGCGCCAATTAAGCCGGAAGTCGTCCTGGAGGCCGGTAATCGCGCACTCAGCCCGGCTCGCCGAGAAGTTCTCAGCCTAGATTCGCTATCACTTCTAACCACATCGCCGACAACCGGCGCAAACGCCGTTACCGCGTTTCAGGCGACTAGCGCTGCGACCGCACAAGCCGCGCGCATGGTCGCAAAGCTCACGGCCGAGCACCCAAACTATTGGCCGGAAACCATCAGGGCGCTTGTGATTCATAGCGCCGAATGGACCGAACCAATGCTTGAGCAGCTGAACAGTCCTGCGGGAAAGAAGGACCGGTACCCGCTGATGAGGCGGTTCGGCTATGGGGTACCTGATTTCGACCGGGCGTCGGCTTCGGCGCAGGACCATCTGGCGCTGGTCGCTCAGGCCGCTATCCAGCCGTTTCGTCTGAAAGGTCAGCGAGAATTCAACGAGTGCCACTATTACCAACTCCCGCTTCCAGCTGCGATCTTGGAGGATCTGCAGAACGCCGTAGTCGAGCTCAAGGTCACGCTGTCGTACTTCGTGGATCCCAATCCAGGGTTCTCGGCCAATGTCGATCCACAGCGCTACCAGTCCTTCGGGCTGCGCTTCGACCTACAGCGTCGAGGCGAGCTTGCCGAACGCTTCAAGCAGCGGGTCAATGCCGCAGAGCGCGAGGATGGTGCGCGGGCACCAATTCACGCCGACGATGCCCGATGGATGTTTGGCCCGGGCAGTATTTCGGCAGGCTCCCTGCACTGCGACGTCTGGTCAGGGCCCGCAATCGAGCTGTTGAGCCGTGAGCTGCTGTGTGTGAAGCCAGTTGTAGGTTGGTGGCGCAATCGAGCCGCCAAGGATATCGTCAATCGTAAGACACGCTATTCGTTGGTCGTGACGTTGAAAGCTCCAGGAGTCGAGGTTGACCTCTACACTGGCGTAATCGCCGCGAAGTCTCGCATTGAGACGACGGTTGCAGCCGAAACGGATATCCTGGTCTAGTCTCGGCATCATTGACACCTGGGATGAGGCAAAGCACTTCGCCCGTCCGGTCCGAATAATGCGCTGATCATCTTATCGCGTGAAACCTATGGTTCATCGATCATATCGAAATCGAGCGAAGTTGTTCCTGACTTGGCGCGTTCAATAGGAGGCCATCTGATAGTTCGAAATTGGATAAGGCATTTCCTACCATACTCGGGCTCTACGCGCGTAGCCCATCCAATTTTTCCACGAACTATATGAAACATTCCACCTATAGAGGTCTTATTGGCTTGCGCATGGGTAGCCGGGCCATGATCATCTGAAGTCAGATAATGGAGGTGCTGGCGCAGATCGTCTTTGAACTCCTTCGTAAGACGAGGTCTTTGGCCATCCACAAGCATTCCCAAAACAATCCTCCGCGTTCCTGGGCCACGGATATGGGTCTTCCGTAGGTTCGGCCGAAATCCCGCGGCATTGAGTTCAGTAAGGACTTTCCGCTTAAATCGCTTTATTGATTCGAAGTCATGAGGCTTTCGAGCTGAGAACGTTAGATCATCGGCATAGCGAGTATAGGATATGCCTTCCGAGCTTGCCAACTCCTGAAGTTTTTCGTCTAAGGCGAGCATTGCCAAATTAGACAACATTGGGCTTGTCGGAGCTCCCTGCGGGAGAAAGCCCTCATATCTTGATTGGTAAGCAGGGATGGCAGGCCATCGACGTTCAGAGAGGCCCTCCGGGAGCTCCATGCCTTGCGCTGTAACGGTGGTAAGGCGGGCCAACTCGAAGGAAACAAGGTCCGAAAAGCCAAGATCACGGAATATGCGAGTAATCTTGCCCTCAGTTACTCTGTTGAAAAAATCCTGAATATCAACTTTCAAAAGATAGTCACAGCCGCAGTGAGCTTTCGCTGCAAACTCCGGACGTGACTTTGGATGGTAGGCGTAGCTAGCTGGATGCGACCGCGTATGGCGCAGGATATTCCTTACAATCCAATCTTGTACGGTCTTTAGCTCTTCATTCGGCACGCAAATCAACCGATATCGAGTGCGACCCGGTACGTTTTTTCTCAAAGAAAAAACGCGATACTTTTTCCGCATCATCGAACGTGAGATCACCGAGCGAAGAAAGCCATATTCGACTCCCGACATTGCGCTCAAATGACGCAAAGTGAGAACAGGAGTGACATTGGCGTTGTTCGCTACAATCAGCTCTATGCGGGCTATAGCATTGTCAATTGTCTCATCCTGAACACCGTGACGCTCTGCTTCGTAGCGATAGTGCTGAGGGCTCCATGCTTGCATTACTTTGACCCCATTCGGTGGGTACTGGCGCGAGGCGTACCTAAGACGCCGCCGGTAAAGGCTCGTGCCAGTGCGCAGCATGAAAAACAAGCTACGTGAAGCGAGCATCGAGAATCCGGTGCTCTGGACACCCGTGGTGCCCATCGCCGCTTCCGCGGCGCATTCCTAATCGCTGTCATGGAGCCCTCAGCTGACTCGGATAGTAGAATGGATTCGTATCCGAGGGGAATACTGTTCTAGGACGTAACCGCCTTCTCAATCGCTTAAGCTCCAGCCGGCCTAAAACGGTAAGTCGCCCTTTACCCGCGATCCAACCGGCTGTCCGACAGAGCGTTAGTTGCGAGCCCGCTTCGCGAAGCGGTATCCCCAACCTCGCGGAGACTTCCCTCGCACCGCGCGCTCCATCTTCGCTCGCCGCCAAAATCGCCATGGTGGAAAGCCAAAGCCGACCGTCTGGGGCATCTAATCGTTCTCGCGCGGTCGTAGCTTTGAGTATGCGCTCCGCTCGCTCCCTCAGCAAATCATCGTCATCAATAGCGAAAGCTTCTTGCGCGGCCAGAACAGTACGACCTGGAAATATTGGTTTCCATGAGTTCGCTCTGGTCCACAGGATAGCGGGTGCGTTATTGGGGCAACCATGAGAGAACGAAATAAGAGCTCCACCACCTTTCCATCCAAAGGGATCGCCGCGCCTTGCGGGCGGATATTTTCGACAGAGGCTGTAAGCTAGCTCGCGTCTCGCCCCTCTGAAGGCTGTGTAAAGGGTCGCGGAACTCACCACCGACCGAACCTCGTGAGGCAGAGGCATAGTCTGAAGGCGCCGCAGACCGGTGTCCGTTGAGGCATAAGCGACGACGATAAACTTGATCAGTCCGTACGATTGCCAGCTCCGAAGGGTCGCCACATGCCCAAATGATTCGAGCATCCTATAAATGCGATCGCCCGAACCTATAAGATCGGTTACCAGCACAATGTGGCTCACTCGATCCTTTCGCAGCTTAGTTGGTCCAGGGTGCGACAATGCAACCCGTGGATTCGCGCGGCAGTAAGCCGTTATCAGCTGTGCGACTATGCCTTCGCTGCCAACCTCCTGGTCTTTCGGATTGACGACAATCGGGGGGACGCCCGGACCCTCAGCTCGACCGTGCCGAGAGTTAGGGAAGAATGCAGGAACATCTCCCCACGCTAGTTTCATCGGCCTTTCCGAGTAAAGCGCGATTTTCCGATCCTTGTCCGGTCTCTCTGCTGCAATCTCATCAATGAGCTCGATAATTCCATCACTGAACTTCCGCGAGGAAACAAGTTGAACCTCGTCGAGCACCATTCGCGCAACATCGCGATCCTCTGCCTTGAACTGCTTCAACCATTCCTGCGACGAGGCCAGTCCTGATAATGCACTCATTTATCCCGATCCCGGTATCCAAAAGGCCGATCGTCATCGCTCGTTACGATTACGATATTAGTCACCCTTTGCGAGGTCTACGACCTTCCATCCTTGTTTTTGTGCGATCTCCGCAAGCGCAACGAACTCCGACTTCCTTAGCGCAAGGCACAAGAGTTCCCGAGGTCGTGTCACCGCGACGAAGACATTCGTGGCCGCGGCCAACCCTATTTCGGATAATGGCGCGGCTCCTTCAACTCCGAACGCTGTCGGCAAGACGGTTGCCAGATCGAGGCATGATTGGCCTTTTGCGTGCCCTTTCCAGACCTCGCTTTCCATGACCAAGATACCGTCGACCGTCTTCCCTTTAACCGAATGGATAGAGCCGAGACGGATGGTTGCTTGCGATATTGTGACCTGCTTCGTTGCCTGCCTAGCGGGCTCCACCGCATCCGCCTCTTTACCCCCGACGAAACCACAATAGTCGGACACCTCCCCCGGAACAGCCTGTCCATCGCCTGAGTCAAACATGGCAACCAACGTTCCGCAGAATTGCTTCCAAGCGACCTCCTCCCAAGCAGCGCTGCCAACCAATATGTGCTTGTGAAGAAGCAATCTTATTTTTCGAGGGAGTTCGCCTTCGCGCCGACCAAGGGTCACCCAAAGGTTTCTTGCCGTGATCGGCCCCCCGTTTGAACCGGTCCAACCGCGAAGCCGCGAAAGCTCGGCGATAGCACCACAAAAAATATCCATAACTTCGAACGGTGGACGAGCAGCCGCGTGAAGGAGTGCCGCTTTCTGAAGCTGTCTGCAAAGCAGATTTGCCTCTTTAGCCGTCCCGGCTTCACTGCGATAAGGGGGATAATAATCAACGAGGCTCTTTGGGTGCCAGGGTCCCTTGACCTTCCCGGTGACATTATGCCGTGACGCTACCGCCCAGATCTCTTTCTCCGAAAAGGTCTCGGGCCAATGAGCCCTGGCTTCGTCTGCGAAGGCGGACAGCACCCCGCCAATCGTTTTTTCGTCGAAGACAATGACAACCATCAGCGTACGCTTATCGTCAACGCTCTGAATTTTCTGCGGAAGCTTGGTGGTCAACCGGCTCGCAAAGTCGGCTATCGGCTGCCCGAACCGGCGACTCTCGTCAAGAGGAATACACTGGGGACCTGGTCTCCAGTAGGATGGCACAGGGGCATCGTCTTGGTATAGGGTCTGATTGCCATCGCCGAGACGCTGAAACGCCGTGCCTCCGTCGGCGAACAAGTGCTCCAAAAGCTTCAATTGCTTGCCGTTCGTGTCTTGTGCTTCATCCAGAATGACAAGAGGGAAGCGGGAGCGCAGCCGCTCTGCAATTTTCGGGTTCTCTTTAAGAGCACGCAATGCGAGGGCAGTCATATCGGCGTATCGATAAAGGCCTTTCTTCACCATGGATGCTTTGAGCCTTGCAAGCGCTTTTCCGCAGTCTGTGTCGGCGCCGTGTTGCCCTTTTCTGCGATGGACAGCCAGCGACTCAGGCAATTCCGAACCGGCCACGAAATCCACATCTAGATCTAAGCCCCTGATCCATGAGTCTACCATCGTCGGGGCTTTTTTTGCTTGCGCCTTTAACTCCCAATAGTGAGGAAGTGCTCGAGCCGCTTCCGCAGCAAAGACATCATCATCAATGCGCCGGATCGGCCAGCCAAGACCATGCAAATAAGGTAACGCCAGGAACTGGTTGACCAATGCCGTCACGGTTCCTGTGAAATGAGGATACGCCATAAATTGCGAAGCTGTCGGGTGGCGCGAGATCTGCTGCTCGACTTCCGTGCGTGCGGCATTAGTATGAGAAATAATGCACACGCCTTGGCTTCGGCTGTCCCAACTTCGCGAGAGGAGAGCTAGCTTCGCCGCCAGCAGCGTGGTTTTCCCATTGCCGGGTGCCGCCTGCACGTCACAGGAGGCCATGCTCGCAAGAAAATCCGAACGACTCTTGTCCGTGAAGTCGCAGCCACCGAGCTCGGCGCCAAGCTCGGCAAGAAGTTCGGGGGTAATTGGCACGATTTCCAGCACGGCTACAAGGTCTCCGCGACTGGATCAACTTCGGGCAGGTCATCCTCCTCGGCGACGTCCGCAAATGGCGGCTTTCCAACCTCATACGGTTGGGTAACGAAATCGATGGCACGGACGAGATATGGGGGCAGCCGGTCACGCATTTCGGCTGGTGTTTCCGGTCGGGCCCGAATGATGGCCGCCAGTTCTTCGGCGACCTCAGCTTTTGATGCATTGCCGTTGAATACAGGATCGTAGATTTTTACCGCGATTTCCAAATCCGAGAAACCATCGTCTTTCCACTGCTGAAGCTGCTCACTCGCGGTCTCAACAATCCTCTTCCGCCATTCAGGCCGACGCGACGTAGACTTCGCAAGCAGGACGGCCTGATAGACGCTTTCAGCCAGAAGCGGTTGCAATGCCAAATCGAACTCAAGGGTCCAGCAGTCTGCAATGAAAGCGTCAACCGGGTCGCCAACATCGCGGCGTAGCGTTTTCATGCGTGCCGAGATTGCATCTGCGTCCAGCTCGTTTTCGGTCTTCCGTTCGCCGACCAACGCTTTGGCCTCTTTTGGCGGAATATCACGGTCAGGTATCAACGCGACCGGGATTCCCATGGCTGGCCCGGTCTTGCGCTGAAGAATACGACTGTACCGGAAAAGTCCCCTATGACCGACGTTGACGATCGAGACGCCATAGCGGCTGAGCGGACGCCCCAGTTTTTCTGCTAGCGCTGGCAAGAGGAGGTTCTCACCATCTCCTTCAACGACGATTAGCGCGCGAGCAAAAAAGAGATTGGCTTTGGTCGCATCGAGAAAACGCCGGAGGAACTCGTAATCACTGATATCGAGACGAGTGTGGGCGGCAGCCAGGGGGAAAGCTTGATGGCCGACCATAATGGTCATGGTCCCAAGATCTGCGCCCGCTGCCAACTGCGGACTATGTGTTGTCAACAGAACCTGAACCTGCTTCTGCGCCTCGCCAGCACCAACCGCCGTGCGAGCTGAAAGGACTTCCATGAAGAGCGTCTGGTGCTGTGGGTGGAGATGCGCCTCTGGTTCCTCGATGAGCAAGAACGGGATTTGATCAGGATGCGACTGCAGAAGCAGTAATTCGGCAGCCATAAAGAGAAGATTGTTGTAGCCAAGTCCGCGCTGCACTCGTCCCCCGCCGGCTTTGGCATTGAGATAAAGTTCGAAGCGCTCAAGCACCTGGTCGAATGAGCCATGCGCGCCAAGGTCCAGAGTAGCGACAAGGGGATCATCGGCAAACGAAAGCTTGTCGAGGAAGTCAGTGTTAACATTACTCGCTATGCCGCGGACAGCCGCATTGTCGCGCACATCCTTATCAGCGGCTTTGAGCGTATCGAGCAACGTCAATTTTCCACCCGCAGCGCCAGGTTTGCCTTCGGGTCCCATCTCCGGCATGGCGCCTAGGATGCGGGAAAGGCGGGACCGACGACCGGCCCTCATTTCCCGCTCGGCATCCCGAAGAGGTTTCAGGTATGTTGCCTTGAGATATTCACGCAGCTCTCCGTCGATCGGCAGGCCTTCGCCATCTTTTCCGGCTCGATGTTGCGTCGTGATGATGCTTCCCCCGCCTGGCGAAAGGCGTCGTGTGCTGCGGATACAGATATGCAGACGCAGTTTTCCCCTCTCATTCGTGCACCACTCCAGGAACCGAGATTCCTCGTCCGGCGTTAGCGCATCGAACGTGCAGGTGATTGTAAATTCTGAGGCTCGGACGTCTGCGGCATCGACGTGGAAGTCCAACTCATCGGGCCGAAGATAGTCATCTCCACGTGTCCAGAGAGCGTATCGGACCGCATCGATGATAGCACTTTTCCCAGCGTCGTTGGGACCGACAAGAATGTTGAGGCCAGGCGTGAGTTTCAGCTGCAATGGCGAAGCGGGCTCGAAGCATCGAAACCCCTGCGCAAAGATTTCTGAGATGAACACTGAATGCCCCCACGACTCACTCCCAGTATTGATTCCTTGTTTGCAACTTTTTGAAAAGAGATCGCTCCCGATTGACCACCGAAAATTGTGGTCACTTCGGTAGATCTATCTAGAACGGTAAGCTCTTCTCAATTCCGGGCATAGAGGCGGAGCGGAGCGCCGCTTTCGCCCAGACGTCATTCTGGGCAGCCCTTTGTTCAACCGCCTCTCGGCATGTCAGCAACCACGTCGGCAATTTGGGCTGGCCAACGAGGTTTCTAACTTTGCTACGACACTGCCCGATGAACGTTTCCATCCGTTCATGGATCTCCTCGGTTGTAACCAACGCGGTAAGAGGGCCGAAATCCTCAAGGACTCGATATCTTAGAAACGGAGGCAGATCCCCGGAAAGATCCCAGCAGATTAACGGGACGGCAGCTGCGGGAAAACTCGAATCCTGCGGCAAATAGTGCGGACCGATATCAATCAGCCGTCCAGCCGCAACGACCCAGTAATGCGCGTGCCCTTCAGCCGCATTTGCGAAACCTTGCATGCCTGCTTGTTGGCCAGATCTAGACACCATAAAGGTGACTGCGTCGCCGCCCTGGATTGAAGCTTCGTGCCCATAATCTGACAGCAGCGTCCGCATCCCAAATGCCGCATACATGCATCGCTTGTGATAGTCGGTCGGGAATGAGCGACGCAAAGCTCGGTCGACGACGGAAAATGAGCGCGCCACGGCCTTTTCAAACTGCATTCTCTAGTCTCCCGAGATCAAGTCTCCAAACGGCGCGAACTCATAACATCTGGCGAAGCTACCGTAGCTGCTCAGCGCCGCCGTTCGATGCCCCGAGCCCTGTGCACAATGGTGCTACCATCGGGCGAGTCCAGTTTGCTTGCATGGCCAAAATACGTATCATGTATGCCACGCGAGCAATCAGTGGATTCCGCGACAATGACGTGGAAATCATATGACGGTCTCGCCTTCGGACACTCCGACAGAACAGTTCAAACTCTTTTTCTCTTCACGGACGCCCTCCGACGCCCGATCGATTGAGAACAATACTATCCTCATCACCCCGTCAGGAGACAGTTTCGACGATTTCCGCTTCAAGACGCGGATCAATGTGTTCGTTCGCCGGGACTCTGCTCGCCTGATAGCCGAATTTTCCGGCATGATCGGCTTTCTCCAAAGCTCCAATGAGGAGGTGAATGGTGCTGATCTCATCAAGAGTGCGGCTCGGGACAAAGCGGTAGTCCCCGAGGATGACCTCCCGAAATTCTTTACGTTACTACCCGACCTCGATGCCTATCGCCGGCTCGTTGCCGACGCAGACGTCGCTGGAGCCCGCGAAGTCCTGCTGAAGACTTGCGATCTCGTCGCTCTGGGTGAGTTTTCCGCAAACTCTCCGATTGTCCGCGACGCACCGAACACTGCGGTATTCCAGTATTCCTTGACGCGAACCGCCGAAGCTTTTTTTGCCTACAAGAACGCAGGACCGATCCTGCGAGGTCTCGGCCATGAAGAAATTGGTCGAATGTCGCCGACTATCGCCGTGTCGTTCAAACTGACGGCTTTTGAAAACAAGCACGAGCTCAGATTCAACTTCGACCATACCGGCTTCTTGCCAAAGCGGATGGCGGTCATCATCGGGAAGAATGGTGTTGGGAAAAGTCAGGCGCTTAGCACTATCGCGAAGCAGGCCATAAAAGGCGGCGGCCTGATTGATCCACAAACGGGGGAGCGGGCTCAGTTCAATCGAATGCTGGCATTTGCCCCAACGAAAGAGGCGCTCTCTATCTTCCCGGGCACGGCGCGACGCCGGCAATATGTTCGCTATTCACGTTATGCCCTGGCGCGATCCACCCCGACTCGAAAAGCCGGCGGTCTGATCAGCGCGATCGTCAGCGTCGCCCGGTCGAACCAGGCGATCAAGGATCGCAGCCGATGGCAGATTTTCCTCAATGCACTCGAAGCGCTGGGGGACCCGAAATCCATCTGTGTCTGGACGAACGACGGCATCATTCCATTGCGCTCATTGAACCGAGGCGGCGAACAGGAAAAACTCCGACGGTTTGCATCGCTGAACACCCGGCGCGATCCGGTCCGTCTCTCAGATGGCAATGCGCTTCGCCTGAGTAGCGGGGAAATCTCGTTCCTCAAGTTTGCGGCCTATGTTAGCTTGGAAATCGACAATAGCTCGCTTCTTCTCTTCGACGAGCCCGAGACCCATCTGCACCCGAACTTCATAGCGCGCTTCGTTTCGATCCTGGACAGCCTTCTGGCCCAGACCGGGTCCGCAGCCATCATCGCCACGCACTCTGCCTATTTTCTACGAGAGGTTTTCAGGGAGCAGATCTCGATCCTGAGGGCTGACGCCGACAGACGCATCGAAGTCCAGAGACCGCGCCTGGCGACGTTCGGTGCAGACGTCGGAGAAATTTCCTACTTCGTTTTTGGAGAAGACGAGCCCTCGTATCTCGCGCAGGAGTTGGAGAGAAACATCCAGTCATCGGGGATGACCTGGGATGAGGTCCTCGAAAAATATAGCAATGAGTTGTCCCTGGAATTCCTGAACGAACTTCGGGCAAAGATTTCCGGCTGATGCGCAAACTCCCTTTTCCGATTTTCGATGACATCGCAGGCGTCGACGCACTCGTCGACAACCACAGGCTTGGAAGTTATCCGGGCCTACAGGCATTCCGGCAAGCCCTAAAGGCCGGCTATGTGCAGTATGACAGCGTCTCGGGGAACGCACAGGCGGTCGTGCATGTCCCGATCCCGGATCCATTGGATAAATGGCTGCGCAAACACTACAAAGATTTGCCCACCAGCCACCGCGTTATCGATGACATCCGCGAGGACAATCTTGCACTACCATGTTCGATGTGTGGCTCCTTGCATGCTCACACGCTGGACCACGTTCTGCCAAAGGAAGATCATCCGGCATTTGCGGTCTTCTCCAAGAATCTGGTCCCGGCATGTGATTGCAACCTGAAGCGTGGCCAGAACTATAAGGGCAATGCCATGGGAGCGCGCATCCTCCATCCATACTATGACGCGTGCATGGACGAACGTCTTTACGCTGCGAAGTTTTCCGGCATGGATGCAACCGTGATCGTAGACCTCGAAATCCTGGTCGCCCTAACCCACCCGGACAGGCCCGCGATCGAATACCACCTGGATAATGTGATCAAGCGGACCGGCGCGCTAAACTGGCTGAGAAACCAGTGGGTCAAGTTCGTGCGCGCGCCGCGAAAAATCGTCGGGTCCCTGGACTTCATTCCTGCGAACCAAGCTGAATTGATCGCGGCTATCTGCGAGCATCGAGCGGCGCGTGACTATGCTCAGGGTTCTCTCAACAACTGGGAGTCGATGTTCGCACAGGGCTTGCTCGATCCTGCAGTCATAGCCTGGCTGTTCCCGAGACTGTCAGCGGCCGGTCGCGACGTCGGGGACCCGGTGATTGCCGTGGCGACGTAGGCAGCTGGAAACTCGCCCCTGAAGACCTAACGCCTAGCCCAAACGAGCGCTGAAAGCCCCCTTACCATGCTTATCAAACAAACGGACTATCACAGGATCTACCGGGTCATTAACAGCCTCGTTGTCAACGAAGGCGGCAATCCCGCATATGCCTGTATGTACTTCAGCACCTTCGGCGCCTTTATCCTCGAGCACCACTACAAGATCAAAGCGGTGCCCAAAGGCGGTCTCGCCGCCTACAATCTTGGTGGATCGATGCTCCTTTTTGCTGATCACCGCGAGGACGGTTATGTCACCGGCGCCGGTGAAAGCTTCCATTGCTGGATCGAGGCCGACGGCTGGGCGATCGATTTCATGGCCCCTGCTTTTTCAGAGACGGCCAGTCCGCTTGGCGTGCCGTCAAAAATGTTCCAACGACCCATTTCGGCAATGGCGTCGTCGATCAATGATCTCAGCCATTCGGGCTCCTTCTTTTACCAATCCGAGCCTGAAGCGACAGCCGACCGGTTCGCGGATTGGCAGAATCTGCCGATGATCGGTGACCTCGCCAGCATCGCGGTGAAGTGGTTTCGTCGATCTCCCAAGCAGATGCTTCCCTCGATTTCCGTGGGAGACCAGAAAGGGAACCTCAAACCAGTACCCTTGGTTGGCAACCCTCTCGCTGGTTCGTGGTGAGCCTATTGATGAGATCAAAGCCCACAACCCCATTCCTCAACTGTCGCGTGGCTACCGATTGTCTCGGCAAACGAGGAACTTAGGAGATAGAGAGGAAGCTAACCTCTGTCCTTCGACATCCTGTTCAAACCGGATATCGGGCGAAAAGGTAGCCGGATCATCGTATAGGGCTTAGGAATGAAGTGTTTTCGCATCGATGAGGGCGGCTATACGGGGTTTGATTTGCTCAACGCCGATCAGCGCTTTCAAGGCGCGTCTGCAGTTGCCATTGATAATGATGAAGCTGAAAGACTCATAAGGGAGCATTTTCCAACGCTGCAAGCCTCAGAGCTTAAGTATCGAGCTCTTTCTCGAAGGCCCGCAAATCATCCGCGTTTGCTCGGCCTCCTGCGTGACATCCATGCACACTTCGACTGCACAACATCGATCGTGGACAAGCGCTACCTTCTGACCTTGTTCTTCGTCGATTACGGCGTTGAGCCGTATTACTATGAGCGAGGATTTGACCTTTACGCCGATGGCGGAAACTATGCTGCAGCATCACTTCTTTACCTCACAGGGCCTACGCTACTCGGTGAAGCCGAATTCGATGAATTGTTGCTAGCATTCCAGCTGGCCGTGAAGGCGAAAAGTCCCGCAGCTAGGATCCGGTTGATCTCTGCTGTCCGGAATTTGCGCTGGCAGGAATACCCCGAGCTTCTAGGTCCGCTCGCCAAATATGCATCTCCAGAATGTTGGGATGCGATCGCTAATCCAGATGTCAACACAGACGCAGCGATGGTTGTTCTTCATTCCATGATCACGCGGCTCGAAATGATGACGGCCGGGCCCTATCGCATTGAGCACGATCAATCCAAGAACCTGCTGACATATCATCCTCTGATCCGGCGTTTCATCGACCACGACCGTGATATCGAGTTCCGACCAACGGAAATCTCCACAATGAAATTCCCTCTAAAGCTCCGGGAAGTCACTCAGGTGGACTCGAAAGCAAGCCATGCTGTGCAGATTGCCGACGTGATGGTCGGCGCAGCAATAGAGATGGCAAGCAACAAGTCTGGATTGAATGCTGGCGGACTAAACCCCGATGATGTCGAGCAACTCTACAAGGTCGGCCAAATGACGAATATGCTACCGTCCCTTGATTTCGAGGAGCAGAAGCGTTTCCGCAAAGGCACACAGTCGTCCGAAATGATCGACTATCTTGCTGCAAACATAGTAGACCCCAATCCGTCTGATGTCTGATGCAGACGGGAGATGTGCTCCCGGAGCCCGAAGTCGTAGGCACTCGAGCCTACTGGTCATGAAAGACACTAACCTGGGCTCTGTCGCTTTGTCATAACCGTATCTCACCGGATCAGACGATCCCCCATGCCCGAAACCTCCCCCTCCCCGTCATCTCCCGCAAGCCCAACTCCTCGACGATCCGCAGCGCCGCCCGCGGCGTGACGCCAAGTTCCTTCGCAATCATACCGGCCGACACCAGCGGCCGAGAGATCACCAGCTCGATCAGCTCTGGCAGTTTTGAAGACGTTCGTCTTCCCGCCAACTTCCGTTCCATCATTTTTCGCGCCAGCACCAGGCGATCATGTTCCTTCAGCCCGAGTTCGCCCGCCGCCATCAAACCATGCGCAATAGCGAGGAGCCGGGCCTCCCGGTCGCGACGCCGGCGGCGATCGACGGGCACAGTTTTGAGGCCAAGATTGAATGCGGCCAAATGCGCCGCCGTCGTCAGCCCTGCCTGCCGCAGGGTCGAAGCTGCTAGAAGCCGGCCAAGCCAGGGCGCATGCTGCAGCACCGAAATCTCGTTCCAGGCATCGACAGCGACGATGGCCTGCAGCACGGGCGGCAAGTTTTCAGCTTGCCGCACCACGCCGCTCCATTCCTCCAGCCGCTCGTCCTCATCCCAGTCGAGATCGTAAAGAAGCGGATCCTTTTCCCGGGCCCGAGCGCCTGTGGCGGGGCCAGGCTGCCTCGCCCGTTCGATGGCGGCATCCGATCGGGCGAGCACCGCATCGATGGCGGCGAACTCATCGTCGAGTGTGCTGGCGCCATCGTCGCCGTCCTGCCCCTCCCCTCCTCCGGCGACCTCGTCGAAAGCTTGCGCGTTCTCGCTGCTCATAGCGATGCCTTCCGACACCACCGTCGATACCTGACCGCGCAAGCTGCGGAGGCCATCGGCGGACAGCGCCCAGCCGGGCGGCTGCGCCGCCATACGCCGGCGGGTTTTCAAAACGTCACGGGCGATGGTGAGTTCGTGGGTGGGGGTGCGGATATCGCGGGTGGCGTCATGCAGGACGAGGTCCTCGAGATGGACGAGTTCGCCGTCGATCCACAGCGAGGCGCAGGCATCGGCAAAATGGGATCGTTCAATCCAGCCGGCGCCGACCGGCGAGCGGGCGATGCGCTCATCGAGGCGGGTCAACGCGGAGGCTGCGTCCGAAATCGGCCGCAGCAGGGTCTGGATGGGCAATTTGTCGAGATCGTAAGACATTGAAATCATGGTAAATGATTTTCTAAACGGACACCAGTGAATAGTTAGTGTCTGTCACTATATGGTTCTATGCGTTGAAGGTCTAACCATCGATAAGTACCTCTTATCGATGGTGATTGCTTTCGAGACGCAAATCGCTGAACATCGCTCCGGCGGAGAGACGCGCGCAGCGTCCCTCTCGGCAGCCTGCGAGGATCGAACATTGAAGCTGAACCAGCTATTCGCTACGCGCCGCCGCCTGGTGGCGTTGGGCGCGGGCCAACTCGACAAACCGTCGTTTGACCTCGGCAAACAGCGCAGGAGGCAATGGGCCCGTAGTAGCCCGTTTCAGTATCGAGCGGTCGGATATCCGGTCCCGGCCAAACAAACCGGTTGCTCTCGGTCAAGACAATCCAGGAGCGGTCGTCATCGAGGCCCAGGCGCTGTTTGCTTGCCGGCGGGATTTCAATTGCGTCCGCAGGGTTGGACGGTGGGGTATGGGTAATCGGCAGTACCCGCACGGCCGGTGTGCCGTCGTCAAGATGGGCAACGATCGCCAATACAAGCGCCGGGCGGTCCTTGTCCCCCTCTTCGCGACCTTCGAGAAACTGCCAATGCCAGAGGTACGAATAGCGAAAAAGCCAGCCGACTTTGGGTTCAGTCGGCAGCATGCTTGCCCGTCAGGTATTCGGCATTGAGATGATCGAGCGCTTCATCCATCTCGGACGCTTCGATCGCAGCAAGCTCGTCGTCGCCGATGGCGGAGGTCAGTTCGACGCGCCGCTCGCGTTTCGTCAGCCGCAGGTAATCTTCGTAGGCGATCAGCACCGTTTTAGGGCGTCCATTTTTGGTGATGATCACCGGGTCACGGATGGCGGCGTCCTGATAGGCGCCGAAGTTCTTCGAGACCGCGGCCGCCGTAACTGTGGAAGTCATCGCAAAACTCCTTTTTACGGAATATACGGAGTTTACGGAAGTTTTGCAACTCGGGCGCCGACGGTCCCGACAACTCGAACCATTGGTTGGCCGACAGTCCCGTGCTCTTTGCGAGATTTACACCGAGGTTGGGGCGGAGGAAAGATGAATGCCTATTCTGCTTGATGTCACCGAGGCCGGCGAACGGTTTGACGAACTGATTGACCGTGTGCTGTGTGGCGAGGAGTTCGTGATCTGCCGCGACTGCATACCGATCGCGGAGCTGACCGCGATTCCGAAAAGCGAAGGAACTATGGATGACGTCTTGGCCCTGGCAACCGAGGGCCTAAAGACGGTCCCGGCCGGCAGCACCTCGAGCCACGACGAGCTTTACGACGAACACGGATTGCCGAGATGACCTCTGTTGATCGACGCGTCAGAGAACTCGATACCATTGCCGCGGTCCTGCCGATCGAGCGACGGGATGAGCTAGCAGAGCTGCTGACCGACCAGGACGTCGAAACCCTTCGTCATCTGGTCAATGAGGGCATGGGCGCGAATTCCCTGCGGGCTCTCACATCGGATCTATCCTATCTGCAGGCATGGGCGCTGGCTGCGACGGGAAGCGCCCTGCCTTGGCCGGCACCCGAAGCGCTGCTTCTCAAGTTCGTTGCCCATCATCTTTGGTTGCCGGAGAAGCGCGAGTCAGATCCCAACCACGGCATGCCTGCAGATGTCGAATTGAATTTGCGTGACGGAGGCTTCCTGCGCGTGACAGGCCCACACTCGCCCTCGACCGTTCGGCGCCGTCTGGCGCAGTGGTCGACGCTGACGAAGTGGCGAGGCCTTGAGGGCGCCTTCGCCTCCCCTGCCCTCAAGTCGGCAATCCGGCTTGCAGTGCGTGCCGCCGGACGGCCGCGTCAGCGTAAAAGCAGGAAGGCGTTGACGGGCGATGTTGTCGCCCGCCTGATCGCCACCTGTGCCGGCGGAAGTCTGCGCGACCTTCGTGACCGCGCCGTGCTCATGGTTGCCTTCGGATCGGGTGGCCGCCGGCGTAGCGAGATCGCTTCATTGCGCTATGACCAGATTGCCAGGCTGGATCCCGTCGAGCTCGAAGACGGGACCAAGCTCCCGTCGATCTCGATCGATCTTGGCCGCACCAAGACAAGCGACGGCAGCCGCGAAGAGATCGTCTTTCTCACCGGAGCGCCAGTCGATGCGCTGGATGCCTGGTTGGCGGCAGCCAAAATTCAGAAGGGCAGCGTCTTCCGCGCAATCGACCAATGGGGCAACATCTCGCGGCGAGCGATCGATGCGCAATCGATCAATGCCATCGTCAAGCAGCGGGCCGAGAGCGCCGGTTTGGAACCCAGCGACTATTCAGCTCACGGCCTGCGATCGGGCTTCCTCACGGAGGCTGCGCTGCGCAATGTCTCTCTTCTCGAGGCGATGGACCAGTCCCGTCACCGTTCGATGCAGCAGGCAGGCAGCTACTATAATGATGCACGCCGCAAGACCGGACTGGCCGCACGGTTACTCTGATCGCGATTGGGATTGCCCTTGGCCGGAAGGGTTACAAAAGTTCCCCGCGGGGAACTTTTTAACGTGGCCGCCGAACCCATCGATGCTGCAGCTTACGGCCTGCCTTGAGGCCGTATCGCTCCAAGCAGAAAACCCGCCTACCGAATTCTCCAACTGGACGCTTTGTCCGCACTGTCCGGCTTAGGCTGCCAGTGAACCGCGCGGAGGTAGCGGTGCAATCCATTCGCTGCCCGCGATCGCATGGCCGTGATTGCAAATGCCAGAGTTCGAAGGGCGTGGGAAAAGTTCCCCGCGGGGAACTTTTGGGCTCCGTCCGTCCTCGCATTTTTCGAACACCGTTCCAGAGAGCAGCCGCGCCAATCAATGAAGCTGCCGGAACATCAAGCGACACCACGGTGTCGGTCCTCTCCGGATCGGCGCTTCACTTCGGCCGGCCGCCTACTCGGGCAGTATCCAGCGCTTTGACGCCACTCGAAATCCTGAAAGTTCCCCGCGGGGAACTTTTGTGCCCATCAACTGAAGGAACCAAATTTACCAGTCTCATCAACTCGGGCAGCGGCGGCGTTGGCGATGCTCAACATTGCCCTTGATCAAGCCTTGGCCTCGGAGAGAGATTCAACGCAAACCCCGTTCCTGGTGCCCCCATTCTGTAAAGTTCCCCGCGGGGAACTTTACAGACGTTGACGGAACCAAAGCAATCGAAAGGCTGACGGGTCGCGCAATTGGCACCCGAGCAGGGGAGGGGCTCATTGGCGGAGCACTCCCCTGTCAACCGTCGTCTCTCATGCCCTAACGAAACCGCCCCGTTGCCATGCAAATCTCCGGAACTACGCAAACCATCGGCCCTGCGCCGTCCGCCGGCTCGGCTACAAGGACGATAGCGAAACGTCCACCGCGGGACCGCCGTCATTGATATGGCCGGTACTAGCGCCGCAGCCAATTTGCGCTCAGCGATGGACAGTCATAACTGTGGCGCTAACCTCCCGATCAAAAAGTTCCCCGCGGGGAACTTTTTGCCAGCCGCGGCCACACGGCTGTTATCAGACGGGCGCGTGATGCCAAAGACGCGTGGCCAGGTTACCGCTGTCTTGCCGCATTGGGACAGACTACTCTGTCACGATCTCTGTTGATCGAAACCCGGCCAGAAGTTCCCCACGGGGAACTTTCTGTCGAACAGCAAAATCATATCAATGAATTGCCGCTTGAGGCCATTTGCCGGTGCATGCGAATCGCGATACCTCTCTAACTACGGAAAATATGCGAATTATCGTTCTTTCGCGAAACAACGGCCGGTGTAACGCTTCGTTAACCACAAGCGGCGCTAAATTGTCCGGAACGAACCGAGGGAAATCCAGTGAATCGGCATCTAAGTAGTCTCGATTTTATGCAGAGCTTCTCGAGCAAGCTCGACTTTGCACTCCAGAACCTGAGCATGGCGCAATATCCGCCCGACGCGCGCCGCGAAATGCGCAAGTTCTCCTCATCGGAGGCGGCCGCCCTTCTCGAAGTGTCGGAAGCCTACATTCGCCAGATCGTCCTCAAGGACAAGGGCCCGACCCCTGAGGTCACCCCGAACGGACGGCGCATGTACTCGCTGGACCAGGTCCTCGAGCTGCGCATGACGCTTGCCGAGAAGGGTCGCAAGAAATACATGAACCCGCGCCGCGTTGAAGGCGAGGAATGCCAGATCATCGCCGTCACCAATTTCAAGGGCGGGTCGAGCAAGACGTCGACGACGATCCATCTCGGTCACTACCTGGCGCTTCGCGGCTACCGCGTGCTTGCGGTCGATCTCGACCCGCAGGCCTCGCTGACAAGCCTGCACGGCAATCTTCCCGATTTTGATCCGCGCGAAGACGACACGCTTTATGCGGCGATCCGCTTTTCCGAGCAGCGCCCGACGAAAGACCTGATCCACAAAACCCACATCACCGGCTTCGATGTCATCTGCGCCGGTCTCGATCTCACCGAGTTCGAAACCGCCGTGGCCCTGGAGATGCGCAGGGCAGGGGGGACAAGTTTCCTCTTGCGGGTCTCCCAGGCGCTCGAACAGGTTGCCGACGACTACGACGTTATCCTGATGGATTCAGCACCGTCTCTCAACTTCCTGACGCTGTCTTCGCTGACGGCAGCCACCGGCGTCATCATTCCAGTTCCGGCTCACATGCTGGATGTCGATTCAACCGGCAAGTTCCTGGAGCTGGCTGCCACCTACATGCAGATCCTCAGCGAAATGGGTGCTCCGGCACAGTGGGACTTCGCAAAGTTCCTCGTCACCAAGTTCGAGGCGAACGATCACCCGCAGGCCAACATGACGGCACTGATGCGTCAGGTATTCGGTGATGACCTGCTTCTCAACATGGTGTCCAAATCCACAGCCGTCGCCGACGCTCTGACCTGGAAGCAGAGCCTCTACGAAGTGCAGCGTGCCAGGTTCTCGGCGCCGAAGACCTACGACCGCGCGATGGAATCGATCAACGCTGCCAATAGCGAGATCGAAAAGCTGCTCTGGGCAGCCTGGGGGCGTGAATGAGCCGCAAAGATTCCCGTGGCATGTTCGCCAACGTCCTTGGCGGCCTCGACCAGCCTGCACCGAGCGTAGCGCCGGTTGCGGGCCGAACCCCATCGCCACATCTGATGAAGGTTGCAGCCGGCGTTCGCCAGATCCAGGAAAAGGGTGAGGCGCTCGATCAACTCCTGAAGGACGGCGACCATATTATCGAGGTCGATCCGTCCGACGTAGCGCCATCGGCGATCCCGGACCGCTTCGACGGTGCCTATGAAGGATCTGCGATCGAAGCCATCAAGGAATCGATCCAGAAGCGCGGCCAGATCGTTCCAGGCCTCGTGCGTCCCCTCAAGGATGGCAGCAAGCCCTACCAGATCGTTTTCGGCCGCAGGCGCCTGGCTGCAGCCGCCGCGCTCGGCATCAAGTTCAGGGCGATCCTTCGTGAGTTGCCCGACGAGGAAGCCATCGTCCGTCAGGGCGAGGAGAATACCAACCGCAACGACCTCAGCTTCATCGAGAAATGCGTTTTCGCTCTTGCCCAGGAAGAGGCAGGCTATCGCCGCGATACGATCTGCGCATCGTTGTCGACGAAGAAGTCCCACCTTTCAGAAATGCTGAAGATCGCCTCTGCCATTCCGCGAGCTATCCTTTTCGCAATCGGCCCCGCCCCAGAAGTTGGGCGCCGGCGCTGGCTGGCATTCGCGGAGACTTTTGCTATTCGCCAGGACGCTGCAGAGCGCGTTTCCGTTCGCCTGGCTGATCAAAGCCAGCCAGACACCAATCTGCGCTTCCAGGTGGCGTCTATGGCCCTGCAGGACAAGGCACCGGTGGAAAATGAGACTGAGGCCGCGCCGAGCGAAATCACGGCCAATGGCTTCGTGCTCGCGACAGTGTCGTATCCGAGTTCCGGCCCACGGATCAGCTTTACCAAAGCTGTCCCGACAGAGTTCGTCGATTTCCTGAATAATCGCATGGAAGCGCTGCACAGCGAATTCGTGCGAAGCACTCAACCCAAACAATAGAGGTCGAACCGCGCAAAAGAAAAAGGCCCCCAAACGTCGCCGTCGTGGAAGCCCTTCTCGATCTTAAGCAAATCAAGAATCGCATTTCCCCGAATCACAGTCAAGAGTCTAGGCGCCATTTTGGTGAGCGGATTTCTTTTGCCTCAACGCAGGTGAAAGAAAGATGGATACGACATATGTGACGACGCCTGTCGGGCGGCGCCCGATGACGCTTGCCATGATGCTGGCACAGCGCAAGGCCAGTGCTTTGCCGAAGGGCGAGAGCCGCAACAAATGGAAGCTTTTCAGATCGGTCTGCGAAGCACGCCGCGAGCTTGAAGTCACCGATCGTGCCCTCACGGTGCTCGATGCGCTCCTGACGTTTCTCCCTGAGGATGAGATGTCCACCAGTACTTCCCTCGTGGTGTTCCCCTCAAATGTCCAGCTCTCCATTCGGGCCCGCGGCATGACGCCGGCAACCCTGCGGCGGCATCTCGCCATGCTCGTCGATGCCGGTCTGATCGCCAGGAAGGACAGCCCCAATGGCAAGCGCTACGTCCGGCGGGGTAGGGGAGGGGAGATCGACGAGGCTTTCGGCTTCAATCTCGCTCCATTGCTGGCCCGCGCTGAGGAGATCGAGAGGTTAGCCGCTCGCATTCAACTGGATCGCGAACGGCTCCGTATCGCCAAGGAGCGCGTGTCGATCTGCCGCCGCGACATCGCAAAACTCATCTCGGCAGCCGAGCTCGAAAATGCGCCAGGTGACTGGGCACCCCTTTACGTGCACTTCCGCAGCGTTATTGACAGCTTGCCGCGTCAGGCCACGCTGATGCAAGTTGAGACCGCCTTGCGACAGCTCGAAGACATCCGCACCGCAATCGTCAACCAATTGGAAAATCACGTAAAAGCGCAGGATCTGCGCGCCAATGAATCGCAGAGTGAGCGCCACATACAGGATTCAGATCCAGAATCCCATTTTGAAATTGAAAGCCACCGCAACCATGATCGGCCAGCGCCAACGGTGGATGTTGAAGACCGAAAAAGCGGGGAAGATAATCTAGTCAGGCCGCTGAGCCTGGCAGCCGTCCTCCAAGCATGCCCACAGGTCGGTGCCTACGGACCCGGCGGCACTATTCGAAACTGGCCGGATCTCGCAGCTGCATCAAGCATCGTCCGCACAATGCTCGGCATCAGCAACTCGGCCTTCCACGATGCAGTCGCGGCAATGGGAACCGAAAGCGCGTCGATCGTTACTGCCTGCATTCTCGAAAACGCCGAGCGCATCACGTCGCCTGGCGGATATCTTCGCAGCCTGACCCTCAAAGCGCGACACCATTCCTTCACTCCAGCTCCCATGCTTCACGCACTGTTGCGGTCGCGTGATACAGGCAGTTGACCCCTTGCGCCCGATGTCAGGCGCCAATTCAGGCGCAAGACACTGCGATCAGAGGGATATCCGTTTGGAGAATGAATAGCTACGACGGAAATAAACCCCAACTTCGCTTCTGGTTAACAGGAGATATACAGGCTGATCAGTCCCCTAGATCGCGCATCTTAGCGGCACAGGTTGCTCACTCGCGAAGTATCTCGAACTTTATAAGCCGCCGGCTCGGTTTTCCAGGACGGCAGACGATCCCTCGCGACACACGTTGGGTAGATAGCACAATTGTCCCCTCCTCGATACCGCCTTCGGGCCGTGGTTCAGCTTCCCGTTGGCCTGACAGAGGATCGCCTTCACTGGACCGGCAGTTTCAAATAGGGATGTCGCGATCTTCGGCTTCGGTCAGATATCGCGACCGTAGCCAACTCGGCGAAAAATTCTGATCTATCAAGCCTCGCTAACTCGACACGCTGCTTGAGGATCGCGTTGACTGCGTAGGCAAGGAGCGCTCAGATCGGGAGCAGTCGGTCCCGCCTCCCCTATGGGCCACTATGTTGAGGCTCCTGCGGCTGCCCTTCACCCGATCCCGCGCGGCGAGAATTCCCGAAATCCCGCCCGGCGGGCGGCGCTATGCTGATTTCTCCGATACTCTTCATCTTCGTTGGCGGCGCTGCCGCCGTAGGGTCTCGCAGGCGAGACCTGCGTAGCGCTTGCGGCTTACTGGCCGCAAGGGAAGCTGCGCCGCGCCGATACTTTCCTTCTCGTACGTCCTGTCATCGCGCCCTTGCAGCCACGGCCTTCGCGCGGGGGAGGGGTATAGCCCCAGTCAAAGGAGGGGAGGAAGGAGGCAAACATGCATCGGATCAAGCTCGAGAGATTACGCGGCCTCGTGTCCTGCGAGGCGGTATTGCTGCAGGCAGGTTTTGTCCTTGACGAGAAGGAGAGCAGCCGGCGTGCCCGTAAATTCCGGCGCAGTCCCGAAATTTTGATCGTTACCCACGAGGGCGCCGGCTGGTTCGATCCGCTCTCGGATCACAAGGGAGACGTTTTTGCGCTTGCAGGTTTTCTTGAAGAGATTTCGTTTCCTGTCGCCGTCGAGCGTATCTGCGAACTGGCCGGCAGCAACACGCCGTCATTTGGACCGCGTCATCCACCAGACAGACCCGTTGCCACGGCGCCGGTGCCCGAACGGTGGCAAAACCGGCCGCTCATGACACCGCTGTCGCCCGGCTTCCGGTACCTGACTGAGGCGAGAGCCTTGCCGGCGCCCATCCTGAGACGCGCGATCAGGGCCGACCGGATCCGGCAGGGACCATTCGCGAGTGCATGGTTTCGCCACGACGACGATGCCGGCAATGTCTCGGGTTGGGAGGAACGCGGTCCGGATTGGCGCGGCTTTTCGACGGGAGGCACCAAAACGCTATTCTGCTTCGGTGTCCGCAATGCTCCCCGCGTCTGTATAACCGAGGCGGCGATCGATGCCTTGAGCCTGGCCGCTCTCGAGGGAGCACGGGGCGATACGCTCTATGCCAGCACCGGGGGAGGTTGGGCGCCGGCGGTTGCGCAGCATATAGAGGCGATCACCGCTGGTCGAATGCTGGTTGCAGCGACAGACGCCGACCCGCAGGCCGAGGTCTATGCTGACAGGCTGCGCAATATTGCCGATCACCTCGGGTGTGACTTCGTGCGCCTCAGACCCCATGCGCAAGATTGGAACGAAGAGTTGAAAGCACAGTAAGGATTGCGCATGCGCTCAACAACGCTTCAAGAGTGAAGACGAGTCCGCCGGGATCTCGGCAGCAATCTGGCGGCGGCCATCAGCGCCGCCAACCATGTCTCGTTTGCCCGCTGCATCCAATACCAGGCCGTCCGCAACCAACCGACCAGGTCCCGCGCTTTTTAGTGCGCCTGGGCCGCTTGCGGGGCCCTTTCGAGGAGGTCATTCTCTGATGGCTGTCAGCTTTGCATTCTCGACAGTGATGTCGAAAACCCAGTGATCCACAAATCGATGTCCCCGGCAGCCATCGCCAACGTTCTCTGCCTGTCTCCGTTGCCGATCGCGCCGAAGAAATCCTTCACCATCTGAATGTTGTCTTCGATGCTCATGGAAACCTTACTTTCTTTTTGCGGAGCTGTGAAACTGCAATCAGCCGAAACTGACGAGGTCTTTGAAGATAAGGTGACCCCACGTGTTACCGCGACCTTGGACCAGCAGTCCGCCTTCGGCGAGACCGCCCAGGTTGATAGGCGCGAAGCCAAGGTCTTCGGCGAGCTTCCCGACCTGCGCTGCCGCAGCTTCAACGTCGCTCGCCAGGAAAACAACCCGTCTTCCGCCGAGTACGGCCGGGTCCTGCCCGAGCACGCCCGCGCCCAGATGGTTGAAGCCCTTGACCACACTGGCGCCCGCGAACGCGTTTGCAACGACCTTCGCGGACGCCTCGTCACCCAGCTTCTCGAGCGGCACGCCGTAGGCGTTGGTAACGTCAACGATGATCTTCCCCTGCCAGTCGGGCAGCGCCTTCGCGACCTCCGTATGGGCCTCGAAACGCACAGCCAGAAAAATGACGTCCGCCTCGATGGCAGCCGAAAGCGTCGCTGGCTTGATCGATGGGCCGACTGCGGCGGCCTCCGCCGCGAAGCTTTCCGGATCACGGGTGGTCGCAACAGATACGTCGATGTCGCGGCGAGCAAATGCCTTGGCGAGGGCCTGGCCGATTTTGCCGAAGCCGATGATTGAGTAGGTCATAATCTTTCTCCTTGGTCGATAAAGGTGCCGAACGGCTCGCTCGCTTTGGAGGCGCGGGGCTGCTCGTTCATAGCTGGGCGAGGCCGCCGTCGACGGCGACTTCGCTCGCTGTCATGAAGCTGCTGTCTGATGATGCAAGGAAAGCTGCCACCGCCGCGATCTCTGCCGGGTCGGCCATGCGCTGCAGAGGTGTCATTGCGCCGTATGCCTTCTGGCCTTCCTCTCCGAGAGCCTCCTTCGCGAGTTCAGTCGCGGTGGCGCCAGGCGAGAGGACATTGACGCGGATGCCTGTGCCCTTCAGATCTTCGGCCCATGTTTTGGCTAGGTTGCGGACGGCCGCCTTGCTGGCGCTGTAGGCAGTAAACGCCGGAGCTCCGGTTGTGCCGGCGCTAGACCCGGTCAGGATGATTGAGCCAGCGGGGCTCATGAGTGGGAGCGCCTTCTGGACCGTGAAAATCGTGCCCTTGACGTTGGTGTCGAAGGTCTCGTCAATATGTGCCGCGGTGATCATGCCGAGAGCTGCGGGGCTTCCAACTCCTGCGTTGGCGAATACTATGTCGAGGCGCCCGCGCTCGGCCTTGACTGCCTCGTACAGACGATCGAGGTCGCCTTCGTCGGAGACTGATCCCTTCACGCTGCGGGCGCTGGATCCTAATTCCGCAATGGCTGCATAAAGTGCCTCTTGTCTACGACCGAAGATGAAGACGAAGGCGCCTTCATCGATGAAGCGCTTGGCGGCCGCGAGACCGATGCCTGTCGCGCCGCCAGTTATCACGGCAGTTCTCCCGTTTAGTCTGTCCATGGCATGCATCCTTCGTTGTGTTCGACAGATGTGAGGAAGCCTGTCCCTGATCCGTTGATCACAACATAGGAGCGCCGATGGCCGCCATTCAGTGCCAATGCGCGCACAAGGGTGGTGCAATAAAGATCCGCGTGAGTTCGGCCTCCGGTGTTGAAGTATACCGTCTTGAGCGTAGATTGGGGCCGTTCAACTCGTAAGGGCACCAGTGCGGTGCGAGACTGCACCATGATCGACTGGGATGACATCCGCCACTTTCTTGCCGTCGCGCGGGCGGGGTCTGTGCGTGCGGCCGCGTCGAGCCTGGGCGTGACCCATTCAACAGTCCTTCGCCGTATCGCTCATCTCGAAGAGCGACTGGGCGCGCAGATGTTCGACAAGTTACCTTCCGGATATCAAGTGACGAGCGCAGGGGAGGAGGTGCGTGAACTCGCCGAACAGATGGAAGCTTCGTCACTTCAGCTGGAGACACGTGTCTTCGGCCGGGACCAGGGTGTCCGAGGACTTTTAAGAGTTACACTTGCTCCGACACTCGCAACGCACCTGCTTATGCCGGATTTTGCTGAGTTCACGCGCTCGCACCCCGATATCGAGATGGACATCATATCGTCCGGGGATCTCGCAAACCTGACGAACCGGGAGGCCGACGTCGCCATCCGCGTCGTTTATGACCGCAAGACGCTCCCGCCGAACCTGCATGGTTTAAAGGGGCCGGATGTCTACGGCGGGATCTACATGTCTCGAGACTTGCTCCCGGTGTGGGGTGAGGGCGGCCCAAGCTCTGTCCGGTGGATCGTAATCAGTGCTCATGGCGTTCCCGAATGGGTTCGGCGGAGCGGCGCCCGAGCTGATGGCGTACCGATTAGGGTCACAGACGCGGAGGCTCAGGTCGTCGCAGTACGGCAGGGCTTGGGGATGACAACACTTCCATGTTTGGTTGGCGATGCTCAGCCAACGTTGGTCAGAGTGCCCGGGACCGAACTTCATATGTACGGCACACTCTGGATTCTTACACAAGGCGAGACACGCAAGACGAAACGCGTAAGGGTTTTTACCAAGTTCGTGTCACGCAAACTTTGCGGGCATGCGTCGCTCTTGGCGGGAGCACTACCTGCCGCGACGATAGAGGCGCCTTAGGCGCTTGGTATTCGGCAACGGACCGACAAGGACCGAGCGCGGAACGGCTCGATTATAATCTCCAAGACCTCAGTCCCGAGCGACGGCTGATTTTCCGGGCGGCTCGGCGACCTTGCGAAGTGATGCTCTGTTCCCCACCTAAGGCATCGACACCCCACACCACGTGAACCTCCGCAGCCGCGTCCGTCGGCGCATGCGTGACGGCTTGCGCGTGGGGTGAGAGGGCCGCTCCCTTCCTTGAGGTTGAGCGCCCTCGGACCGCTTTAGGGGACATCGATGTCCTGCCACCGAGCCGTCAGACGCGAATCCTTCGGTAAAATTGATGAAGTCGCGAATGTTCGCATCCCGACCACGAGTGCTGCGGGAGCACCCGGTGAGGATTCTTCCTAAACACGAGGATCGAGCAGGGCGGCCCGACAGGTATTGGGGTCGGCGACGACTCAGCATTTTGAAAAAGACGGGAGACCTGATCGCGATGAAAGACGACAGCGATTCCTATCTTGACCACCTGAGACATCCCTCCCTGGTCGAAACTCATGAACGCCAAACCCCAAGCTCAGTTCCTCAGTCTGGTGTATTAGGGCGACCTAGAGATGACAATGTCGGCTTCTAGCGTATCCCAGTTCGAGAACCTCCAACAGTCGATGCGGGCGCGCCTGACATGATGATCTGCGCGTCACGCCACCAAGCCAATTGCGAGTCCCAATCCCGCTAGAGCTGCCAAACCTCCAGCGGTGCGGGCAATGAGTTCGCCCCTGCTGTCACTCACGCGTGCGGTTATGAAACCTGCGACAAGGCCGAGTCCGTGCAGCAGTGCAGTTGCCGCGACAAAGCCCGAAGCATAGGTGAAAGCGGTCGCGTTCGCTGGCATTTCTGATCCATGCGCGTGCCCGTGGAAAAGAGCGAAGAGGCCGACGACCGCCATTGCAACAGTCGTCGGCGTCTTAACTCTAAGCGCGACCGCGGCTCCCAGGACAACAACCGACAATGCGATCCCAATTTCGACCATCGGGAGATCGACACCCGCGACACCAAGCACGCCGCCAACCATCATGATGCCTACGAAAGCCGCTGGCACGAGGAATATCGCCCGGCCGCCGAGTTGGAATGCGAGTAGGCCCACCAAAACCATGGCAAGCGTATGGTCTATGCCGGAGATCGGATGGGCGAAGCCATGGACGAAGCCCGATGTCGGCCCTATCCCGGTATGCGCGGATGCAACGGCGGGTATCATGAACGTGGTCAGAACGAAGGCGGCGCGGGTCAAAAAACGGGGCATCTTCTTCTCCAAGGGTATCGTGCTGTTCACATGTGATCCGAACTTGTCCTACAACGCAAGTAGTCAAACAGCGTATTTCTGACGCCTTGGCTTGACGATAGAGGCGGACCGCAGTTGCCTACGATCCGCCCGATCGGGGTTCGATGAGCGATTTCTTGAATGCTGCAACCAAGTGTACGGCTTCCACGCGGAATCCGCGCTGAGCCTCAGCGACTTACGCGGGGCAAGCACCCATCACTCGAGCGTGCTCATGGGCACATGGTATTCGCCGGTGTTGCTTGCCTAATCTTGCATTCCGCTATCTCGAACTCCGATCGACGACCGACATGCGGTCATCCGTTGCGGCTCAGGTTCTCGTGGGCGCGGTCTCGTAGGAACCGCCTTTTGTAAGGATGGCCCAAATCGTGCGCGCGTTTTTGTTTGCCAGAGCGATCGCCGCCACCTTGAACGGCCTTCGTCGCTTAAGGACGCAGTCCAGCTTTTGTTGTCATCCGTTTTCGTGTTCCGAATTACCGACATAGCTCCTGTGACAAGAAGCGACCGCAAATCCGGATTCCCCATTTTTGTTATGCCGCCGATCTTGATGCTTTCCCCACTAGAGAAAGACTTGGGCGTGAGACCTGTCCATGAAGCGAAGTGACGGGCAGATTTGAAGACGCCAATGTCTGGCACGAAAGCCTTGATGGCGGTAGCGGTCATTGCTCCAACGCCCGGGATGGTCATCAGCCTCCTCATCTCGTCATCCTCCTTCGCTTGGCTTTTTAATGTTTTTTCGAGACTTTCGATGTCTTTGGTAAGGGTATCGATCTGCCTGGCAATGATCTTTAATGCTGTCGTAGCTGAAGGCGGTAAGCTCTTGCTTTGTCGATCGCGGACAATCGAGATCAACGACGAGACATTCGATGTCCCGGGCCGCGCCACGATGCCCAGCTCAGCGAGATGGGCGCGCAGCGCATTCACAGCGCGAACGCGTTGGCGAACCAGGAGCGCTCTTGTTTTGAATAGCATTGTCGACGCCTGATGGCTCGTGGACTTCAATGGGACGAAACGCATTGACCTCCTGGACAAGGCTTCATGGATGGCTTCAGCATCATTGGCATCCGTCTTGTCGCGATTCACAAAGGGTTTCACGTATGCTGGATGGATAAGCCGCACCTGATGGCCCAGCGCCGATATCGAACGCCCCCAGTAATGGGCTGTCGAGCACGACTCCATTGCAACCACACATGGGGGTAATTTGCTGAAGAAATCCAAAATGGCTGCTCGGGAAACCCGTCGATTGAACAACGGGTCGCCGGCGGCGTTGGCTCCATATACTTGGAACACGTTCTTCGCTATGTCTAATCCGATGGTCGCAGCATACATGGGCCAATGTCCTCCTGGGCTAGTGAAGCCTGTCCAGGATACACTAAATTTGCGACGTGGATTTTGGCATCGAGGAGCGGTGGCGGCTTGGAGACGAGAAGAGCGGGACTAAGTCTGTCGATGCTCTTATTGGTGCACGCCTAAAGGAAGTCAGGAAGAGGGCAGGGTTGTCCCAAAAGGCCGTCGCCGAGCGACTGGGGATATCTTTCCAACAGTGCCCGAAATCTTGCGTTTCGCGATCTCGACAAGGTGCCACCGTTTTAAATCCAAGCTTACTCTCTCAGTGTCGGGCCTAAACGGAAGATGACGCCCTTGCACAGCTCGGCGAGTGGGGTTCGATTTCAGAACGTAGATAGTGGAAGATGGCCCTTTCAGCAGGGCGTGGAACCGGCGGGAGCATCGAGTGCTCGCTGTAGCGCTCACCGGGGTCCGCCGTCTGCTCTCAAGTAAAGCGTTGGCGACCATAGTCTTATCGACCCTTAAACCGGATCCCGTTTCGGCGAGTGCAAAGCCCTTTGTTACCATTTCGTCGCACTCGATTTATCCACACCGTGGTGGCGGAAGGCGAGAGCGTCATGTACCGGCCTCTTGGTCACCGACGCGCGGTCGCCTAGAGCGTCCGAACAAGTGCGGCGTATACCTAGACGTCTCGCAAGCATGGAGCTGGATCGTCAGCATCGTCTTGCGAATTCGGAGTGCTCTTTCGAAGGCGGTGACACGGATAGGAGCTTGGAGCCAGCTTTGACAGATAAAACCTCTCCGGCGCGTACGTCCGTAATGTCTTCCTCGCATCGTCGAGACCGTCAACCTGCCTTGGCTAATGGTGCACGTCGCAGACAGAAGCCAAGGTCGAGCGTGTCGCGCAGGAAATTGGCGTTGGGATTTCATAGCCCGATCAAACGATAGGCCCGGTAAGCGATTGGTAGGTTTTCCGTAAGCGCGAATTTCTATGCGCCTTCTGAAGCGCAGTGCTCTGATGCATGAAGTGTCCACCAAAAACAGGTGGACACCAAATCATGGACGATGCTCCTAAACTGCAGGTGCGGCTTGTTGGCCGCGACGGCCGCCGTCGATATGACCC
>NZ_JBFTRK010000014.1:0-131458 GCF_056399485.1 Rhizobium sp. 01N424
AGCCGAAGAGGTGTATTTACCACCCGCCCCGATCTGATCTTGCAACCGGGATCAGCCGGTCAGATCGGGGCTGGCCCGTGTGCCGTATGGTGGCCTTGCGGACATTTTAACTTTGCAAACCGGCGGACATTTCAACTCTCACGCCACATGATGTGCGTCGCGGTACATTCTATTTCCAAGTGCGACATGCCAGTAATTTCAATGGCTTCACTTTGGAGATTTTGGCATGTCGCTTTGCTATCAGCAGTTCACCATCGCCTATCGTCGCCGTCTTTATCATCTCAGAGAGCGAAAGGTGCCAGTTGGCGAGATCGCCCGCCAGCTCGGACGTCATCGCTCAACGATCTATCGTGAGCTCAAGCGCAACACTTTTCACGATCGCGAGTTTCCCGAGTATACCGGCTACTTTGATACGATCGCCGATGACATCGCCAAGGAGCGGCGTCGAAGGCTGCGCAAGCTCAGGCGGCACCCAAGATTGCGCGAGCTGGTAATTGACCGCCTGAAGGCCTATTGGTCCCCGGAGCAGATTGCCGGCCGTCTTGCCGAAGATGCCGCCAACCCGGTTCGCATTTGCCCTGAGACCATTTATCGCTTTGTCTACTGCAAGGAGGATTATGGTCTGGGCCTCTATCGCTATCTGCCGGAGGCACGCCGCAAGCGTCGACCTCGAGGCTCTCGCCGACCGCGCGGCAACGTCTTCCCGGCCGATTGCAGGATATCTCAAAGGCCTGATTTTATTGGCAATCGGACCGAGTTCGGACATTGGGAAGGCGATCTGCTGATCTTCAAGCGGGAGCTTGGGCCGACCAATGTCACCTCACTGATTGAACGCGAGAGCCGCTATACGGTCATGCTCAAGAACAACAGTCGTCATTCGCGACCGATCATGGATAAGATCGTTCATGCTTTCTCGCCGTTGCCAGCGATGGCGCGGCGGAGCTTTACCTTCGATCGCGGCACGGAGTTCAGCGGCTTCAGGGCTTTGGAGGAAGGCATCGGCGCAAGGAGCTGGTTCTGCGATCCCAGCGCGCCATGGCAGAAAGGCGCCGTTGAGAACACCAACAAACGTATCCGACGCTTCATGCCTGTTGACACGGATCTTGCCAATGTCACCCAGCAACAGCTGACTGAGTTGGCGCATCATCTAAACTCACAGCCTCGCAAATGCCTCGGATACCGGACCCCCGCCGAAGCCTTTGCCGCCTATTTGCGCGAAGGTGGCTGATGCCCTACCCTCCAAGGCGGCCATGATGCACTTGGGTTAGCTTCCCCACGCCGGACGTGCTGCGCCTCTCGCGAGGAGTTCCCTCGAAGCACAAAAGATGATGAGCTAGACTGCCGTGGCCGACGGTCGGCTCCAGAAAGTTCGGCGTGCATTTGATGATCTCCTCGATTATAGATTGCCTCTGTCGCTACACGTCTGATCAAACACCGCCGGAAGTCAGGAACAGCTATGAAGCAAGCTTCGATTGCCGCCACCGAAACACATCACGCGGCAATTCCGGCCTGGACCTGGGTGGCTCCGCTTCTTGCCTCGGTCCTATTGGCCCTGAAGTTTCTCCATGTCGTGCCATCGGACGCGGCACTGGTGCTGGTTTTCGCGGCCGTCTTCCTTGGCGCTTCCGTCTTCAGCGCCGTGCATCACGCAGAGGTCCTGGCACTCAAGCTCGGCGAACCTTTCGGCTCGATTCTGCTGGCGATCGCCGTGACCGTTATTGAAGTCGCGCTGATCGTCTCCATCATGGCCTCAGGAGCAGAAGGCAGCGGTTCGGTGGCGCGTGATACGGTATTTGCGGCCGTGATGATCGTGCTCAACGGTGTCGTCGGGCTCTGCCTGATCGTGGGCGGCCGGCGGCACTTCGAGCAGACGTTCCAGCTTCAGGGCGCGTCGTCTGCCCTGGCCGTGCTCGGCACCCTCGCAGCGCTGGCGCTGATCCTGCCGAACCACACGCTGACAGTCCTGGGGCCGTCATACTCGCCGCTACAGGCGATGTTCGTCGGGTTGGTTTCCCTGATGCTTTGGGCCGTCTTCGTCTTCGTGCAGACCGTCAAGCATCGCGCCTATTTCCTGGATGCGCCTGCTGACGATGTGGAAGGCGATAGCACGGTGGCAGAGCACCACGCGAAGCCGTCCGACCGGGAATCGCTAGCATGCCTCGGTCTCCTGCTGGTATCTCTCGCCGCTGTCGTCCTGCTTGCCAAGACCCTTTCCCCCTCTCTCGACAGGGCGATCGATCTGGCAGGCCTGCCCCACACCTTCGTCGGCGTGGTGATCGCCGCGATCGTGCTTTTGCCGGAAGGCATTGCGGCGGCGAAGTCCGCGCTGAAGAACCAGCTTCAAAACAGCATCAACCTCGCTCTCGGATCGGCGATTGCGAGTATCGGCCTCACCATCCCGGCCGTCGCCGTCGTCTCGCTCGTTCTCGATCAGCAACTGTCGCTGGGGATCTCAGCAGCAAACACGACGCTGTTGGTGCTGACCCTCTTCGTCAGCACCCTGACTTTGGGCACCGGCAGGACGACGGTCCTGCAGGGTGCGATCCATCTGGTTATATTTGCGGTGTTTCTGCTGGTTTCGGCAATCCCCTAAGGACCGCCTTCGCGCATGCTGAACTGTGACCGTCAGAACCGCTCGACCCATGGCCTGACTTCGATCTCCCATGACCAGGCGCTTCGATGCTGGCGCAAGAGATCGATGTAGGTTTGTGCGATTGCGTCAGGGTCGAGGGTGCTATCCGGCGCTTCCGCGGGATCGCCGCGAAGCGCGCTCCGGACACCCCCGTCAACCACCACATGGGCGACATGAATTCCCTTCGGAGCCAGTTCTCTCGCAGCACTTTGTGCCAGCCCGCGCAGCGCGAATTTCCCCATGGCGAACGGTGCCGAGTTGGCGAAGCCCTTTACGCCGGCCGTAGCACCCGTCAGCAGGATCGCGCCCTTGCCGGCCGCAAGCATGCGCCTGGCGGCTTGCTGTACCGAGTAGAATGCACCCAACGCGGAAACGGCCACGGCCCTTTCGACCTCCGAGGGATCAAGATCGGTGATTGGTCCGCGCACGCGGCCGCTGGCGTTATAGATGACGACCTCAGGCGGCCCGATATGCGTATCCGCTTGCGCGAAAAGTCTCTCGACCTGGCTCGGGTCGCTGGCGTCGACCTCAAGAGCCATGGCACCGGTCTCCTCTGCCAGCGATCTGAGTTTGCCGGTGTCGCGAGCAGCGATGACAAGGGAGAGACCCGCCGAGCGAAGGCTTCTCGTCAGTGAGGCGCTGATGCCTGGGCCCGCTCCGACGATAAGCGCGCTGCGATAGGGAATGGTCGACATGCCTTTTCTCCGATATGGCCGTTGACGATACAGATCGGATCGATGCCTTCGCCAAACAATGGCGGCAAAGCGAAAACTCATCGGAGGGTGTGATTTTTCCTGAAGTCGCTGTCGGGCTTCGAAGCCGGAGCCGTCGAGACTTCGGCAATACCTAGTGTCCGGGCAGCCTCATAGCCCCTCGCCTAGGGCGTCACACGCGACTTTTGCGACGAGTTCGGCGCCCACTCTCAAGGCAGCCTCATCAATCTTGAACTGCGGATGATGAAGGGGATAGATACAGCCCTCCGCCTCATTGCGGATGCCGAGCCTGAAATAGACTGAGGGCCGTTTCTCGCTGTAGAAGCCGAAGTCATCGGCGGCTGTCCATCCGGCCGCCGCAACCGCTGTTCCGGCACCGAACAGGGTGTCCGCCGCTAATGCGACAACGCGGGCCAGTGCCGGATCGTTGACGACAGGTGGCTCGCCCTCGACAAGGCTGAATTCGACGGTTGCCCTATGCGCGAGCGCAAGTCCCTTCAATATGTCCTGGACACGTTCGCGGGCGCGGAGACGCGTCGCCGGGCTGCCGCTGCGGATGGTTCCCTTCAAACGGACGGTATCGGCAACGACATTGTAGGAACCGCCGCCTTCGATGCTGGTCACGGAGATGACCAGAGGATCGTAGGCATCCCGCTCCCTCGAAACGATTTTTTGCAGCTCCGAGACAATGGCGCATGCTACCGCAATGGCATCAACGCCTTCCTCCGGCTTGGCCGCATGTGCCGAAGAGCCGCGGATCACGGCATCGAAAATGTCGCTGGCAAGCGTGAAGGGGCCTCCGGCGACGGCAATCTTGCCTGCCTGCGTGTAGGGATCGACGTGAATACCGATCGCCGCGTCAATATCGTCGAGGAGCCCTTCCTCTACAATGCGGCGGCCGCCGAGAGGCTCGGCCTCCTCTGCGGGCTGGAATATGAAGCGGACTGTTCCGGCAAAGGTGTCGCGATGCCGGTGAAGATGCATCGCCGCAGCCAACACCATAGCCGCATGCGCATCATGGCCGCATGCATGCATGACGCCCTTCGCCGTCGAAGAGAATGCAACGCCGGAGCGTTCCTCGATCGGCAAGGCGTCGATATCAGCGCGAACGGCAACCTTCCGGTTGGAAAAGCCGGCTGTTCCCTCGATATCGACGGCAAGCCCGAAGCCCGCAACATCGCGGACTGCTGTCAATCCTCCGGTCTCCAGCTGGCCGCGCAGATAGGCTTGCGTCCGCCTCTCCTGATTTGACAGCTCGGGATGGGCATGCAGGTGCCTTCGCACCTCCAGCATGTGCTCGATCTGGCCCGGCGACAGGCTGTCAGGTCTTGGCATGGATTTCTCTCGGAAAATTGGTCAGGGTTTCGCAGCCGGTCTCTGTCACCAGAATGGTTTCGCTCACCTCGATGCCCCACCCGTCCATCCACATGCCCAGGATCGAATGCAGGACATTGCCCGGCTGCAGGACCGACTTGTCTCCAGGACGCAGGCTGATCGTGTGCTCACCCCAGTCGGGCGGATAAGCAACGCCGATCGAGTATCCGATCCGGGATTCCTTCTTGAGCCCATGGCGCTCGATCACCTTGCGCCATGCGAGCTCCACATCCTCGGCAAGCACACCCGGCCTGATCGCCGAGAGCACAGCCTCCATTCCCTCAAGAACGGCGTTGGCGGTGTTGGTGACCTGTTGCGGTGCTTTCCCCAACTGCATCGTCCGCGCCAAACCGGATGTGTACCGGCGGCAGACGCCGGCGAGTTCGAGAGCGATCGTCTCGTTTGCGCCAAAGCGGCGGTTGCTCCACATGATGTGAGGGGCCGAGGCATTTTCACCCGCGAGAATGGTGGGCGGCAATGCGGTGATGTCGCCGGCAAAGTCGGGACTTCCGGCGATCTGCGCGGCCTGGATCTTCGCGATGGCATCGCATTCACGAACGCCTGGTGCGATAATGTCATAGGCGGCTGAAACCGCTGCCTCCGCGAGCCGGGACGCCTTGCGGAGATAGTCAATCTCGGCCGGGCTCTTGACCGACCTTATCCAATTGACCAACAGATCAGCGTCAACAAATGTTGCATTCGGAAGTCCTGCGGTCAGGCGGGCATGTGCTTTGGGTGAGTAATAGTAGGCTTCGAGCTCGATGCCGATCCGCCGGCTGCCCCATCCCTTCGCAGTGATCCACTGCGCGATCCAATCCATCGGGTGACGATCGGATTGCTGTACGTAGCCCTCGGGAAATCCGACGATGTTGTCCGGGCGCATCCACGCCGTCAGCAAGCCGCCGGCCGCATCCATGGCACGGCCGAGCCAGACCGGCTCCGCGCTTTCCTCGATCGGCAGCAAGACGGTCTGTGGGGTATAGAAGGACCAGCCGTCGTAACCCGTAATATAGTGCTGGTTCGCGACATCGTTGATCACAAGAAGCTCGAGATCGCGCCTGCCCATCTCCGCACGTATCCGGCTCAGACGCTCCTGGTATTCGCGCCTGTCAAACGGCAGCTCGATCATTCTTGCCCCTCACCTACATGTACTCTGATCAAAGGGTTTCATGTCGCGCAATCCGGCGCAACATGCCCTTGAGTACCGAGTGTGGCATCACCTCCGCACATTTTTGGTCTAAAGTTTCCCCCTTCGCTAGACGATTTCTCTCTTTGCCAAGTTGAGCGAAGCTTTGGCCCGGGCCATCATCAGTGGCATTGCTGCCATCGATGCGGAAGCGCAGAGCGCCGATCGATCCTTACCGTCTCGGTGCGCGAGGGCGCACTGAACAGTGCGGCGCAAGATAATCAAACGGGCGTTGAGCCGAGAAGCCAACCGGAGGTCCCGGTTGGCTTCGTTCTTTGATCAAGCACCTCGCCAGACGAGCTTGGCATTGGCGAGCTCACGCGCGCCGAGGCCGCCAAGCTCCCGGCCGAAGCCCGAGCCTTTGATGCCGCCAAAGGGCGCGCGGGGATCGGAACGGACGAAGTCGTTGATGAAGACGGCTCCCGCCTCGATGCGGGAGGCGACGCGTTCGGCACGTTCCGGATTGCTGCTCCACACGGCGGCGCCGAGGCCGTATTCCGTATCATTTGCCAGTGCCACGGCCTCGTCTTCATCCTTGAAAGTGAAAAGCATTGCGACGGGGCCGAAAAATTCCTCGCGTGCCACGGCAGCATCGCGGGGCAATCCGGCAATCACCGTCGGCTCGTAGAAATAGCCGTCGCCCGGGATCGATTTGCCGCCGGTCAGAACACGCGCGCCTGCCTTCACGGCGTCATCGACCTGGCGCTGGACATTGTCGCGGATATCGGCTCGGGCCAGCGGACCGAGCTTTGTTTCCGCCTTCATCGGATCACCGACCGGAATGCGCTTGACGGCATCGACGAAGGCCGCGGCGAAGCGCTCGGCAATCGGCGCGTGGACGAAAATCCGCTTGGCGGCAATGCAACTCTGCGCATTGTTCGAATAGCGCGAAACCACTGCCATCTGCACCGCTTTATCGAAATCGGCATCCTCAAAGACGACGAAGGGATCCGAGCCGCCGAGCTCCAGCACCACTTTCTTGCCGAGGGAACCCGCCTGCTCCGCAACCGTGCGGCCCGCGGCCGTGCTGCCCGTCACCGTGACGGCGGCGATGCGTGGATCGGCTATCACTGCCGGAGCACGTTTGCGATCGATCACGAGATTGGAATAGAGCCCCTGCGGCGCGCCGGCATCGAGGATCAGCTTCTCGATCGCCGCCGCCGATCCCTGGACCGTTTCGGCATGCTTGACGATCACGGTGTTGCCGATGAGGGCGGCCGGGATGAAGAAGCGCAGCACCTGCCAGAAGGGAAGATTCCACGGCATGATCCCGAAAATCGGCCCGATCGACTGATAGACGATCTTGGCAGGCGTTCCGGGGATCGGCTCGTCGGCGATATAGGCCAATCCGTCACCGGCGAAGTGCCGGGCGCCGAAAGCCGATTTCTTGATTTCGCCCTGCGCTTCGGCGAATGGCTTGCCCATTTCCGAAACGATCAGCGCGGCGTATTCGTCGACACGTGCCTCCAGCAGATCCGCAAGGCGGTTCAGAAAAGCAGCGCGCTCGCTGAGCGGTGCGGCGGACCAGGTCTTCCAGGTCTTGTGCGACTGATCGAGGATCCGTTCGACCTCGGCTCCGGTGTGTTCTTCATAGCGGCCGATCAATTGTCCATCGGTTGGATTGTAGGAAAGGAAGCCCATCTAAATCTCCTCTTGTTTTAGCAGGCAGGCATCGAAGTGCAGGAGGCGTCAGCCGCTTCCCTGCAGCAGAGAAAAACTGGCGGCGAGACCGAGCGTCAGGCCGCCAAGAACGGCAAATTCGCGCCGCCAAGGAATGAGGCTCTCCAGCGCCATCCACGTGGAAATTGCCGCCATCCAGAGCATGTTGGTGGCGCCTCCCGTGAACTGCAGCAGAACCATGCTGGCACAGCAGGCGGCGCGGCAGAGCACCTCCCTGCCCTGTTCATTCCGGCTGCGGATCAGCACGAGGACGGCGGCGGCAAACATGGCCGGGGCAAAGAGCGGCGCAGCGAAGCGGCCATCGCTATCGAGGAGCCCGAATGGACGCATCAGCCACTCGGCCAAGGCGCCGGTAATGGTGGCGGCAAGAAGCATTGGTACCGGCTGTGACGCTGCCCTGCCGCTCAGGCGGAACAGTCCACGCGACACGAGTAGCGACGGAGCGGCCATCGCCGTCATCATTACGAGCCAGGAGACGATTACCGCCGCCAATCCAGGGGGCTCTGCGGTGGACGCGCCAGCTGACCGGCAAATCACATCGCCGATCGCCTGTGGAGCGCAGTAGAGCGCGAGCCACGCCGCGAGACCGACCGCCAGCATGCCGCAATCGGCGGCACCGCCGCTGATGTTCCGTCGTGCTATCGCCGTGACCATGCCCTTGTCCCAAAGCTCCATCATCAGGGGGACCGGTGGCGGCTTGCCACCGGTCACTGTCCTCAGATCAGCTGCAGCAGCTTGCCTTGTTCTCTCCAGCGAGAACGCTTGCCCTGTTGATCACCGGCGGCAGATTGTTCGACGGATTGACCTCGAAGAAACCGGCCGGTGCGAGCGAGAAGCCGCAGGAAATGCAAGGTTGAACCGGAAAGTCTTCGGCGCGCACGACATGGTGGAGACCGAAGGAATGCCAGAGCACGATGTCGGTGTTCTCGACATTCCGGTCCTGTTTGACGAGCTCGGCGAGACCATCCCTGCCATCGGAATTGGCAACGAATTCTCCCGCCGGATAGCGTTCGTTCTCATTGAACGGCGTGACCCAGATGTGATTGCGGATGAAGTTGGAGCGGACACCCGAAGGACCGTCGTCCTGGATCATCGGTGTTACGCAGTTCGGGGCATGGAGCTTGTAGGCGACCGGTTTGCCGACCTGGTTCAGCTTGTTCGGATTGACGACCTTCCAGCTGCGATGGGTGGAAAGATCGGCGCGCCGCGCCGCCGCAAGTTCGGTCTTCAGCACCGTATCGACAGCATGGAAGGCGTTGCCATACGGATTGCTGTCGCTGAAGGGCTCCATGTAGGAGTTGGTTTCGACGACGCTGTTGCCACCACCATCCACCGCCATATCGAGGCGCGCGCAGAAGATGTGCTGATGGATCGGAGCGCCGAGACCCGGCTGAATCTCCGTCGAGTATTTGTCCGGCTGCCCGGGATGGCATGCATTGGTATTGACGATGCCGGTCGCCTTCATCTCGAATTCGATTTCACCGGCCTGATCGAGATACCAGTACTGGGCATACTCATAGTTACCCACGGTGCAGATGCTCGAGATAACGAGCTTGCGGCCGCGGTGCAGTACCGTCCGCCCTGTTCGGAAATCCCAGTGTTTCCAAAGGATCCCGGCATCTTCCTCATGGATGCAGACAGCCTTTTCGATGGTGACGACCTCGCCTTTCAATCCGTTCACATGTGCGTCGAGATACTGGATCTGGCCGAGGCAATCGCAGCCGAGCTTCAGCGAATTGGTCAGCTTGCCGAAGCCGTACTCGCCGACATCGAAAATGTTCTGGCGGGCGTGGCCGTAGAGCGGTGATCCGTAGGGAACGACGAGCTCGGCAACAGCCGCACGCCGCACGACGGAGCGGCCGTCAAACCGGATATCGTGAAGCACGAGACCTTCGCGTGGCGTAAAGCCGATCGCGAGCGTCCACTTGTCCCAGGACATCGCATGGTCCTTGATCGTGAAGCTGACGCCATCCGGCTGAACGACATCGAGCGGCTTCAGCGGCGCGTCCGGCGGCGGCAGGAACTCCGGATCGTAATCGTAGCGCGTCATCGGGATCGGCGGATGATCGGGATAATCGTCGACCCGCAGCACTTCGCCGGTCTTCACGTCGATCACTGCATTCAGCCCCTCGATCGGGTGGGCATAGTAGTTGCCGAACTCATGAACACGCAGCCAGGAAAAGGTGTGCGAGATCAGCCTCCCCTCCTCATCCTCGTGGCCGAAATTGCCGCCCGACCAGGAATCGACGATCACACCCGTCATGTCGGAGATGCCGCGCCTGCGGCAGGCCTCGATGAAGCGCGGGTCGTTCTTGACGTTGACCTCGACGCTTATCATCTGCTCGACCATGAAGCCGGCACGCGCGGCCGGGAAATGCGTGCGACGGATGATTGCCTTGTCCGCAACAGAAATAATGAGCTGCCAGACGCCTGGGACATCGAGATGGTTGACGTTGATACGCGCCTCGCGCGGCAGTTTTCCGCCGTCGAGATAAGCACGGTACTCGGCAGGCGATGGCTCGCGCAGGTCTATATTCTCGAACAGAACGCCGGCCCCAAGTTCCGGATCCGCCTTGACGACCGCGACGGCGATATTGATTTCGTCCGGGGTGAGTGGCGCCAGTGCCTGCAAGTGCTTCGGCGGCGGAGGTGCCGCAGCAGGTTTGAGGGTGAAAGGTTTGACGGCTTCATTCATGGTTCTGTCCTCAAATTCATGGCCGGAAGCTACGCGCCGCCTGCCGTCTTATGCGTGGAATGGCAGGGCATTCGCGCCCCGCCTATTTGGCTGATCACTGGCGGAGCGATGTCCAGATGCGGTCATAGGCGCGGGTTGCCTTTTCTTCGCAGGCAGGCGCAAAGACGATCTTCATATCTTTCGGTGGGTTGAATTCGGGCGATTCACCCGTTTCCTTCGGCAGGAACTTGTCGGAACCGGTGACTGCGCTCTGATAGCCGGTTGATTTCTGCTGCAGGGCAATGTTCTCAGGATCCATCAGGAAGTTCAGGAACTTCTTGGCATTGTCGGGATTTGGAGCGCCTTTCGGAACCGCGACATTGTCCATCCAGCCGACCGCCCCTTCCTTCGGGAAGACATACTTGATCGTCGGCTTCTGCAGGCGCGAGGCGAGCGCCTTGCCTGACCACTGCTCGTGCATCACGGTTTCGCCGGAGACCTGGCGCTCTGTCGTGCCGTCCGAATTGTAGACCTTGACGAAAGGCTTCTGGGCTTCGAGCAGTGCGTTAAGCGCCTTGAGATCAGCCGGATTGCTGTTGCACTGGTCCTTGCCGAGATAGAGGAGACCGAGTGACATCACCTCGGACGGCGAGCCGAACATGCCGATCTTGCCCTTGAGATCATCGGACGGCTCGAACAGCGCTTTCAGGCTGTCGGTCGGTCCCTTATAGACAGCCGTATCGACCGAATAGGAGGTCGTCCCCCAGACCCATGGAACCGTATATTCGGCCTCCGGATCCCAGCTGCGCTTCTGCCATTTCGGATCCAGGTTCTTGAAGTTCGGCATGGAGGCCACGCCGACCTTCTCGAGCAATCCCTGCTTGACGAAGATCGGTACGAAATCGTTGCTGATGATCATGACGTCGTAGCCGGCTGCGCCCGAGCTGATCTTCGCCAGTGCCGTTTCATTGGAGTCATAGGTGTCGATCGTCACCTTGATGCCGGTTTCGGCCTCGAATTTCTTGACCATCTCCTCCGAGGTATAGTCGGTCCAGTTGTAGATATGCAGGACGCCAGCATCGGCATGCGCGATGCATGGAGCGGCGATGGCAAGCAGACTGGCGGCTGCCAGCATCCTCTTTGCGGTCTTCATGTTCACCCTCTTCTTTTTTGGTTATTCGTTGCCTTGGCTCTTGCGCCCGAGCAGCAGCGCGCCGGTGACGAGCACAAGCGAGATACCGAGCAGGATGGTGGAAATGGCATTGACCTCCGGCGTGACGCCGAGCCGCATCATGCCGTAGACATAGACGGGCAAGGTCGTCGATCCGGCGCCTGAGACCATCAGGCTGATGAGGAAATCGTCGAGCGAGACGACGAAAGCCATCAGCGCACCGGCAAAGATCGCAGGCAGCAGCAGAGGAAACGTTACGCAGCGGAACAGCTGCCATTCGCTGGCGTAAAGATCGCGGGCTGCCTCTTCCAGATTGGTGCCGAGATCGCGCAATCTGGCCTGGATCGGCAAGAGCGCGAAGGGGATGCAGAAGACCGTGTGAGCAATCATCAGGTTGACAAGCCCGTTGGTCATCCCGAGAGCCGAAAAGAAAATCAGCGTCATGATCGCAACGATAATTTCCGGAACGATCAGGGGGAGCGCGATCAAGGAGGTGAGTGCCCCGCGCCCCCCCTTCAAGTCACCGCGCTCGAGAGCGATGGCCCCGGCCGTGGCAATCACTGTGGAGGAGATTGTCGCGACAATGGCGATGACAATGCTGTTGAAAGCCGCGCGGCGGATATCCTCGTTGGCCGCCACTTCACCAAACCAGCGCAGACTGAAGCCGGACCAGATGGTCACCAGCTGATTGGCGTTGAATGCGTAGACGATCAGAATGGCCAGCGGCAGGTAGAGAAAGATCAGAATGACTGCCGTGAAAGGGCCGAAACCCGGCGTATGACGCCAGTCGAATGGACGCTGCGTCTTCATAGCCGCGCCTCCTCGGCCTTTCTGGACCGCACAAGGAAGATTGCCAGAACAGCGATCGTCACCAGGATCGAAAGGGCAGCGCCGAATGGCCAGTTGCGCGATGAGGTGAACTGCATCTGCACCAGGCTGCCGACAAGGAGCTTCTTCCCGCCGCCGAGAAGATCAGGGGCCAGAAACGAACCGAGCGACGGCGCAAAGACAAGGCTGGCGCCGACGAGAACACCGGGCTTTGCCAGCGGCCAGACAACCCGGTGAAAAACGGCGATCCGGCTGGCGTAGAGATCATAGGCTGCCTCGATCAGCCGCGGGTCGATCCGCTCCAGCGTCGAATAGACCGGCAGAACCATGAAGGGCAGAAAGGTATAGACGAGCCCGAGCAGGATCGAGCCGTCGGTGTAGAGCAGCGGCAAGGGCGTCGAGATCACCCCGGCAGCCTTGAGAAGTCCATTTGCCAGACCTTCGTCCCGCAGGATCAGCACCCAGCAATAGGTCCTGATCAGCGTGTTGATCCAGAATGGCAAGGTGACGAGAAAAAGCAGCGTCCGGCGGCGGTTCTCAGACTGGCAAACCAGGTACCAGGCAACCGGAAAGCCGAGCAGCATGCAGATCACCGTTGTCAGGCCCGCCAGATAGACCGACCGCAGGATGATGATCACATAGCTCCAGGAAAACAGCAGCGTATCATCGAAATCGCGCTGGAAGAGGAACTGCACATAGGCGTCCAGCGTCAGCGGCATGTCGACGCCACCGTAGGGATTGGCAGTCATGACGGAATAGGCGACGGCCACCAGCAACGGCAGCACCATGAAGATGCCGATGACCAGGACGGCCGGGGCAGCGAGCGTCAATGTGCGCTGTGTGTTCATCCGCCCTCTCCCTAGTTCGTCAGATGCCGTTCGGCATCGCTCGACCAGTCGAGCACGACGGCCTGCCCGGCGGCCAGGCCGTCCACCGACTGGCGGGTGCGGCTGCGCAGCCGATCACCGTTCTCGATGACGATTTCGTAGAGCGTATCGAGCCCGAGATAGGTCACTGCGGTGACCGTGCCGCGGATCCGCCCCGCCGAGCCGCTAGCCGGAGCCGAGACCGCAATCCTTTCCGGCCGCACCGCGATCAGAATGTCGCTGCCGCGGCCGATCATGGCGCCGGGCAGCACATTGGATTCACCAATGAAATCGGCCACGAAGCGGCTCTTCGGATTGTCGTAGATCTCGCGCGGCTCGCCGATCTGCAGCACGCGGCCAGCCGACATCACGGCGATATGGTCGGACATCGCCAACGCTTCTTCCTGGTCATGGGTGACGAGGACGAAGGTAATGCCGGTTTCCCGCTGCAGCCGCTTCAGTTCGCTCTGCATTTCCTTGCGCAATTTCAGGTCAAGGGCGCTCAACGGCTCGTCGAGCAGCAGCACTTTTGGCCGCGGTGCAAGCGCCCTCGCCAGGGCCACACGCTGCTGCTGGCCGCCGGAGAGCTGGCGAGGCAACCTCGCTGCCATGGTTTCGAGCCGGACCAGCCGCAGCACCTCCGCAACGCGAAGATCCCGTTCAGCCCTGGGCACCTTTTGCATCTGCAGTCCAAAACCAACGTTTTCGGCCACGGTCATGTGCGGAAAAAGGGCATAGCTCTGGAAAACCGTATTCACCGGCCGCTTTTGCGGCGGCAGGAAAGAGGAGTCCGCCCCCTCTATCCGGACCGTTCCGGCGGTCGGAAGTTCGAAACCGGCAATAATGCGCAAAAGTGTTGTCTTACCGCAGCCGGAGGGGCCAAGCAGCGTGAAGAACTCACGGTCCTGGATCTGTATGCTGACCCCGTCCAGAGCCGTGGACGCGCCAGCGCCCTTCGTAGGAAACGATTTTGAGACATTCTCGATGGTGATCATCGCTCGCAAACCAGTCTCCCAAACTGCTATGTAACTATTTAGTTATTAGCTAGCAGTGGCGAATTTACATTGTCAAGTTGAACATCAGAATTTTATTTTTTACCGCCCTCTGATGCGATAGCGTCAGGAAATAGAGGTTGAGAACACGGATTAACCGACTGTTTTAGCGTGTATATCGAAGAAACCGGTAGGATTTCTCTGCGTCAGTGGCATTGAAAAAAATGCAACCAAAGATAAACCGTCGGCAGCTTCCGTCGGAAGCACCGTTGTGAACGCCTGCCCCTGCCGCGTAGCAGCTGCTAGCGCCGGCTTCGGGCAGTTTCTATCAATGTCATCCCAGTTCTGCGCTCACCTTTCCGGCATTCAAATGCCAGCTGCCAACGGCCGGTTGTTCGGCTCTTTCATGGCTTCGCGTTCACCCATTGCCACTGTCTTTCGAACAGTAGATGGGGAAAAAGATAACACAACACTTTTTAATTAAAAGACTTTTGATAAAGCAGGCCGCGATGGTATGAATGGCGGCATGAATCTTCGCCTCGATCGTGACGGTGCGCTGCCCGGCACAAACCTGCTACAGACCCGGACGCTCAACAGAAGAGCCGTGTTCGATGCCGTCCGGCGCAGTGGACCGATCACCCGTACCGAGTTGGCGCAAACGATCGGCCTGACGGTTCAGGCAATCTCGAACATCGCGGCGGATCTCGAGGAAGCAGGTCTGATCCGCCAGCAGGGCAAACGTGCAGGACAGCGTGGGCAGCCGGCTGTGGAGCTGTCTCTCAATCCGCGCGGCGGCTACACGATCGGCCTCAGTCTTGCCTATCAGCGCGTCACCGGCCTGCTTGTCGATCTGACCGGTGCAGTTGTCGCTGCCGAAACCCGGACCCTTGGCGAGCGCGACCCGAAGACTACCGCCGGCGTGCTGGCGGACATCACCTCCGGGCTGCTGGTGGCGGGGCAGGTGCGGCGCGAGGAGATCTGGGGTGTGGGCTGCAGCGTTCCGGGCACCGTCGAGAACGGCACCTTCTGGTACGACAAGGTACAGGAAGGCGACGACTGGACGAAGTTTCCTCTGACATCGCGTCTCGAGGAGCTGACGGGGATCAAGACATTTGTCGAGAATGACGCGACCGTCGCGGCGATTGGCGAGCGGCTCTATGGTATCGGGCGCACCGTCCGCTCGTTCTTCTATCTACACTTCAATCTCGGCATTGGCGGCGGCCTGGTACTGGATGGCCAGCACTTTCGAGGGGCGTTCGGCGGCGCTGGCGAAATCGGCCACCTGATCGTCAAGCCGGGCGGACGGTTCTGTGCCTGCGGCAGCCGCGGCTGCCTGGAGCAATATGTCTCCTTCTATGCGGCGGCAGAAACCATCTGCGGCCCGGCGCGCACGCCGGACGAGGTTTCGGCCGAAGAGCTTGTCGAGCGCTTGGTGGAGGACGATCCACGCCTGATAGCGTGGCTGCGTGAGGCGGCGCAGTATCTGCGCATCGCGATCCGCAATATCGAGGCAATGTTCGACCCGGACACCGTCGTCATCGGCGGCGGGTTGCCGGCGGAGCTTCTCGAACGTCTTATGGATGCGACGACACCGCTGCCGCCGGCGATGATCCACCGGCATTCAAGCACCCTGCCCCGCTTGATGCGGGCCGAGCACAGCTCGGAGCTGCCGGCGCTTGGCGCGGCGGCTTTGCCGATCGCAATCGCGCTTCAACCCAACGTCTCGGGCTTTGCCAGCAATGCGGCGGGCGCGGCCGCAACCGACAATCCTGCCCTTGTCTCACTCGGCATCGATCTCGGCAGGCGCTAACCCGTTGGATCCGAAGCGTGCTAACAGCCATGCAACGGGTCGGCGTATAAGCCTTACAGCGTTGCTCGGCATAGCGAGATTGCACAGCCAATCTGACGAAAAAACGCGCTGGGTGCGGAAGAAATAGTCAGTGACCGCCGGAGGTTACGGCAATACAGGCTGTTTTCAAATGGCACGGGATTTGCGTCGATTGACCGTCCAACAATCGATCGGCAGCCGATGTTCAACCTTCTGATGACCTGTCTTCTGCTTGCGGCGGCGCTCGGGCTCAGCCTGCGCCGCTTTGCCCTTCCCTATCTTGCCCGGCGCGACATCGCCGAGCAATCGGAACCGGTCACCATGGTTGCGAGCGCGGTCTTTCTGGCAGCCCTCGCCTTGACCGTATCGGACAAGGACTTCTGGCACGCAAGCCTGACGGTCGCGGGTGGCATCGTGGTTGCACTGATTTTCGATCAGCAAAGGCCCAGGCTGGCGGCCGTCTTATCGGCAGCCTGCCTGCTCTGCTATCTGGCGCTGCGCTGAGCCGTTTAGGCCGCTGCTCCCTCTTCGCCGGGTTTCTTCGGCAACGAGCGCGAGACGGAGCTCAGGAGGTCCGTCTGCGAAACCAAGCCAAGAATTTGATCGTTTTCGTCGATGATGATGACGGCATGCGTCCGGCCGTTGGTCAGCAGAGGCAGAAGATCGAAGGCGCGGTCACTGGCGCGCGCTGTCGTCGCTTCCGAAATGCGCCCTTCCAGGGCACCCGAAAAAAGCGCCAGTTCGCGCAGTCCAACGGTGCCGATAAGCCGCCGCCGGGCATCCCTCACCGGCAGGGTGCGGACGTTGTGGTTGAGCAGCAGCCAGCGGGCCTGTTCGACCGTGGCATCGGCGTCGATGGCGATCACATCGCGCGACATGATGTCGGCGCAGCTGATCTCGGCATTGGCGCGCGCGACGGCCTCGAATTCAACCCGGCGCAGCAGACGCCCGAGATCGGCGCGGTCGATGTCGAAGGTCTCGTTCAGCGCCGCAAGCGCCGCGTCGATATCTTCCTCCCGAAAGCCCGTCCGCTCTTCCGGGCGCGGATCGGCAGTCCGGTGGGTATTTGCAGGCGCGATGACGACATGCGGATAGTTGTGCCGCGAGAGCTTGTGGAACAGCAGCCCGATCGCCACCAGCAGGCAGGAGTTGAGAGCCACCGGCACGAAGGGGAAAAGAAGGCCCCAGCTGGCGACGACGGGTCCGCCGAGAACAGCGGTCAGCGCCGCAGCACCGCCGGGCGGGTGCAGGCATCGCGTCAGGGACATGGCCGCAATGGCGAGCGATACGCCGACGCCTGTGGCAACGATCGGATCCTTGATCAGGCTCGCTGCGGCAACGCCCATCAAAGCCGAGATGGTATTGCCGCCGATGATCGACCATGGCTGCGCGAGCGGGCTTGCCGGGACAGCGAACAGCAGAACGGCCGAGGCTCCCATGGGGGCTACGATCAGCGGCAGATGCGATCCCTCACCGAACAGGAACCCGCATAACATGCCCGTCATCGCGATAGCGACGAGCGCGCCCAAACAGGCGAGCAGCCGGTCCCGCAGCGTGGCGCCGGCAAGGATCGGGTGAAACAGGCGGGACGCAAGCGAGTTTTTATCGGAAAAGCGCTGCGGACTGGGAGGGGTCATGGGGTAACCAGATAAGACCGTTTGCAGTTTCGGTATGTCGATGCGGTTGATAGCGGATGTTTGCTGCCGCGAAAAGGAGAAGTTCGAACCGGCGTGGCTATGCCGCATGTCGACTGTCGGTCAGTTTGCAGCCCGGAATTCAACCCGGCAAAGTGCTGCCGGAAAGCGCCTTACGGTCCATGATCTGCGCAATCTTCCCGGCATCCATGACGACGGCACGGTCGCACATATGGGCGACGACGCCGGGATCGTGGCTGACCAGAATGAAGGTCATGCCGTGCGAGGCCTTGAGATCGTTGAGCAGGTTCAGGATTTCGGCCTGCACCGAGACATCGAGCGCCGAGGTCGGCTCGTCGAGCAACAACAGCTTGGGTTTGAGCAAGAGCGCACGGGCAATCGCCACACGCTGGCGCTGGCCGCCGGAAAGCTGGTGCGGATAGCGGCCCGCGACGGCTGTGGGCAGCCCAACCTGATCGAGTGCGATGCGCACCTCTTCCTCGACATTGCGAATGCCGCGCAGTGACAGCGGTTCGCCGAGAATGCGGGAAATGCGATGGCGCGGATGTAGCGACGAATAGGGATCCTGGAACACCATCTGGATACCGGCGCGTAGGGCGCCGGTGATTTTCCGGCCGGGGTGCAGAGGTTCGCCGGACACGGAGATCGAGCCCTGCCAATTGGTGTTCAAGCCGGCGACTGCGCGCAAAACCGTGGTCTTGCCGCATCCCGACGGGCCGATCAGTCCGAAGGTCTCGCCGTGCGCGACATCGAAACTCACCTCGCGCACGGCGGTGAAGCCCTTCCCGCCGCCCTGGAAGCTGACGGAGAGATCGGCGATCGTCAGCGCGCTCATGCCTCGTCTCCATAGACGGGAAGCCGTGTCCCGTAGGTCGCCGCCGACGGGCGAGCGGCCCAGAGCGCACGGGTATAGGCGGAGCTGGCATTGGCAAGATCGGCGGAGGCCATCTGCTCCTCGATCCTTCCCTGGCGCATGACCATGACGCGGTCGGCATAGCGGGAAACCTGTTGCAGGTCGTGGCCGATCAGCAGCAGCCCCATGCCGAGTTCTTCGGTCAGCGAGCGCAGCAAGGTCAGGATCTGGTCCTGCAATTCGCGATCGAGGGCCGATGTCGGTTCGTCGGCAATCAGCAGCTTCGGCCGGTTGATCAGCATGGCGGCGAGCATCACCCGCTGGCCCATTCCGCCCGACAAGGCGGCAGGATAGCTGGAATAGATCCGTCCGGGGTCAGGCAGGCCAACCTTGTCGAGCATGTCGAGTGCGCACTCGCGCCGCTCAGCGGATGAAAGCTTGGTGTGCAGCAGCAGGGTTTCCTCGACCTGCCGGCCGATTTTATGGGCCGGGTTCAGCGAATATTTGGGATCCTGCAAAATCAGGCCAAGGCCGCTGCCGCGCAGGCTGTTCCAGCCGGACGCGGAAAGCGCCGTGAGGTCCTTTTCATCGAATGACAGGCGCTTCGCTGCAACCTCCGCGCGCCTCGGCAGAAGGCCCATGACCGCCCTGCCCGTCATCGACTTGCCCGAACCGGATTCGCCGACGAGTGCGACCACTTCGCGTCCGACCGAAAACGAAATCCCATCGACAACCCGGATCGGCCCGGCCTCAGACGGAAAGGTAACAGATAGATCCTCGGCGGATAGCAGCGGCTCAGTCATGACGCGGATCCAGAATGTCGCGCAGGCCATCGGCCAGCAAATTGAAGGCAAAGGAGGTGACGAGAATGGCAACACCCGGAACCGCGGCCACCCACCATTGATCGAAGATCACCTGCGTGCCTTCGGAGACCATCGAACCCCATTCTGCTGTCGGCGGGCGAACGCCGAGGCCGAGGAACCCTAGCCCCGCAGCCGCGAGGATGATCCCCGAGAGATCGAGCGCCAGCCGGATGATGGCGGATGGCAGGACCAGCGGCAGGATATGCCCCCAGAGCAATCTCGCCCCCCGGATACCGACCATTTCGGCGGCCGCCAGATAATCGCTGCGCCTCAGAGCAGCGGTCTCCACGCGGGCCTGCCGCGCATAGGCTGGCCAGCTGGTCAGCGCCAGCGCCAATGCACCGTTGATGAGGCCCGGCCCCATGATCGCGACAAAGGCGAAGGCGAGCAGCAGACGCGGAAAGGACATGACGATATCGGTGATCCGCATCAGCAGGCGCTCGGTCATGCCGCCGAAGAAGCCCGCGAAGGTGCCGATGAGAATGCCGAGCGGCGCCATCAGCAGCACGACGACGAGAACGAGGAGCAAGGTCGGCCGCGCGCCGTAAATCATGCGCGACAGGATATCCCGCCCGAAGGCGTCGGTGCCGAGCCAGTGCAGGGCGCTCGGCGGCATCAGCCGGTTTGCGGTCTCCTGCAGGTTCGGGTCATAGGGCGCAATCAGCGGCGCCAGCAGCGCGAAGGCGAGAATGAGAAGCACGACGGCGCTGCCGGCGGCGGCCGATGGCGAGCGCAGGACACGCCGGACGAAGGACGGACCGCCGAGCGGCGCCTGGACGATCGCACTCATCGCGTCTTCCCCGCTTCCAGCCGGGCGACACCGAGATCGGTCAGCGCATTCAGAAGCACGAAGCAGGCGCCGACGATCAGCGTGGCGCCGAGGATGGCAGGCATGTCCCCCGCAAACATCGCCGTCGTCAGATAGCGGCCGATACCGGGCCAGGCAAAGACGGTTTCCGTCAACACCGCGCCCTCAAGCAGGCCGGCATAGGAAAGAGCAATCACGGTCAGCAGCGTTCCTGAAATATTGGGAAGAATATGGACGAAGACGATGCGGCCGAGACCTGCCCCTTTGGCGCGCGCTGTCGTCACATATTCCTGGCCGAGTTCGGTGAGGATGGCGGCACGCGTCAGCCGGGAGATGGCAGCCAGCGCATTCAGGGCCAGAACGGTGGCCGGCAATGCCAGATGGGCGAGTGCATCGCGAAAGGCGCCCGCCTTGCCGGACATCCATGTATCGATCAGGGCAAAGCCGGTGACCGGCTTGACGGTGTATTGAAAAACCACATCCGCCCTGCCCGGTCCCGGCGCCCAGTGCAGCCGGGCGTAAAACAGGAGCAGCATCAGCAGGCCAAGCCAGAAGATCGGCACCGAGTAGCCAAAGAGCGAGACGAAGCGGGCAAGACTATCCACCCAGGTGCCTTGCCGCATGGCGGCGGCGATGCCGAGCGCAAGGCCGATCACGGCTCCCAGAATGATGGCCGCGGTCGCCAGCTCGATCGTTGCCGGGAAGGTGCGGGCGATGTCCTTGGCGACCGGCTGGCCTGTGGAGATCGACTGGCCGAAATTGCCCGACAGCGCCGTCTCGACATAGCGGACGAACTGAAGTGGCAAGGGCTGATCGAGCCCCAGCTCCACCCGCGCCTGCTGATAGGTCGATTGGCTGGCATGATCGCCGACCAGCTGCAGCGCCGGATCGATCGGCGAGAGCCGCGTCATCGCAAAGGTCACCAGCGCTAACCCGAACAGCGTCAGCGCGAAAGACCATGTCCACTTGATGAGCGGCCAGACGAAAGACAACTCCCGCCAGCTGTTGTGCTGGCGGGAGTTGTTCATGTCGGCGCTATTATCGGTTGCCGTTTGCGGCACTTATTTCTCTACCTTGTCGTAATAGACCTGATCTGCATTCAGGCCCTGGGCATAGTTCTTGACCTTGTCGCTTATCACGACCTGATCGTTGCCCTGAAGCGTAAAGATGAAGGGCGAACTCGCCTGGATCTTCTTCTGCAGGTCCTGATAGAGCGCGGCGCGCTTGGCGGCGTCCTGTTCCTTGACGGCGGCGAGCGTCTCGTCGGTCAGCTCGGGGATCACCCAGCCGGCATATTTCGCGGCCGTGTTGGTGGAGTTGTCCTTGTTGATCGCAAAGGCGCTGGCGTTGGAATGCGGATCGAAATAGTCCGGGATCCAGTAACGCAGCGTCATTTCGAACTTGCCGGAGCGGCCGCGGGCATAGATGTCGCTGGCGACGCCCGGCTGGATATCGAGATTGATGCCGGCCTGAGCGAAGGTCGACTGCAGCGACTGGGCGATCGACAGGAACGGCTGGTCGTTGAAGACGATGAATTCGACCTTGAACGGCGTCTTGATGCCGGCATCCGCAAGCACCTTCTTCGCCTTTTCGACGTCGAGCTTGAACGGGGTGTCCGTCAGAGCGCCCGGGAAGCCGACTGGCAGGAAGGATTGGTGAACGGTGCTCTGGCCGCGCAGCAGGTTCTTGGCGATACCATCGTAATCGACGAGATAGCGGGCTGCTTCCCAGAAGGCCGGGTTGCCGAGCGTCGGGTTGGCCTTGGTGTTCAAGAGGATGTAATCGGTGCGTGCCGAGGGAACCGAGAGAACCTTGACGCCACTCTTGTCCTTCAGTGCGTCGATCTGGTCGGCAGCGAGGCCGCGGGCGATATCGGCATCGCCCTGCTCGACGAGCAGGCGGCGGGCGCCGACGTCGCGCACGTTGCGGATGATGACATTCTCGAGCTTCGGCTTGTCGGACGAATTGGCGTTCGCCTGCAGCACCAGCGCCTCATGCGGCGTGTAGGTGGCGATCGTGAAGGCGCCGCTGCCGGCGGAATTGGTCTTCAACCAGCCATTGCCGAAATCATTGTCCTTGGCCTCAGCCGAAACCGTCTGCTCATCGACAACCGAAGCGATCGGCGCGGTCAGCAGCGACAGCGCAAAGCCGGCACCGACATCGGCGGTCCATGTGAGCTTCACGTGCTTGTCGTCTACCTTGGTGACGGCGGTATCGACGTTGTCGGCCTTCCAGCCGAGTTCGTTGAGAATGAAGGCCGGGGATTTGTTGAGCTTCACGGCGCGCGTCAGCGAGAAGATCACGTCTTCGGGACGAACCGGATTGCCGGATGCGAACTTGGCATCGGCGAGCGCGAAGGTCAGGCTCTTGCCGTCGCTGCCAGCTTCCCAGGACGCGGCGAGCGCAGGCTCGATCTTGGTGCCGTCGTCGCGGTTCGACTGTACGAGACGCTGATAGAGATTGTTGAAGGACTGAACGGTGGTGAGCTCGAAACCTTCGGCCGGGTCAAAGCTGACGGCGTCATCAATCGACTGCGCAACGACCAGCGTATCGGAAGGGGTTTCGGCGTAGGCGGCGAGCGGGCTTAAAGCAAAGCTGAAAACGGCGCCGAGCAGCGCGGCGCGGCAAGACTGCAGCAACATTTTGATCTCCTTATATATTTCTTCTTTGAGCGTCGTTCCGGCGATGCGCCGTGTCACCCGCAGGCCGTCAACTTACGGCGCGACAATTGTTTCGACAGATCAGATCGTTTCGATTTTGGTGTTCGTACAGGAAAAATATTCTGACAACGCCTGTTTTCTCAAAAGCCGGCATTAAGTCCGCATGTTCACGCGGCAGTTTTGCTGCGCGAGCGTGCTTCCGTGCGGCCCCGCAGGAAATCGGCAGCCGTGTGCCAGACAACGGCTGCGACGATGACGACGCCGCCGAGCACGGTTGCCAGGGGCGGCCTCTCGCTGAGAAACAGCCAGACCCAAAATGGCGTCAGGACGATTTCCATCGTGCCGATGAGGGCCGCCTCGGCAGGCGGCATGCGTTTCGCGCCAGCGAGGAATAGGACAAGCGCGATCGAGAAGTTGGTGGCGCCGAAAGCTGCAAGGACGACCCAGTTATAAAGGTCGATCGATCCCACCGAACCGAAGGGCGAGAAGAGCGCCAGCGTCAGGAAAGCGCTAACGATGGTCGGCGGCAGGCTTGGCACGCCGGGGCTGATACGCGGAATGACGATGATCAGGGCGAAGGACGCCGTCATGCCGAGGGCGAGAAGATCGCCGAGACCCGTCCCTCCGCCGATCGACGACGCGACGATGATGACGACGCCGAGCAGACAGGCGCCGCCCGCCATCATGGTTCGTCGTGCAACGCGTTCCCGAAGCAGCAACCAGCCGAGGAGCGCCGCGATGAAGGGGGCCGTTGCATAGATGACCGCAACATTGGCGACGCTGGTCGTATAGAGCGCGCCGATGAAGCAGGCCTGACAGAAGGTCTGGCAGGCGATCATCGCGATGCCCGACGGATGGAAGATCGAGGCCCATTGCTTTCTCGACAGACCGCCTTCGAGGAAGAAGCTCGGTATCAGCAGGAACAGGCCGCCGAAAAGCGACCGCCAGGCGATCGTCGTCCAGGCATCGATGCTGAGCATGCGTGAGTAGATGCCGCTCGCGCTCCAAGCCAGCGTTGCGGCAACCACCAGAATGACGCCCTTCTCGTGCTCGCTCAGGCCGAGCGGGCGGACGTCCGTATTGAGTGACATTGGTTTTCCCGAACCAGAGGTCTGATTTGCCCTGTTTGCTCTCATTCTTGACATCAGGCAAACGAATAGTTGAGATGGCTACCATCTGAATTTTTTGTGGCTCGATCATGCGGCAACCCATCGAAAGCGATCTGCTCCGGACCTTCCTCGTCGTCGTCGAGACGTCGAATTTCTCCGCGGCGGCGCTGGCGATCGGGCGGACACAGTCTGCGGTCAGCGCGCAGATCAAGAAACTCGAGGAAACCATAGGCGAAAGTCTCTTCGAGCGCGGGGCCCGCGGCGTTGTCCCGACCCGCTGGGGATTGCAGCTTCTGCCCTATGCGCGGCGCGTCATCGACCTGCTGGACGAAGCGGCGGCGACGATCCGCACCAAGCCGCTGGATGGGCCGGTCCGGATCGGCATTCCCGAGGAATACAGCCAGACGGTACTGCCGGCGGCGCTTTCCGCCTTTGCCGTCCGGCATCCGGCTGTCGAGGTTACGGTGTCCTGCGATTACACGGCGCGGAATCTCGCCGCGCTCGAGCGTGACGAGCTCGATCTCGCCGTGGTCTTCGACTGGAACAACCAGTCGCCGGGCGAGGTTCTCTGCGTCGATCCAACGGTGTGGGTCACCTCCATGGTGCACCGGCTGCAGGATCTCGATCCCCTGCCGATTGCGACCTACCGGAATTCCACATGGTCGCGGGACTTCGCCTTCCGTTCGCTCGATCTGCAGGGACGGAAATACCGGGTCGCCTTTGTCGCCGACACAAGCTCGGGGTTGAAGAACGCAGCATCCGCGGGCCTCGCAGTGACGACGCTGTCGCGGAGCAATATCCCGCCCGGTTGCCGGGAGCTGACGGCAGACGATGGCTTTCCGCCTGTCGACTCTTCGCGTGTCGTTCTGCGCCGCAATCCTTATCATTCAACCGAAGCTGTCCGCGAACTCGCGGAAATGGTTCGTGAGGCGTTCAAGCCGATCGGGTATCAGGCACTGGCGTAACGGGGCGGCGCAGCCTTCGCCGGGTATCGGAGGGACTTTCGGAGAAGCTGGCGCGGTAGCTGCGGGCAAAGGCGGAGGCGGAGTTGAAGCCGGTCGCGGCGGCGATATCGGCGAAAGATGCCTTGGTCTCGATGACTTTCCGCCGCGCCGCGTTCAGCCGCAACGCCAGATAATGCACATGTGGCGGCGCGCCGATGCTCTCCTGAAACAATCCCTGCAAGTGGCGGGCGCTGACGCCGACGCGTTTGGCGATACGGCTCAGCATGATAGGCTGCTCGATGTGCTCCTCCATCAACCGCACGGCTGACGCCACGCGCGGATCGCGCATGCTCAAGCCCGCGGCGGAGGGTGAAAGTTGGCTTTCGTTGTGGAAGGATATCTGCTCGTAGCTGAAAAGGCGGCTGACCTCGAGTGCCAGCGAATAGCCCTGCCGCTGGCGGATGATCTCCAGCATCAGATCAACGGTCGGGAGCGGCCCCGCCGTGGTGAGCCGCTTTCCGTCGATGACAAAGCGGTCCTTGACCGCTTTGACCTGCGGATAGGCCAGCGAAAAATCCTCGAAATCCTCCCAGTGGATCGTTGCCGTCAGGCGGTCGAGAAGGCTGGATTCGGCCAGCAGCCATGTGCCGGATTCGATTCCGGCAATCACACTGCGATGGCGTGCGGCCTGCGAGAGCTGCATCTTCAGCGCCGCCGTTGCGCTCCGGCGCCAGTTGTAACTCGCGAGAACGAAGAGCGGCGCCTCCTCCCGCGCAGTGCTGAAAGCCCCCGCCGCAGGCACCGGAATGCCGCTCGTCGTCAAGACAGGCGCGCCATCAGGCGTCAAAAGCCGCCAGCGGTAGAGCTCGCTGCCGGCGATACGGTTTGCGCCGCGCATCGGCTCGATCACCGAGGCGAGCAGGATCAGGTTCGTCTCCGGCAGGACGAGAAGATCGAGATCGAGGCGGTCGTTCGAGCGGCTTAGCATGGTCTCTCCAGATTGCCGAAACTGTATCAATCAATTCCGTTTCTGCAAAGCATGCGGCTGCATCTTGCCGCGTAATGGGGTCAATACGAGGGAGAACACGATGCCTCTTGCGATGAACCGCGATGTCTTCATCACCTGTGCCGTCACCGGCGCCGGTGACACGGTTTCGAAATCCAGCCACGTTCCCATTACTCCCAAGCAGATCGCGGATTCCGCGATCGACGCCGCCAAGGCTGGGGCGGCCGTTGTTCACTGTCACGTCCGCGATCCCGAGACGGGGGCTGCAAGCCGCCGCAACGATCTCTACCGCGAAGTGACGGACCGCATCCGCTCCGCCGATATCGACGTCGTGCTGAACCTGACGGCCGGCATGGGTGGCGACCTGATTTTTGGTGATGTCGAACGCCCGCTGCCGCTCAATCCCGCGGGCACCGACATGGCCGGCGCCACCGAGCGTGTCAGCCACATTGCCGAATGCCTGCCGGAGATCTGCACGCTCGACTGCGGCACGATGAATTTCAGCCTCGGCGACTACGTGATGACCAACACACCGGCAATGCTGAGGGCGATGGCGAAGAAGATGACTGATCTCGGCGTCCGCCCGGAGATCGAGGCATTCGATACCGGCCATCTGTGGTTTGCCAAGCAGCTAGCCGAAGAAGGCCTGATCGAGGATCCGGTGCTGATCCAGCTCTGCATGGGCATTCCCTGGGGCGCGCCGGATGATCTCAACACCTTCATGGCGATGGTCAACAACGTGCCCAAGAGCTGGACCTTCTCGGCCTTTTCGATCGGCCGTAATGCCATGGCCTATCCGGCTGCGGCGGTGCTCGCCGGCGGCAATGTCCGTGTCGGCCTCGAAGACAATCTCTATGCCGGAAAAGGCATGCTCGCCACAAATGCGCAGCTGGTCGAAAAGGCCGTGCAGGTGGTGGAGGGCATGGGCGCGCGCATCATCGGCCCTGCGGCCGTGCGCGAAAAACTGAAACTGACGAAGCGCTGAGGGCTGCATGATCAAGATCAACAAAGCAGCGTGCGTGGGCGGCGGCGTCATCGGCGGCGGATGGATCGCAAGGTTCCTGCTGGCCGGGATCGATGTCGATGTCTTCGACCCGCATCCGGAAGCGCAGCGCATCGTCGGCGAAGTGATCGCAAATGCCGAGCGCGCCTATGCGATGCTGACAGGCGCCCCCCTGCCTCCGCGCGGCAAGCTTACCTTCTGCAAGACACTGGAGGAAGCTGTTGTCGATGCCGACTGGATCCAGGAAAGCGTCCCTGAAAGGCTCGATCTGAAGCGCGGCGTGCTGACTCAGATCGACGGCGCCTGCCGCCCCGATGCGCTGATCGGTTCGTCGACTTCGGGCCTGCTGCCGACCGATCTGCAGCGAGACATGCAGTTCCCCGATCGCCTGTTTGTCGCCCATCCCTACAACCCGGTCTACCTGCTGCCGCTGGTAGAGATCGTCGGCGGCGAGAAGACCAGCCATGCAACGATCAAGGCGGCAATGGAAAAGCTGCCGCCGATCGGCATGAAGGGCGTGCATATCGCCAAAGAGATCGAGGCCTTTGTCGGCGATCGCCTTCTGGAGGCGCTGTGGCGCGAGGCGCTCTGGTTGATCCAGGACGATATCTGCACCGTCGAGACGCTCGACGACGTGATCCGCTATTCCTTCGGCCTGCGCTGGGCGCAGATGGGTCTATTCCAGACCTATCGGATCGCCGGTGGTGAAGCCGGGATGCGCCATTTCCTGGCGCAGTTCGGCCCCTGCCTGCAGTGGCCATGGACGAAGCTCACTGACGTCGTCGATCTCGACGATGCTCTGGTCGAAAAGATCGGCCAGCAATCGGATGAGCAGGCGGGCGATCTTTCGATCCGCGAGCTCGAACGGATCCGCGACGAGAACCTGGCTGGCATCTTCCAGGCGCTGAAGGCCGGTGACGGCGGCAAGGGCTGGGGTGCAGGCAAGTTGCTGAAAGATTTCGAGCATTCGCTCTGGGCAGCTGCAAAGCCGGCTGAGCAGGCGAAGACCTCGGCTCCGCTGCGGCTCGTCGATACCAAGGTCAGCCCCGCCTGGGTCGATTACAATGGCCACATGACCGAGCATCGCTACCTGCAGGTCTTCGGCGATACCACGGATGCGCTGCTACGGCTGATCGGCGCTGGTCTCGCCTATGTTGAGGCCGGACATAGCTACTACACCGTCGAGACCCATATCCGGCATCTTGGCGAAGCGAAGCTTGGCCAGGGGATCTATTCGACTTGCCAACTGCTTTCGGTGGATGACAAGCGGCTGCATGTCTTCCACAGCATCTGCGATGCGGCGAGTGGCGAGGTGCTGGCGACCGCCGAGCAGATGCTGCTGCATGTTGATTCCAAGGCCGGAAAGGCGATTCCGGCACCGCCGGAAATCCTGGCCGAAGCGAAAGCGATTGCCGAGCGTCATTCCTCCCTCCCTGCCCCGGATGGCGTTGGACGCCATGTCGGGCAGAAGAAACAGGCGTGAGCAATGATCTGCCTGCCAACTCCCCTTTCCGATAGCCTATCCCGCAAGGCATTACCTTGTGGGCTGGCGGGATCGGGAGTGCGTGGCAGCGAAGAGATCAACCAATACAACCAGAGAGATGGGGTTGCATCCTTATCTGCCGGGTGGCTTTCTCGGCGGAGGCGCGAAATGTCTCCTGCACTCATCAATGCAGAACCGCCCTTGGCGCGGGCATATGCTCGTTATGTCGCATACGATGCAGATCATGTCGCTACACCCGCCCCCCTACTGTCCAAAACAGCCCTTAATTCAATCTCACTCATATCAGAGGCAGAGGCAGTCCTGACGGGCCGTGTCGCCGCAAGAGCGGAGGTAGCGTAGGTTGAACGGACGTAGCTTGACCGCCTTTGAGCTGCTGACCTCTCCGCCTTCCGCCGCGGCGAAAGTGCATGTGGCACGCTGTCGTCTCGCCATCGCGGGCGCGATCCTTACCCATCATTCCGATCTTCAGGAAACAGGCCGGACAATAAGAACTCCCGGTATTCCCGATCGCCGCGCCATCAAGCTGGCGCCTCCGCTCACGCGCAATCGTCGAACCGAGAAAGGAAGATAAGGCGGCGCCAACCGCGACGTTTTCCCGAACGAATATGGGCCTGGCACCGGAGAGGAAACCGGTTCTGCGGTCCACTTGCCAATTCTTAAATCATGACAAGAAGGAACAGGGGAATGAACGACTACACGAAATATCTTGCAAGCCGCGTCACCGCAGGCGGGTTGAACCGCCGCGAATTTCTGGGACGCGCCATGGCTGCCGGCCTCACGCTCGCCGTCGCCGACAAGCTCTTCACCGAAAGCGCCGAAGCCGCCGAACCGAAGCGCGGCGGCCACCTGAAGCTCGGCCTAGAAGGCGGCGCTGCCACCGACTCGAAGGACCCGGCGAAGTTTCTCTCGCAATTCATGTTCTGCGTCGGCCGCTGCTGGGGCGACATGCTGGTGGAATCCGATCCGCTGACGGGTGCTGCCGTTCCGTCGCTGGCCGAATCCTGGGAACCGTCGAAGGACGCTGCCACCTGGACCTTCAAGATTCGCAAGGGCGTGAAATTCCACAACGGCAAGGAACTGACGATCGACGACGTCGTCGCCACCCTGAAGCGCCATACCGACAAGAAGTCGGAATCGGGCGCGCTGGGCGTTCTCGGCTCGATCAAGGATATCAAGGCTGACGGCGGCAACCTCGTGCTGACGCTGACCGAAGGCAATGCGGACATGCCGCTGCTGCTGACGGACTATCACCTGGTCATCCAGCCGAATGGCGGCAATGACGATCCGCTCGCCTCGATCGGTACCGGTCCCTACAAGCTGGCGAGCTTTGAGCCAGGCGTCCGCGCTACCTTCGAGAAGAACGCCGACGACTGGCGCTCGGATCGCGGCTATGTCGATTCCATCGAAATCATCGGCATGAACGATGCGACTGCCCGTATCGCAGCGCTCTCCTCCGGCCAGGTGCACTATATCAACCGAGTCGATCCGAAGACCGTCGATCTCTTGAAGCGCGCGCCGACCGTGGAGATTCTCTCGACCTCGGGCCGTGGCCACTATGTCTTCATCATGCATTGCGACAAGGCGCCGTTCGACAACAATGACCTTCGCCTCGCGCTGAAATACGCCATGGACCGCGAGACCATGGTCAAGAAGATCCTCGGCGGCTACGGCAAGGTCGGCAACGACTTTCCGATCAACAACACCTATGCCCTCTTCCCCGAAGGCATCGAGCAGCGCGCCTACGATCCCGACAAGGCGGCCTTCCACTACAAGAAGTCCGGCCACAGCGGCTCGGTTCTGCTGCGTACCTCGGAAGTCGCCTTCCCGGGCGGCGTCGATGCGGCGGTTCTCTATCAGGAAAGCTGCAAGAAGGCCGGCATCGAGATCGAGGTCAAGCGCGAGCCGGGCGACGGCTACTGGACCAACGTCTGGAACGTCCAGCCCTTCTCGACCTCCTACTGGGGCGGACGCCCGACGCAGGACCAGATGTATTCCACGGCCTATCTCTCGACGGCCGACTGGAACGACACCCGCTTCAAGCGTCCCGACTTCGACAAGCTGCTGCTCGAAGCACGTTCGGAACTCGACGAGACCAAGCGCAAGGACATGTACCGCACCATGGCGATGATGGTGCGCGACGAAGGCGGCCTGATCCTGCCGATGTTCAACGACTTCGTGAACGCCTGCTCCAAGCAGGTGAAGGGCTATGTCCACGATATCGGCAACGACATGTCGAACGGCTACGTCGCCACCCGCGTCTGGCTTGATGCCTGACGGCCGGGGGCTTCTCCGCCATCTCTGACTGAACCAGGACCGCAAGGATATCCCTTGCGGTCCCCCTGACGTTTCAGCGCGAGGCTTTCGCCATGTCCAGTTCATCGACCGGTAGTCCCCTGCCGGGCCTGAGGTTCAGGCAGCGTTTTCCGCTGCTTGCCCTGATCATCGAGCGCTTCGTGCTCTCGCTCATCCTGCTGCTTGCGGTGTCGGTTCTGATCTTCGGCGGGCTGGAAGCCCTGCCCGGCGATTTCGCCACCACCTATCTCGGCCAGTCGGCAACGCCGCAGGCGGTCGCCAATATCCGCCAGGATCTCGGCCTCGACCGGCCGGTGACGACGCGTTATTTCGAATGGCTCGGCAATGCCGTTCAGGGTGACTTCGGTACGTCCTGGGCCAGCAAGAACTCGGTCAGCGAGCAGATCGGCAAACGTCTCGGCAACTCGCTGTTTCTCGCAGGTTTCGCTGCATTGATCTCGGTCCCGCTGGCCGTGGCGCTCGGCATGTTCTCGGTGCATTTCCGAAACCGGATGCCGGACAAGATCATCAATGTGATTTCACTGGCGGCGATCTCGCTGCCGGAATTTTTCATCGGATACCTGCTGATCCTCGTCTTCGCCGTCAAGCTCGGCGTCGCGACCTTTCCGGCGACCGTTTACGATAGCATGGGCTTTGCCGAGCGGCTGCAGGCGATCGCGCTGCCGACGGCAACACTTGTTCTCGTCGTCCTTGCCCACATGATGCGGATGACCCGCGCGGCGATCCTTTCGGTCATGTCGTCGGCCTATATGGAGACGGCGGAACTCAAGGGCCTCAGTGCCTTCCGCTCCATCGTCAAACATGCGGCACCCAACGCGCTGGCGCCGATCATCAACGTTGTGGCGCTCAACCTTGCCTATCTCGTCGTCGGCGTCGTCGTCGTCGAGGTGGTCTTCGTCTATCCCGGCATGGGCCAGTACATGGTGGATGCGGTGACGGTGCGCGACATGCCTGTCGTCCAGGCCTGCGGCCTGATCTTCGCGGCTGTCTACATCTTCCTCAACATGATCGCCGACATTCTGGCCATCGTCGCCAATCCAAGATTGAGGCACCCGCGATGAGATTGAGAGATATCCCCATCACCGCCTGGGTTGGCATGACCGGTATCGTCATCGCCTTCATCTTCGCAATCTTCGCGCCCTGGATTGCCCCTTATGGCGAGACCGAAGTGGTCGGCAATGTCTGGCAGGTGGCCGACAGCCAGTATTTCTTCGGCCTGGACAATCTCGGCCGCGATATTCTTTCGCGGCTGATCTACGGCGCCCGCACAACGCTCTTCGTGGCGCTCGGCGCAACGCTGATCTCATTTTCGCTCGGCATCCTGCTGAGCTTCACGGCTGCCGTCTCGCGCGGCATCATCGATACCGTGTTCTCGCGTTTCAACGACCTGATGATGTCGATCCCGACGCTGATCTTTGCGCTCGTCGTTCTGGCGGTCCTGCCGCAAAACATCATCATCCTGATCCTCGTCATGGCGATCCTCGATTCCACCCGCGTCTACCGCCTCGGCCGCGCCGTGGCGCTTGATGTCGCGGTCATGGAATTCGTCGAGGCCGCCAAACTGCGTGGCGAGGGCAAGGCGTGGATCATCTTCCGCGAGATACTGCCGAACACGCTGACCCCGCTTTTGGCCGAATTCGGCCTGCGCTTCGCCTTCTCCATCCTGTTTCTCTCCACCCTCTCCTTCCTCGGCCTCGGCATCCAGCCGCCGGCAGCAGACTGGGGCGGCATGGTGAAGGACAACAAGGACGGCATCATCTTCGGCATTTCGGCAGCACTCGTTCCGGGAACGGCGATCGCCGCTCTTGCCGTCTGCGTCAATCTCGTCGTCGATTGGCTTTTGAAACGCACATCCAGCCTCAAGGGAGGGCGCGGCGATGCCTGAGCTTCTTTCCGTTCGCAATCTGAAGATCGAGGCCACCAGCTATCCGCCCGGCGAGCCGCCGAAACGGGTGACGATCGTCGATGGCGTTTCCTTCGACCTGCAGAAGGGCAAGGTGCTCGGCCTGATCGGCGAATCCGGCGCCGGCAAATCGACCATCGGCCTGTCGGCGCTCGCCTATGGCCGCGGCGGCGCCGAGATCACCGGCGGCGAGGTGCTGCTCGAGGGGAAGGACATCCTGCCGCTCGGCAAGGGCGGCATCCGGCAGATCCGCGGTGCTCGCGTTTGTTACGTCGCACAGTCGGCGGCTGCCGCCTTCAACCCGGCCCACAAGCTCGGAGACCAGGTGATCGAGGCTTCCGTCAAGCACGGCCTGATGACAAAGGACGAGGCGCGCAAGCGGGCACTCTATCTCTTCCAGGTGCTTGGTCTGCCAAACCCGGAAAGCTTCGGCGACCGCTTTCCGCATCAGGTCTCCGGCGGCCAGCTGCAGCGCGCCATGACCGCGATGGCGCTCTGCTCCAACCCGTCGCTGATCGTTTTCGACGAACCGACGACTGCGCTCGACGTGACGACGCAGATCGATGTGCTTGCCGCCATCAAGCATGCGATCGAGGAGACGCATACGGCGGCCCTCTACATCACCCACGACCTCGCCGTCGTTGCGCAGATCTCCGATGACATCATGGTTCTCCGGCACGGCAAGACGGTGGAATATGGCAGCGTGCAGCAGATCATCGAACAACCGCAGCAGGACTATACGCGGGCGCTGGTCAATGTCCGGCAGGCCGCGCGCGCGGAGGCGTCGGATCAATCGGGGGCACTGCTGAAGGTCGAGAATGTCAGCGCCGAATATTCCAATGGTTTCAAGGTTCTGCACGATGTTTCTCTACACGTGCCGAAGGGCCAGACACTCGCGGTCGTCGGCGAATCCGGCTCCGGAAAATCGACGCTCGCGCGCGTCATCACCGGCCTGCTGCCGCCGAACGAAGGCCGCGTGATCTTCGACGGCAAGCCGCTGACGGCGGATCTGAAGAAGCGCTCGAATGACGATCTCCGGCGCATCCAGCTGATCTATCAGATGGCCGACACGGCGATGAACCCGCGCCAGACGGTTCGTGATATCGTCGGCCGTCCCCTCACCTTCTACTACGGGCTGCGGGGCGCCAAGAAGACGGCGCGGGTGAAGGAGCTGCTCGACCAGATCGAAATGGGCAACGGCTTCATCGATCGCTACCCGGCCGAACTCTCCGGTGGGCAGAAACAGCGCGTGGCGATCGCCCGGGCGCTGGCGGCAAAGCCTGAGCTCATCCTTTGCGACGAACCAACCTCGGCGCTCGACCCGCTGGTGGCGGAGGGGATCCTGAAGCTACTTCTGCGGCTGCAGGAGGAGGAGCAACTCTCCTATATCTTCATCACCCACGATATCGCCATCGTCCGGGCGATCGCCGATAGCGTGGCGGTGATGCATCGGGGCAAGCTTGTCAGGTTCGGGCCGAAGTCGAAGGCGCTCTCGCCGCCCTTCGACGATTATACGGACCTGCTGCTCAAATCCGTGCCGGAGATGGAAATCGGCTGGCTGGAACGGGTGCTTGCCACGCGGCGGATGGAAAGTGCCGGCAACTGAACAGGCGCGGGGCGGCGCAAGCCGCCTCGTCTTACAAGAGTGCATCGAGGAAAAGGCATGACCGACCGCAGCTTCACCACCATCGAAAACCAATGGATTACGCTTGAGGACGGCACCCGGCTTGCCGCCCGCATCTGGATGCCTGATGGCGCCGAGAGCGATCCGGTTCCGGCCGTCTTCGAATTCCTGCCCTACCGCAAGCGCGACGGAACCTGCCTGCGTGACGAGTCGACCTATCCGGTGTTTGCCGCCGCAGGCATCGCCGGCGTGCGCGTCGATATCCGCGGCTCCGGCGAATCCGATGGCGTCATCGATGGCGAATATACGGAGCTCGAGCTGGCTAATGCCTGCGAGCTGATTGCCTGGATCGCCGCCCAGCCGTGGTCGAACGGCTCGGTCGGGATGATGGGTATCTCCTGGGGCGGGTTCAACAGCCTGCAGGTCGCAGCCCTTCGTCCACCTGCCTTGAAAGCTGTGATCTCGATCGCCTCGACCGTCGATCGTTATAATGACGATATCCACTACAAGAACGGCTGCCATCTCTCGGCGCAGCTTTCCTGGGCGGCTACAATGCTCGGCTACCAGTCCCGCTCGCCCGATCCCGAACTGGTCGGCGATCGCTGGAAGGCGATGTGGCTGGAGCGTCTCAAGCACGAACCGTTCTTCATGGAAGAGTGGCTGACACATCAGCGCCGCGACGAATTCTGGCAGCATGGCTCGATCTCCGAGAATTTCGGCGATGTCGAGGTCCCGGCCCTCGTGCTTGCCGGATGGGCAGACGGGTATCGCAACACACCGCTGATGGCAATCGAAGGGCTCGGCGAAAAGGCCAAGGCGCTTGTCGGCCCTTGGGTGCACAAATATCCACATTTCGCCTGGCCGAAACCACGCACGGATTTCCACAGCGAGGCGATCGCCTGGTGGAACAAGTGGTTGCGCGGCGAGGACAACGGCATCGACAAGCTGCCGCAAACCCGCGCCTACCTTCTCGACGCTATCCGCCCTGCCCCACGCCGCGATTTCGATCCCGGCTTCTGGGTGGCGAAGGATGTCTGGACCGCACCCGAAATGCAGTGCTTCTATGTCGAGCAGTTCGGCAGGCTCACCGAGGGCATGCCGATCCCGCAGGCTCCGGAACATAGCGTCTATCTTCGCTCGCCACTCGATACCGGGACGTCTTCGGGCGAGTATTTCACGCTGAAACCGGACGCCGAGATGGCGCTGGATCAGCGCTCCGACGATGCCGGCTCGCTTGTCTTCGACACGATGCCGCTCGGATCGGATCACGACTATCTCGGCCGCCCGGTGCTGACGCTGTCCCTGCGTCCGTACGCCAATACCGGCAATCTCTGCGCCCGTCTCGTTGATGTTCACCCCGATGGAACCGCAACACGCGTTGCCTTCGGCGTCATCAATCTGACCCATCGTAACGACAATGCGGATCCACAGCCGCTGGTCCCGGGTGAAACGGCGTCCATCCGGCTGCAGCTGGATTCCTGCGGCTATCGCTTCCGCAAGGGTCACCGGATTCGCCTGGCGATCTCGACGGCCTATTGGCCGATGATCCTGCCACCACCGGAGGATCTCGGTGTCGAGATCGATATCGCGTCGCTTGGCTTGGGGCTGCCGTTGCTCGGCGATCACAGGAAAATCAGTATTCCCGAGCCCGAGAACCTCGATCCGCTGCCGAAATATATCGAGCACGCGCCATCGGTCACAAAGCGGCAGGTTTTGCGCGATTTCTCTGCCAATCGGAACGACTACCGGATCCATGAGGATACCGGCCTCTTCGAACATCCGGATACCGGGCTCTCGACGCGGCAGCTGCGCGAAGAAACCTGGTCGATCTCGCCCGGCGATCCACTATCGATGACAGGAACCTCCACCTGGACCTGTGACATGCGCCGCCCAGATTGGTTCGTGCGGACTGTTTCGACGGCGAAGATTGGCTGCACCGCCAGCGACTGGGTCATCAGCGCCGTAGTGACCGCCTATGAAGGAGATGTTCAGGTCTTCGAGAAGGTATTTGCGGAAAAGCGCATTCCGCGCGACCTGATGTGAGCCTCAGCCGCAAGCGAAGCGGCGCACCGCTTCGCAAACGGCGCGAAATCCGGCTCGCGCTCCGTCGCTCATGTGGCGGGCGCGAAGCCAGGCGTGCACCATCTGCGGCTCTTCGCGGAACCAGACTTCGACGCCGGCTTCTGCCAGCCGTGCCGCATAGTTCCGCGCGTCATCGCGTAGCGGATCGAAAGCGGCGGCAGTGATGAAAGCGGGCGGCAGGCCCTTTACCGTGGCGCTGTTCAGCGGCGCGGCAACGGGATCGTTCTGCGGCGCCTGCAGAACCTCGCGGTAATAGGCGACATCTGCAGTGGTCAGCCCGGGTGCTTTGGCCATCTCGATATAAGAGCCCTTGGAAAGATCGCCGCCGAGAGCCGGATAGATCAGAACCTGGCCTGCAATGCCGGAAACGCCCGCGTGCGCTGCGCGAATGGCCAGACCCGCGGCCAGATTGCCGCCCGCGCTATCGCCGATCAGCACAATCCGCTGTCCGCTTTGCGCAATTGCCGAAAGCACCGCGAAACCATCATCGGTCTGCGCCGGCCACAGGTACTCGGGGGCTAGCCGGTAATCGACAGCGACGAGTTCGGCGCCAGCGAACTCGGCAATCTCGGCGCAAATGGCATGGTGGCTTTCCAGCGAACCGACAACGAAGCCGCCGCCATGCAGGTAAAGGAGCAGCGTCGGCGTCGTCACCTTCGACGGTCGATAGCGCCGCGTTGGAACACTCCGAATGATGCTGTCGGCAAACGTCAGCCCATCTGGAATCGGTGGGCTGAAGCGGGCGCAAAGCGCATCATATTGCGCCCGTTGCGCCTCAATCGATTGCGATACCGCATCGTCGGAATAGACGCTGCTGCAGATCTCCAGGAACTTGAGAATGCCCTCTTCTTCGGGCATCGGGCGCGTAACGGTCATGGTGCAATCCGTGCGGTTCGGCGATATCACGCAGGATAGGATTTGCCGCAAATATTAGGCAAGCGCGTTGACGCCATCCCCGCGCCGGAACCCGCCAGAGGCGCGATTATCCACGCCGCACCGAGCGTTCCAAGGCTTTATCTTCGCGCACCGGCCGCGGCTTTTCCGTCAGCCCCACCAGTTGACGCAGCGGGCTCGGCAACTGATCGACGGCAATGGCAAAGGCGATCGAGACGGCAGCCGTTGCGGCGGCGACAAGTGCGAAACTCGGGAGCGCCGGCAGATCGAGCGGAAGGACATAATAGAGCGCTCCAACCGTTACCGTCTGGTGGACGATATAGAGCGGGAAAACCAGCCGGTTCATCGTCACCAGGCGTTCGCTCGGCTGATTGAGATAGCGCGCGGCAAAGCCTATCAGGGTGAGGATCATACTCCAGGCAAGCAGGAAGATGCTGGTCTTGAAGAGCAGGGTCTCGTTGACATCGTAGCTGCCGATCGCCTGCTCCGGCGCAAGGGTCCAAGATGCCAGATAGAGCCAGATGGTCGTCGCCAGCGCGATCCCGCCGCTGACATAGCGGCGGGCAGTCAGCGTACCGATCAGGGTCCGGTGATGGCGGGAAATCAGGAAGCCGAGGCCGAACCAGCTGGCCCAGACGGCAAACCAGGCGCCGTCATTATAGAGCGCGTTGGTCTCGCGCGGGTAGATCGGCGAAAGCGCCAGGTTGAGGCCAAGGGGCAGAAGGAAGAAAAGATAGATAGCGCCGGTCCTGGCCGTGCGCTCGAACCAGGCAAAGACCGGGTTTCCCGGCCGCAGCAGATACTGAAAGATCGGGTAGCAGATGACGGACATCACCAGCAGGTAGGCGACGAACCACATATGCGCCCAGGTGAAATTGCCGGTCGGATATTTTCCCTCGGTGAAATAGCGCGTCAGCCAGAATTCCAGGAACGAACCGGTATAGCCGTTCTCATACATCCGCTCGTACCAGACCTGCGGCACGACGATGACAGCCATGGCAAAGAGCAGCGGGATGAGCAGGCGCAGGGTGCGCCGGTAAATGAAGGTCAGCCCGTGCTCCGGCTTGAAGGTAAAGGCGACGCCCATGCCGGATATGAAGAACAGCAGCGCAAGACGCCAGGCGCGCGGAAAATCCATGATGAGCGACAGGCCGCGGCTCGTATTCTCGCTATGCAGCAGCCAGCCCATGTCGGGGAAAAATGCGGCCGCGGAATGATAGAGGATCAGCAGGCCAAAGGCGAAAACCCTCAGACGATCCACATAGTAAAGTCTCTCTCTCATCGCAGACGACGGATCCCCACACAGCACCATCATCCGATATGCTGTACCCCTCAGATATTAAGGATCGCTGCCGAAACTTCGTAAACTGATGCTTTATTAGCCAAACAAGCGAGATGCCAAGCAGGTGCCGGCGAGCTGGTGTGATGTTGCCTGGGTCAAATCGGCAGCTTTTCGAGATCGCGACGACCGTCTATGACACGGACGATCTGAATGGTTTCGACCGGTGCCTCATCATCGTCAGGAATGGTCTCGTAGAGAATCACAAATGGCGCTTCGACAAGCATTCGCGTGGTTGCACTGATCTCAGGGCGGCGCACTCCCATGCGTGGCTGGCCTGCCAGGAGCTGTGCCTTTTGCTCAAACCGATCGAAGAAGCGCTCGGCAGCGGCAGGATTGTCGAGGCCGATTTGCACGTAGGTGTCGTGCACATCCGTCAGAGCCTTCGGTAGCCAGACTAGCTTAGCGGCCATTGTTGCGCGCTGTGTCCAATGCTTTACGCGCCTGCATTCGAATGCTCTCGAAATCAGCGGCAACCGGCTCTCCGCTCGCCTTGCCTTCTTCCCAAGCGCGGCGTAGGCGCTCGATGTCGCCTTTGCGGTTCTCCCATTTGGCGGTCCAGTCCCGCAAAGCCTCGCGGATCACTTCGCTACTGCTCGCGTAGGCGCCGCTGCTTACCGCATCGCGAAGCAGATCGGCCTGCTGCGGCGTCATGGAAACACTGATCTTTTCAACATTGGCCATCGGCTGTTTCTCCAACATCGGTGGTAAATATTACTACCGCCCGAGCATTCTGCAAGGTCTCACGTGAATGGAAGCGCTGCTTCCAATGACGTTTCAGCATCCCACCTCTCCCATCGAGGGCGCGATAGCCATCCTCGCTCACCGCTATTCATAACCGCGATCGAAGCAAGACAGCTATCAGCTGTGAGAAAACCTTTTCTCACTTGACAGTCGACTTGGTAAAAGGTTTTCTCACGATCGAACTGTGGGAGGACGACACTGGATATCGCGGGCGGAAAGCGCGGGCGGATTACCATTCACGACGTGGCGGCGGCTGCGGGCGTCAGTATCTCGACGGCGTCAAAGGCGTTGAACGATACCGGCCGGATGGGTGCCGAGACGCGTGAGCGGGTCAAGCGCATTGCTGCCGAGATCGGCTTCCGGCCGAATGCTCTGGCGCGCGGTCTGCTCAGCAAGCGCAGCTTCACGATCGGGCTTCTGACCAACGACACATACGGCCGCTTTACCCTGCCTGTGATGGCGGGAATTTCCGAGGCGCTGGTCGATCATGGTGTTTCGGTCTTCCTCTGCGCGATCGAGGATGACCCTGCCCTCGCGCAGATCCATGTCGATGCGATGCTCGACAAGCAGGTGGATGGCATCATTGCCACGGGAAAGCGTCTGGATAGACGGTTACCCGTCGATCTATCGAATTTGCATGTGCCTGTCGTCTACGCCTTCACCGAAGGGGCGCCTGACAGCGTCACGTTCCGTTCCGACGACGCACATGGCGCAGGGCTTGCCGCCGAGTGGCTGGCGAAGCTTGGGCGGCGGCGGCTCGTCCATGTCACCGGGCCCGAGGATTTCTTCTCGGTGCGCGAGCGGGCCAATGCATTTCGCGAGGCTGCCGGCAGCGAGCGGCCCGTCATGTTCGGCGTCTGGTCGGAGAGCTGGGGGCACGATGCGGTCGCAAGGCTCTGGAGCGCCGGGGGCGAAAGGCCGGACGGCATCTTCTGCGGCAACGACCAGATTGCCCGCGGCGTCATCGACGCGTTGCGGGAGCGCGGCATCAAGGTGCCGCAGGATGTTTCGGTGGTCGGCTTCGACAATTGGGAGATTGTCGCCGCCCAGACCCGTCCGCCGCTGACAACGGTGGACATGGAGCTGCGGGAACTGGGGCGCCAGGCCGGGTTGACGGTTCTGGCGCTTGCCGAAGGGCGGCCGGTGGAGCCCGGCATCCGGAAATTGCCGTGCCGCCTCGTGGTGCGGCAGACATGCGGGGGCGACGCCCTCGGGATTTAGAAACGGCGCGAAGGAGACGCGCCCTATTGGGAGGAGTGCCATGATGAAGCGTCTGTTGGTGGCAACGAGCCTTGCCACCCTTAGCCTCGTATCGACAGCCTCGGCTGCCGAAAAGATCGAAATGTGGGTTCGCTCGGGTATCGGCGACGCCTTCAAGAAGGTCGTCGAAGCCTATAATTCCAGCCACGAAAACCAGGTCGTCGCCACCGAAGTGCCGTTCAGCGAGCTGGTGCAGAAATATGCGACGGCGATCGCCGGCGGCCAGGCGCCCGATGCGCTGTCGATGGACCTGATTTACACGCCGGCCTTCGCCGCAGCAGGCCAGCTGGAGGACCTGACGGACTGGGCAAAGAAGCTGCCCTATTTCAACTCGCTGTCGCCGTCGCATGTCCGGCTCGGCACCTATCAGGACAGGATCTACGGCCTGCCGCTCTCGGTCGAGACCTCGGTCTTCGCCTGGAACAAGGACCTCTACAAGAAGGCCGGACTCGATCCTGAAAAGGCGCCTGCCACCTGGGAAGAAATCGAGGCCAATGCCGAGAAGATCCGCAAGCTTGGCGACGATACCTACGGCTTCTATTTCTCAGGCGGCGGCTGCGGCGGCTGCATGATCTTCACCTTCACACCGCTCGTCTGGGGCGGCGGTGCGGATATCCTTTCGGCCGACGGCAAGACCGCGACGCTCGACACGCCGCAGATGCGCAAGGCTGTCGGCTTCTACCGCGACATGGTCAAGAAGGATCTCGTTCCGGCAGGTGCCGCCAGCGATAACGGCTCGAACTTCCTGAGCTTCACCAACGGCAAGATCGGCCAGCAGTCGCTGGGCGCCTTTGCCATCGGCACGCTGGTCACCAGCCATCCGGATATCAATTTCGGCGTGACGCTGATTCCCGGCGTCGATGGCAAGCCTTCATCCTTCGCCGGTGGCGACAACTTCGTCATCACCAAGGGCACCAAGAAGATCGACGCGGTGAAGGAGTTCATCGAATATATCTACTCGATGGACGGCCAGAAGGTGATGGCCAAGTATGGCAGCCTGCCGACCCGCGGCGATATCGCCAATGAGGTCCTTGCCGGGCTCGACCCGCGCATGGAAGTCGGCCTGAAGGCGATCGCCGTCGCCAAGACGCCCTACACGCTGCAGTTCAACGACCTGATTAACAGCGCCAACGGCCCCTGGGCGACCTTCACCAACGCGGCCATCTTCGGCGACGATGTCGATGGTGCGTTCTCGAACGCCCAGTCCGAAATGCAGTCGATCATAGACAGCGGCCAATAAGTCTCTCCCGGCCGCGGCCGGGGAGCGGTGGCAGCTCTCCGGCCGATCCATCCCCGATGCAGCAATGAAAGATGCGGAGCGTTTCGATGACCGTTTCAGGTCCCCAGCGCCAGCTCGCCGGTCGCAAGCGGCGGCGCAGATCGCAATGGCGCGGACTTTTCTACATCGCGCCAGCCATGGCGCTGGTCATCGTCTTCTTCGTGATGCCGGTGCTGTTCACCGGCTGGATGAGCCTGCACAACTGGCCGCTGATGGGCGCGCAGCGCTGGATCGGTTTTGCCAATTATACCCGCATGTTCAACGACAGCCGCTTCATGGCGGCGTTGAATTTCACCGCTTATTACACCGTCATCGTGACCATCGCTATTTTCGCAGTCGCCTTCCCGCTGGCGATCTTCGTCGAGAAGGAGCGCCGCTTCGTCAGTACCTACAGGACGATCATCTTCCTGCCCGTGGTCGTCGGTCTCGCTACGGCCTCGTTGCTCTGGGTGTGGCTTGCGAATGTCGATAGCGGCTTTTTCGGACCGGCGTTGCGTGCCCTCGGTCTTGTCGAACGCAGCCCCAATATCATGGCGAGCTTCGACACCGCCTTTGCAACGATCGTCGTCATGGTCGTCTGGAAGATTGCCGGCTTCACGATGATCATTCTGCTGACCGGACTGCAGGCCATTCCCACGGAACTCACCGAAGCCGCGCGCATCGATGGCGCCGGGCGCTGGCAGCGCTTCCGCCATCTCACCCTGCCGCTGATGCGCAAGACCATTGCGCTGGCGCTGATCGTCTCGGTTACAGGCTCGATCCTCGCCTTCGACCAGTTCTACATCATGACCTCGGGCGGCCCGCAAAACAAAATGATCTCGGTGGTCTACTACATCTTCAACCAGTCCTTCGTCTCCTTCAATCTCGGCTATGGCGCGGCCTTATCGATCGCGCTGCTGGCGATCCTGGTGGCGATCTCCATCGTTCAGCTCTGGCTGCTGCGTGTCGGGGAGGAACGCTGATGACTTCCTCCAGTGAACGCCGCGCCCGCAAGCGCTTCCGCTCGCAATCGGCCTATCATGTCGCAGGCATCGCCATTTCGGTTTTCTTCCTGGCGCCCTTCGTGATCGCCCTGCTCTCGTCTTTCCGGCATGGCACCGAGGCCAGCCTCCCGCCCCTGCCGCCCTGGCCGACGACCGGCGTTAGCTTCGACGCCTATGCGCTGCTCGATACGTTCGGCGCCGGTATCTGGCAGCACATGATCAATTCGCTGTTCGTGTCGCTGGCAACGGTGGTGCTGACGGTCGCCGTCAGCCTGCTCGCCGGCTACGGTTTCTCGCGCTACCGCTTTCCGCTGAAGAACGCGCTCTTCGTGCTGATCATCGCCACGCTGATGATCCCGTTCCAGTCGATCCTGACGCCGCTTTTCATCATTCTCGCCAAGCTCGGCCTCAACAATTCGCTGCTAGGGCTGACGCTCGTCTATGTGACGCTACAGCTGCCCTTCTCGGTCTTCATGATGCGCAATGCCTTCGACGCCGTGCCGAAGGAGATCGAGGAGGCGGCGCGGATCGACGGTGCGCGCGATTTGAAACTGCTGATCCGCGTGCTCCTTCCGCTGGTGCTGCCGGGCGTCGCGACCGTCGCGATCTTCGCCTTCCTGAATGCCTGGAACGAGTTCCTTGCCGCCCTCGTGCTGCTCTCCAGCAACGAGAAATACACGCTGCCCGTCCTGATGACGGCGGTGCGCGCCGGGCGCCTTGGCGCCATCAACTGGGGTGCGGTCCAGGCCGGCGTCGTCGTCATGACGATCCCCTGCCTGATCGTCTTCCTGCTTCTGCAACGCTACTACATGCGCGGGCTGATGGCCGGCGCGGTGAAATGATGATCTTTCAACGAAATGGATGAAGCCATGAACAAGCTGAAGAGAGACCGCCAGTTCCGTCCCCTGCCCGTGCCGAGCGTCGAGCTCGCCGGCCTGTTCGGCGACCGCCAGGATGCGATCTGCGATTCGACGGCCGAAACGCTGCTCGACCGCTGCGTCGAGGCCGGGATGATCCAGGCGATCGACGTCAACCAGCCAAGCCCCGGCGTCGTCATCCCGATCGGCCCATGGGGCGGCTCGACGCAGATGTTCTGGGACAGCGATCTCGGCAAGTCGATTGAGACAGTTGCCTATTCGCTTTACCGCCGCGCCAACCCGAAGCTGGAGGCCCGCGTCGACGAGATCATCGACATGTATGAGAAGCTGCAGGACAAGGACGGCTACTTGAATGCCTGGTTCCAGCGCGTGCAGCCCGGCCGCCGCTGGACGAACCTGCGCGACCATCACGAACTCTATTGCGCCGGACACTTGATCGAGGGCGCCGTCGCCTATTACCAGGCAACCGGCAAGCGCAAGCTGCTCGACATCATGTGCCGCTATGCCGATTACCTGATCAGCGTTTTCGGCCATGGCCCCGGCAAGCTTCCCGGCTATTGCGGTCATGAGGAAGTGGAGCTTGCGCTTGTGAAGCTTGCCCGCGTCACCGGCGAGAAGAAATATCTCGACCTCTCGAAGTTCTTCATCGACGAGCGCGGCACGGAACCGCATTTCTTCACCGAGGAAGCGACCCGCGATGGCCGCAGTGCTGCCGATTTCCACCAGAAGACCTATGAATATGGCCAGGCGCATCTGCCGGTGCGCGAGCAGAAGAAGGTCGTCGGCCATGCCGTGCGCGCCATGTATCTCTATGCCGGCATGGCTGACATCGCCACCGAGTATAACGACGATACGCTGACATCCGCGCTCGAGACGCTCTGGGACGACCTGACGACCAAGCAGATGTATGTCACCGGCGGCATCGGCCCGGCCGCGTCCAACGAAGGCTTCACCGACTATTACGACCTGCCGAACGAGAGCGCCTATGCCGAGACCTGCGCCTCCGTCGGCCTCGTCTTCTGGGCCAACCGCATGCTCGGCCGCGGCCCGAACCGCCGCTATGCCGATATCATGGAGCAGGCGCTGTATAATGGCGCGATGGCGGGCCTGTCGCTCGACGGCAAGACCTTCTTCTACGAAAACCCGCTGGAAAGTTCCGGCAAACATCATCGCTGGATCTGGCACCATTGCCCCTGCTGCCCGCCGAACATTGCCCGGCTTCTGGCATCTGTCGGCTCCTATATGTATGCGGTCGCCGAAGATGAGATTGCCGTGCATCTCTATGGAGAAAGCAAAGCGCGTTTCGAGGTTTCGGGTGCCAAGGCCGAGCTTTCGCAGACGACGCGCTACCCATGGGACGGCGCGATCCATTTCGACCTAGATCTCGACCGCCCTGCCCGCTTTGCCATCTCGTTGCGTATCCCGGAATGGGCTGATGCCTCGACGCTTTCCGTCAATGGAGAAAGCATCGCGCTCGAATCCGTCGTCGTGGACGGTTACGCTCGCATCGATCGGGAATGGAAGAACGGCGACAAGGTGGATCTCGTCATTCCCCTTGAAGCCCGTAAGCTTTTCGCCAATCCGCGCGTGCGCCAGGATGCAGGACGGACGGCGCTGATGCGCGGGCCGCTGGTCTATTGCGTCGAGGAGACTGATAACGGCGCCGGGCTGAACGGCATTTCGCTTTCCGCCGATCCGTCGAAGGCAAAGGTCTCGGAAATCGCCGGATTGCGTGGCGCCGTCGCGCTCGATCTGCCGGTAAGCCGCGACGCGTCGGACTGGGGTGCCGATCTCTACCGGACAGCGCCGCCTTCAGCGAAGCCCGCAACGGCGCGCTTCGTTCCTTATCCTCTGTGGGATAACCGCGAACCGGGTGAGATGCTGGTCTGGGTTCGCGCTGGCGAGGCCCGTGGTGAATAAGATGCCTGATACAGGAGTGGTGCTCTCAGGCATTCGCAAGAGCTTCGGCAGTCTCGACGTCATCCATGGCGTCGACCTGACGATCGCGGAGGGATCCTTCGTGGTCTTCGTCGGTCCGTCCGGCTGCGGCAAGTCCACGCTCCTGCGGATGATTGCCGGGCTGGAAGATGTCACCGATGGCGAGATCGAAATCAAGGGGCGCAATGTCACCGATCTCGATCCCTCCGACCGCGGCATCGCCATGGTCTTTCAGTCCTATGCGCTCTATCCGCATATGAGCGTGCGCGACAATCTGGCTTTCGGGCTGAAGATGGCGCGGACACAAACTCCGGAGATAGATGCCCGCGTCAAGGCGGCGTCGGCGATCCTGAAGATCGACCATCTTCTCGACCGCCGCCCCGGCCAGCTTTCCGGCGGCCAGCGGCAGCGCGTCGCGATCGGGCGGGCCATCGTCCGCAAGCCCGACGTCTTCCTGTTCGACGAGCCCTTGTCGAACCTCGATGCAGAACTGCGCGTCTCCATGCGCATAGAGATTGCGAGGCTGCACCGGGAACTCGGCAACACGATGATCTATGTGACCCATGATCAGACCGAGGCGATGACGCTGGCCGACAAGATCGTCGTGCTGCGCGATGGCCGCGTCGAGCAGACCGGAACACCGCGCGAAGTCTACGAAAGGCCGGCCAATGTCTTCGTTGCCGGTTTCATCGGCTCGCCGCGCATGAACCTGCTGAACGCCGAATGGCGCGGCGGTGGCCTTATCGCCGCCGGTGGCCAGACCATACAGTCGCCGATCTCCGGCGATGGTCTTTCGACCGGTGCCAAGGTGACGCTCGGCATTCGCCCAGAGCATCTCACCCTTGCGACCGGCGAAACCGCGGGCACCTTGCGCGCCACGGTCGATTTCTCCGAATATCTCGGCGGGACGCAATATGTCTACTGCCAGCTGCCGGATGGCCAGCCTCTGACGGCAGAGTACCGTTCGGCCGTGCCGATCGACGTCGGCGCCGAGGTCGCCTTGCGGGCTTCGCCGGAGGATATCAGGCTGTTCGATGAACAGGGATTGAGGCGGGACTGACGCCAATAGGGAACGCCTATTTTTTATCCACAGATGTTCCTTGCCCAAATTTATAGCCGTTATCTTGCGAGTCTTGCTGCACTGCGTCATAACTGACGCATGAACCACCTCGACCTGACGATCCTTGTCATCGACGAAACCGCGATCCGTGCTTCGATCATCGAAGAAGGATTGCGCGAAGCCGGGCATCTGCGCGTCACCGTCATTCACGAGGTCCAGGGCGTGGCGCGCATTATCGAAACGCTAAAGCCTGATGTCATCATCATCGATATCGAAAATCCGAACCGCGACATGATGGAACATCTGTTTCAGCTGACGCGCTCGGTCAGCCGCCCGATCGCCATGTTCGTCGATCGGTCCGATAGCGCCTCGATCGAGGCTGCCGTCGATGCCGGCGTCTCGGCCTATGTGGTCGACGGACTGAAGAAGGAGCGCGTCAAGCCGATCCTCGACATGGCCGTCAGCCGCTTCAATGCCTTCAGCCGCTTGCAACGCGAGCTTGCCGATGCCAAATCAGCCCTTGAGGAGCGCAAAGTCGTCGAGCGGGCCAAGGGCATCATGATGCGGATGCGTGGCCTGTCCGAAGAGGAAGCCTTTGCGTTGCTGCGCCAGACGGCGATGAACGAAAAGAAGAAAATGTCTGAAATCGCGCAGAGCGTCGTGACTGCGGCCGGGCTATTGATGTGAGCCCGCTCTTCGACGCGATGGGCGCCCGGAGGACGCTGGAGTGAATGTCTTGACGAAAATCAGCAGCGGCGACGGCCGCGCCGCATCTCCCGCACTTTTGACCGGCGAAGGACCAAAAGCCCTGCGCGCAGGCTTCATTCCGCTGGTCGATGCTTCGGTCTTGATCGCCGCCGCGGAATTCGGCTTTGCCAAGAAGGAAGGGCTGACGCTCGATCTGGTCAAGGATGTCTCCTGGGCCAATGTGCGCGACCGGCTGGCGTTCCGCCAGTTCGACATTGCCCATATGCTGTCGCCGATGCCGGTCGCAGCCATGCTCGGCCTCGGCTCCAATCCGTCCCCGGCAATCACGCCCTTCTCGCTCGGGCGCGGCGGCAATGCGATCACACTCTCCACGCGCCTGTTCGAGCGCATGCAGCAGACGGCAGGCATTTCCGAGACCGCCAGCGCGCTCGACAATGCCAACGCGCTTGCGGCCGTTCTTGCCGATATGCGTGCGCGCGGCGAAGCCATGCCGACCCTTGGGATGACCTATCCCTTTTCGTCGCACAATTACGAATTCCGCTACTGGCTGGCAGCCGGCGGCATCGACCCGGACAAGGACGTGAAGCTGGTGGTCGTCCCGCCGCCGCTGACCTCCGACGCGCTGGCAGCCGGCGGCATCGACGGTTTCTGCGTTGGCGCACCGTGGAACATGGTGGCCTCCGAACGCGGCGTCGGCCGTATCGTCGCCGCCAAGCAGGATATCTGGCCTTCGGCGCCGGAAAAAGTGATCGGCATGCGGCCGGATTGGGCCGAGAGCCACCCGGAAACCGTGTCACGGCTGATCGTGGCGCTGGATGGCGCGGCCCGCTGGTGCGACGACCCCGCCAATCACGATGTGCTGGCGGAAGCACTGGCTGACGCTCGCTATATCGCCGCCCCGGTCGAGATCATCCGCCACGTTCTTGCCGGCGAATTCAGCCTCGATGCCAAGGGCAACCGCCGCGTCATCGAAAACTACTTCCAGTTCCACGCCGGTCACGCCAATTATCCGCGGCCCAGCCAGGCGCTCTGGATTTATAGCCAGATGGTGCGCTGGGGCCAGGCGGAACCAAGCCTGACGCTGGCACGCGCCGCCGCTTCCGCCTACCGGCCCGACCTTTACCGTGCGGCGCTCGGTGATGACTGCACACCTGTTGACGCCGATGTCCGGATCGAGGGTGAGCGCGATGGCGACCGCTTCATGGACGGCCGGATCTTCGATCCGGGCGACTTCGCGGGCTATATCAACGGCTTTCCGGTCAAGAGCGCATCCATCCTCATCCGCGAGCCCACAGAGGCGTAAGCTCTACTGCGCTGCACAAATCGATGGCAGCCGGGCGCGCCTTGTTGAGAGCATTCGCATAAAAGATACGCAGTTGTCAGCGCTGCTCAATTTGAAGCAGACCGCCCTTTCTGGCTAAAAGTCGCAACCTTTCCAGATACTTGAATAGCCGCTTTTGAAATTGGCACGCCCTTTGCAAGGCTAGTAGTGCCCGGATCAACGGCGATCCAGGCAGACGAGCGCGCCATAGGCGTTCGCAACAGACATCGACGTCGCAAGGTTTTTGCAGTCCGGGACGCTCCCTTCCCGCAGACGCAATCTCCGAGCGGCGTTTTTTTATGCCCAAAATCCGGCAACCACTCGACAGCAAGGGGACTGCGCATGACCAAGATCTTCTCCGGCAGCATCGGCCGCCGCAACGTCCTGAAGATAACCGCCACCGCTGCTCTCATCGGCGCAGTCCGTTCCGCCTTCCCATCCGGCGCTTTCGCTGCATCGGCAGGACCGGAAGTATCCGGCGCCAAGCTCGGCTTCATCGCGCTGACGGATGCAGCTCCCTTGATCGTGGCCAAGGAAAAGGGTCTCTTCGAAAAGCACGGAATGCCTGATGTCGACGTCGCCAAGCAGGCGTCATGGGGTGCCACGCGCGACAATCTCGTCCTCGGTGGCGCCGCGAACGGCATCGATGGCGCGCATATCCTCTCGCCGCTGCCTTATCTCATGCACACCGGCAAGGTGACTCAGAACAACCAGCCAGTGCGGATGGCTCTGCTCGCGCGCCTCAACTACGACAGCCAGGGCATTTCCGTCGCCAAGGAATATGCCAGTACCGGCGTCGGGCTTGACGCCTCGAAGCTGAAAGCGGCCTTCGAGAAGAAGAAGGCCGGCGGCGGTGAGGTCAAGGTTGCGATGACCTTCCCGGGCGGCACGCATGATCTCTGGGTCCGGTACTGGCTGGCCGCAGGCGGGATCGATCCCAACAAGGATGTCTCGACCATCGTCGTTCCGCCACCGCAGATGGTGGCCAACATGAAGGTCGGCAACATGGACGTCTTCTGTGTCGGCGAGCCCTGGAACGAGCAGCTCGTCAACCAGGGCATCGGCTTCACAGCGGCGACCACCGGCGAACTCTGGAAGCACCACCCTGAAAAGGCGCTCGGCATGCGCGCCGACTGGATCGAGAAAAATCCGAACGCCGCCAAGGCCTTGCTGATGGCGGTGATGGAGGCCCAGCAATGGTGCGACAGCATGGACAACAAGGAGGAAATGTCGGCGATCCTTGGAAAGCGGCAATGGTTCAACGTGCCGCCGAAGGATGTGCTCGGGCGCCTCAAGGGCGACATCAACTACGGCAATGGCCGCGTCGAGCACGGCACGGATCTCTACATGAAGTTCTGGGCCGGCGGCGTTTCCTACCCCTTCAAGAGCCATGACAGCTGGTTCATTTCCGAGAACATCCGCTGGGGTAAGTTCGCGCCGGATACGGATATCAAGACGCTAGTCGATCAGGTGAACCGCGAGGACATCTGGCGCGAGGCTGCCAAGGATCTCGGCGTTGCCGCCGCGGATATTCCGGCCTCGGCATCGCGCGGCAAGGAGACCTTCTTCGACGGCAAGGTCTTCGATCCCGAAAACCCATCCGCCTACCTCGATAGCCTCGCCATCAAGGCCGCGTCCTAGTTCCCGCCTCCGGCGCGTGACGGGCGCGCCGGCCTTTTCATTCTCAAGGAGCGATCGCATGTCAGCCCTCGCAAAGAACGAACCGCTCACGCCGGTCCCGGCCTCATCGAAAGCCGCGAAAGTGGTGCATCTGACCAAGCCGCCGGTGCGGCGTTTCAACCTCGGCAATCTCGGTGCGGCCATCGTACGCAATGTCGTCCCGCCGATGATCGTGCTCTTCATCATCCTCGGCGTCTGGCAGGTTCTCTGTTCGTCGCCGACCGCCTCGCTCCCCTCGCCGCATCAGGTCTGGCAGGAAAGCTATGATCTGATCGCCTATCCGTTCTTCAACTATGGTTCGCAGGATATCGGCCTCGGCTGGCGCGTGCTGATTTCGCTGCAACGCGTTGCCTATGGCTTCGGCCTGGCGGCCGTGGGCGGCATCGTCATCGGCGCCATCATCGGCCAGTCGGTCTGGGCGATGCGCGGGCTCGACCCGATCTTCCAAGTGCTGCGCACCGTTCCGCCACTCGCCTGGCTGCCGCTGTCGCTGGCTGCCTTCCAGGACAGCAATCCATCGGCAATCTTCGTGATCTTCATCACCTCGATCTGGCCCGTGATCATCAATACTGCCGTTGGCGTGCGCAACATTCCGCAGGACTACCGCAACGTTGCCGAGGTGCTGCGGCTCAACCAGGTCGAATTCTTCTTCAAGATCATGCTGCCATCTGCCGCCCCCTACATCTTCACCGGCCTTAGGATCGGCGTCGGCCTGTCCTGGCTCGCCATCGTCGCGGCCGAAATGCTGACTGGCGGCGTCGGCATCGGCTTCTTCATCTGGGATGCGTGGAACTCGTCGCGCCTGCCCGACATCATCGTCGCGCTCGCCTATATCGGCGTCGTCGGCTTCGCCCTCGACAAGCTCGTTGCGGCAGCCGGACGGCTGATTACCCGCGGCGCAAACTGAGGAGCAGCAATTCCAGGAAAAATGGGAACCGGTTTTCGGTCCGGAATTGCGTCCACAACAAGGGATACTCAGATGACTGCCTATTTGAAGCTCGACCATATCGACAAGCATTTCGACCGCGGCGGCACGCGCGCCGAAGTCCTGAAGGGGATCAACCTGACGATCGCCAAAGGCGAGTTCGTCTCGATCATCGGCCATTCCGGCTGCGGCAAGTCCACGCTTCTCAACCTGATCGCCGGCCTGACGCCGGTATCTTCAGGCGCCGTTTTGCTTGAAAACCGGGAGGTGAATGCACCGGGGCCGGAACGCGCCGTGGTGTTCCAGAACCACTCGCTGCTGCCTTGGCTGTCGGTCTATGACAACGTCAATCTGGCCGTCTCCAAAGTCTTCGGCGGCACCAAGACGAAGGCGGAACGCCATGACTGGGTGATGGCCAATCTCGATCTCGCGCAGATGGCGCATGCCAGGGACAAGCGCCCCGCCGAAATCTCGGGCGGCATGAAGCAGCGTGTCGGCATAGCACGCGCACTAGCGATGGAACCGAAGATCCTGTTGCTCGACGAGCCCTTCGGCGCGCTCGATGCCCTGACCCGCGCCCATCTGCAGGATGCGGTGATGGAAATTCATCAGCGGCTCGGCAACACCATGGTGATGATCACCCACGACGTCGATGAAGCGGTGCTGCTGTCCGACCGGATCGTGATGATGACCAATGGCCCGGCTGCCCGGATCGGCGAAGTCCTAGACGTTCCGATCCCGCGGCCGCGGGGCCGCATCGAGCTTGCTTCCGACCGAACCTACCTCAAATGCCGCGAGGCCGTGCTGAAGTTCCTCTACGAACGTCACCGCTTCGTCGAAGCTGCGGAGTGAACCCATGACCGAGAAACTCGTCATCATCGGCAATGGCATGGCGCCCGGGCGCATGCTGGAGCATCTCTTCGAACAGGCACCCGGCCGCTATCAGGTCACGATCTTCAACGCCGAACCGCGCGTCAACTACGACCGCATCATGCTGTCGCCGGTTCTCTCCGGTGAGAAGACCTACGACCAGATCGTCATCCATGGCGACGGCTGGTATATCGACCACGGCATCACGCTCTATAAGGGCCACAAGATCGTCGCGATCGACCGTACGGCGAAAACCGTCACGTCGGATCATGGCGTTACCGAAAGCTACGACAAACTCGTCATCGCCACAGGCTCCGTTCCCTTCATCATCCCGGTTCCGGGCAAGGATCTGCCGGGGGTCATCACCTATCGCGATCTGGACGATGTGCAGGCCATGCTGCTTGCAGCACAGTCGCGCGCCAAGGCGGTCGTCATCGGCGGCGGCCTGCTGGGGCTTGAAGCGGCCGCGGGTCTCAGCTTGCGCGGCATGGATGTCACGGTGCTGCACGTGAACCCAACCCTGATGGAGCGCCAACTCGATCCTGCCGCCGGCTACCTCCTGCAGAAGGCAATCGAGGAACGCGGCATCAAGGTGATCTGCAAGGCCAATACCAAGGCGATCGTCGGCGAAGGCAAAGTCGAGGGCATCGAGCTCGATGACGGCCGGATCATTCCCGCCACCCTCGTCGTCATGGCCGTCGGCATCCGTCCCAGTGCCGGCCTGGCAAAGGACGCCGGGCTGGCCGTCAATCGCGGTATCGTCGTCGATGACGGCATGCAGACGTCCGACGGCAGCATTTTCTCACTCGGCGAATGCGCCGAGGTCGGCGGCATGGTCTATGGGCTTGTCGCGCCACTCTACGAGATGGCCCGAATTGCCGCCGCGCATCTGGCCGGGGATACCAAGCACGCCTTCGTCCACTCCGACACGCCGACCAAGCTGAAGGTCACCGGCATCGAGCTCTTCTCGCTGGGCGATTTTGCCGATGGTGACGATCGCGAGGAAATCGTGCTGCGGGACGCGACGGCCGGCATCTACAAGCGTCTCGTCATCAAGGAAAACCGCATCATCGGCACGGTGCTCTACGGCGAAACCGCCGACGGCGCCTGGTTCAACGACCTGAAGAAGAAGGCGACCGATATTTCGCAGATGCGCGATACGCTGATCTTCGGCCAAGCCTACCAGGGAGGGTCGCCGCTGGACCCTATGGCGGCCGTTGCAGCCTTGCCGGATGATGCGGAAATCTGCGGCTGCAACGGCGTTTGCAAGGGAAAAATCACGTCGGCAATCACCTCCAAGGGTCTGACATCGCTCGATGATGTCCGCGCTCATACGAAGGCGTCAGCCTCCTGTGGCTCCTGCACCGGGCTTGTCGAACAGCTGATGTCGCTGACGCTCGGCGACGCGTATAGCGCCAAGGCGGTTCAGCCGATGTGCACCTGTACCGAGCTCGGCCATGACGACGTCCGCCGCCTGATCAAGGCGAAGAAGCTGAAGACGATCCCCGCCGTCATGCAGGAACTGGAATGGAAAACATCCTGCGGCTGCGCCAAATGCCGGCCGGCGCTGAACTATTATCTCGTCGCCGACTGGCCGGATGAATATGCCGACGACTACCAGTCGCGTTTCATCAACGAGCGCGTCCACGCCAACATCCAGAAGGATGGCACCTATTCCGTCGTGCCGCGCATGTGGGGCGGGGTGACGAACGCCAGCGAATTGCGCGCCATCGCCGATGTCGTCGACAAGTTCGAGATCCCGATGGTGAAAGTCACCGGCGGCCAGCGGATCGACCTTCTGGGGATCGAGAAGGAAGACCTGCCGGCGGTCTGGGCCGATCTCGGCAAGGCGGGCTTCATCTCCGGCCAGGCTTACGCCAAGGGGCTTCGGACCGTGAAGACCTGCGTCGGCTCCGACTGGTGCCGCTTCGGCACGCAGGATTCCACCGGTCTCGGCATCCGCATCGAGAAATTCATGTGGGGCTCCTGGACACCGGCAAAATTGAAGCTCGCGGTCTCCGGGTGTCCGCGTAACTGCGCCGAGGCGACCTGCAAGGATATCGGCGTCATCTGCGTCGATTCCGGTTTCGAGATCCACTTTGCCGGCGCCGCAGGCCTCGACATCAAGGGCACGGAGGTGCTCGGTCTGGTGAAAACCGAGGATGAGGCGCTGGAGCATATCGTGGCGCTGACGCAGATGTACCGCGAGCAGGGCCGCTATCTCGAGCGCATCTACAAATGGGCAAAGCGTATCGGCCTTGACGAAATCCGCCGCCAGATCATGACCGATCACGACAAGCGCCGCGGATATTACGAGCGCTTCGTCTTCTCGCAGACATTCGCCCAGGTCGATCCCTGGTCGGAGCGGGTCTCCGGCAAGGACAAGCACGAGTTCAAGCCGATGGCGACTGTCGGCTTCAGCGAAGCGGCGGAGTGAGGAAATGGATATGAACTGGATTTCGATCGGCAGCATATCCGACATCCCGCTGCGCGGCGCGCGCTGTGTGAAGACGCCTCAGGGCAAGATCGCCGTCTTCCGCACGGCGGAGAACGAAGTCTTCGCCATCGAGGACCACTGCCCGCACAAGGGCGGACCGCTCTCGCAGGGTATCGTCCACGGCAAGGCCGTCACCTGCCCGCTGCACAACTGGGTGATCTCGCTGGAAACAGGGAAGGCTCTTGGGGCGGATGAGGGTGTGGTGCGTACGATCCCCGTCAGGAACGAGGATGGGGCGCTGTTTATAGCGTTCGAGAGCTTGATGATGGCGGCGGAGTGAGCGGCTGATGGTGGAGAGAACACCCCCCTCTGCCCTGCCGGGCATCTCCCCCTCAAGGGGGGAGATCAGCTGGACGGTCCCGCTCGCTCCAACCTCAATTGCGTGGGCAGATGCCAACCACGAGTCGATCTCCCCCCTTGTGGGGGAGATGTCCGGCAGGACAGAGGGGGGTAACCACACCCACCGACACCTGAGAGGGCAGCCCCATGCCCACTGAGACCAAAACCACCTGCCCCTATTGCGGCGTCGGCTGCGGCGTCATCGCAAAACTCGACGACAACGGCACAGTCTCCGTCAAAGGCGACCCCGATCATCCCGCCAATTTCGGCCGCCTCTGCTCCAAAGGCTCGGCGCTCGCCGAAACCATCGATCTCGACGGCCGCCTGCTTTATCCTGAGATCGGTCGAGAACGGTCGGACTGGAATACCGCCCTCGACCTCGTCGCCTCCAAATTCTCCGATGCCGTCGCCGAACACGGCCCCGATGCCGTCGCCTTCTACGTTTCCGGCCAGCTGCTGACCGAGGACTACTACGTCGCCAACAAGCTGATGAAAGGCTTTATCGGTTCGGGCAATATCGACACCAATTCCCGTCTCTGCATGTCGTCGTCTGTCGCCGGTCACCGCCGCGCCTTCGGTTCCGATACCGTGCCCGGCATCTACGAGGATCTGGAGCTCGCCGATCTCGTCATCCTGACGGGTTCAAATCTCGCCTGGTGCCATCCGGTTCTCTATCAGCGGCTTTCGGCTGCAAAGACCGCCCGCCCCGGCATGAAGATCGTCGTCATCGATCCGCGCCGGACAATGACCTCTGACATTGCCGACCTGCACCTGGCGATCCGCCCCGATGGCGACGTCGCGCTTTTTACCGGCTTGCTGGCCCATATCGCCACCAGCCCGGCCATCGACCAGAACTATATCGGCGCTCACACAGCCGGATTTGGCGAGGCTTTCGCGGCCGCATCATCGATCAGCTGGGATACTTTGCTGGAACGGACCGGGCTGCCCGCCATGCAGCTCCGCGAATTCTTCCGGCTGTTCGAAACCACCGAGCGGGTGGTCACCTGCTACAGCCAGGGCGTCAACCAGTCGTCATCGGGCACGGACAAGGTCAACGCCATCATCAACTGCCACCTGGCGACCGGCCGGATCGGCCGGCCGGGCATGGGACCGTTTTCGCTGACCGGCCAGCCGAACGCCATGGGCGGACGCGAAGTCGGCGGTCTTGCCAACATGCTAGCCGCCCACATGGCCATCGAAAACGCCGACGACAGGGATCGTGTCCAGCGCTTCTGGTCGTCGCCCGTTATTGCGCAGAAGCCCGGTCTCAAGGCCGTCGACATGTTCCGCGCCGTCGCCGATGGGCGCATCAAGGCGCTCTGGATCATGGCCACCAATCCCGTCGTCTCTATGCCTGACGCAAACGCGGTCGAGGCGGCGATTGCCGCCTGCCCCTTTGTCGTCGTTTCCGATGTTCTGCGAGAGACGGATACGACCCGCCATGCCGATGTGCTGCTGCCATCGCTTGGATGGGGAGAAAAGGATGGCACGGTCACCAACTCCGAGCGCCGCATTTCCCGCCAGCGTCCATTTCTGACCATTCCCGGCGAGGCAAAGCCGGACTGGTGGCAGCTTGCGCAAGTCGCGCGCCGCATGGGACACACGAGCGCTTTCGGCTTCGAAAACCCTGCGGCGATATTCGCCGAACATGCCACGCTTTCGGCTTTCGAGAATGGTGGCACGCGCGATTTCGATATCGGGGCGCATGCCGATCTGGATCCTGATGCTTACGACAGTCAGCCGCCGTTCCAATGGCCGGCGCCGTCAGGCGGCGGCAACACGGCCCGGTTCTTCAGCCAGGGCGGCTTCTTTCACGGCGATCGCCGCGCCCGTTTCATCGCTGTCGAATTGCCGGAGACGGATCGCACCAGCAGCGGCTACCCGCTGACACTCAACACCGGGCGTATCCGCGACCAGTGGCACACCATGACCCGCACCGGCAAAAGCGCGCGCCTGTCTGCCCATATCGCCGAACCCTTCGCGGAGATCCATCCCCGCGACGCGATCGAACTTGGTGTGCGCAGTGCCGGTCTGGTGCAGCTCGAAAGTCCACATGGCACGGCGGTTGTCCGCGCGCTGGTGACCGACCGGCAGGCTCGGGGCAGCGTGTTCGTCCCCATGCATTGGAACGACCAGTTCTCCGCCCGCTCCCGCATCGATGCCGTCGTCGCGCCCGTCGTCGATCCGCTCTCCGGCCAGCCGGCCTCGAAAAACGTCGCGGTCAAGATTCAGCCGGTGAAAGTCCTGCACTATGGCTTCGCGGTATCGGTCGAAAAACCGGATGGTCTCGACTGCGATTACTGGGCACTCGCCAAGGCCGACGGTGGCTGGCGGCTGGAATTCGCGGCATGTGACAGCATGCAGGATTGGACAGGGTGGTGCAAAGCGCATCTCGGAATTCTGCCGGAGGCCGAGCCGATCGGCTATACTGACGGAACGGCTGGCGAGACCCGCCTCGCCTTCTTCGACGGTAGCCGCCTGCTTGCCGCGGTCTTCATTGCCGCCGAGCCGGTCGCTGTCGCCCGCACCTGGGCGATCCAGCAGCTGGCGGCCTCGCATGACGATTTGCGCAAACGGTTCGCGATCGTAGCCGGCCGGCCGGGCGCCGGAAAGCCGGATCCGGGCGCCACCGTCTGCTCCTGCTTCGGCGTCGGGGTTAACCAGATCATCGGCGCGATCCGCGGCGGCTGCCACAGCGTCGAAGCGGTCGGCAAGGAGCTGAATGCGGGAACCAATTGCGGCTCCTGCCGTGCAGAGATCCGCACGATCATCGACGGATGTCTGGCGGCTGCAGCGGAGTGAGCGGCTCGGCCGAACAGCCCGCAAGCGTGCGATCATTGATCAGAAACTGTAGTTCCGCCGCCCTTCGCGAAGTGCTAAACCATGCCGAAATAGCTGCATGATTTCGCTTTCTTTTTTGCACTTTCGACGGGAGGATGGGCACGGATGGAGGTCGCAGGCCAGAAGATCCAGCTGAGTTACGGCGTGGAACCCGGCATACGTTTTGCCGTCATTCTCGATGGCAAGGGCGGCTGCCGCGAAATCGGCGCGGCCGGTCTTCGCGACTGGAAGCCTGCCGATGGCATTCTCTGGGTTCACCTGGAACGCGATCACGACGCAGCTGCCGCCTGGGTCGCCAGCAACGGCGGTTTCGATCCGCTCGTCGCCGATGCCTTGCTGGAAGACGAGTCCCGCCCACGCGTCGAGCCCGTTGACGACGGTCTGCTGATCATCCTGCGCGGCGTCTGCGCGGCGCCACCCGAGGAAGCCGAGGACGCCGCCGTCGAGATCGATCTCGTTCCCCTCCATGCCTGGGTGGACGAAAACCGCGTCGTGACGCTGCGCGACAGTGGACATTATATCACGGCGCTGCGCGATATCCGCCAGGCGCTCGAAAAGGGCAAAGGGCCGAAGCGGACAGGCGAGTTGCTCGCCCTCGTCAGCGACAAGCTTGTCAGAGACTTGGAGCCGGTTCTTGACCAGATGGACGAGGAAGTCGACGAACTCGACGAATTGATCTTTCATGGTGAGGCCGCCGAGGTCCGGGAGCGCCTGAAGCTGTTGCGCCGGCGGTCCGTACAGCTGCGCCGCTACCTCGCACCACAGCGCGACGCGCTGAACCGCATCGAGCACGACGACGCGCCGTGGCTTGCCGAGCGCGACAAGCTTCGCATGCGCGAGGTCATCGACAAGCTGATGCGCTTCATCGAATATCTGGATGCGATCCGTGACCGCACCGGCATCCTGCATGACGACTTGTCGACCGTGATCAGCGAGCGCATCGCCCGCAATTCCAACCGGCTTGCCGCCCTCGCCGCGCTGCTCCTGCCGCCGAGCGTCGTCGCCGGCCTGTTCGGCATGAATGTCGGCGGCATTCCTGGCGTCAACGACACCTGGGCCTTCATCATCATCGTCGCCTTCGTGGCGGCAACCTCGATCGCGACCCTCTATATCCTCAAACGCATCAACTGGCTCTGATGCCATTGGGCGGAACCGTCGCCGCTTTCACTGCGTTCTGTGTCAATTCCGCTCATGGGGATTGAGATCATGCGTATTCAGGCACGCCTCTTTGCAATTCTTGCCGGACTTTGCGTTGCGGCACCGGCCGCCGCCGACGAGGCAGGCTTCCTGCAGCCGCTCAGCGGCAACTGGACGGGAACCGGCAAGGTCACCCGCAAGATCGGCAGCTCGCCGATCAATGTCTCGTGCAAATTCAATATCAACGCGCCGGGGGCTTCGATCTCTATGCGCGGCAATTGCCGCGGGCTTCTGGTGATCAACCGCGCCATATCCGCCGACCTGACGGCACGGGGCACGCGATATTCCGGAACCTATGTCGGCCCGTCAGGGGCGCCCTCGCAGCTTTCGGGAAGCCGTCAGGGCGATGTGATCAATCTCGCGGTCCGCTGGGCACGTCTGATCAATGGCGACCGCAATGCCAACATGACGATCAGCAAGCGCGGCAACAGCCAGTTGTCGATCCAGACGGTCGACAGGGATCCGGCATCCGGCAAGACCGTGGTCACCAGCGAGATCAGCCTGCGCCGGCTCTGACAATCAGGCGATACGGCGCTTCTTCTGCTGTTCGGCGCGTGTCGCAGCCAATGCCCGGGCCTGGTGGCGCTGGACGAGTACCGTCTGGACGGTTGCCTGAAAATCGAGAACGCGCTCGCTGATCGCTTCGCTTGCCAGTCCGCACTGGGCGAGTTCGTCCGCCAGCCGGCGGCACTCAGCCTTCCAGAATGTCACGGCTGCCTCGCCATGCAGGTTGTCGAGCGTTTCGGCGCAACGATCGACATCGCCTGCCTTGCTCACATCGCGCACGATCAAAAGTTCACTGTTCTTGAGAGCGGCAAGAAGCGCCGCAGGAGAGGCATCCATCGAATCATCCCGGTTGACGAACTCAATCGTTAGACCGGCGATGGTTAACGACTGCTTGCGCATCGAAGAGATCGCGTCCCGATCTGCCTTGCGGCGTTATTCAGGCATCTTGGAAGTCACCTCGATTGACGCCAGCCAAATGCGCTTCCATTGTCGCGCTCGCTTTTGAAATGATTTGGACGGCCGGAACGATCATGAAACTTGACGCCATCGACCTCAGAATTCTCGATGCGATTCAGCGGGATGGCCGCATTACCAAACTTGCTTTGGCAGAAAAGGCCGGGCTTTCGCCGACGCCCTGCTGGATGCGGCTGCGCAAGCTGGAAAAGGCAGGCATCATCACCGGCTATCACGCCCGCATCGCGCTGCGCAAGATCGCCCCGGTCGCCAGCGTCATGGTGGAAGTGACGCTCGCCAATCACCGGCAGAGCGATTTCGAACGCTTCGAGCGGGCGGTCACCGGCATCCCCGAAATCGTCGGCTGCTGGTCGGTCGGTGGTGGTGTCGATTATTTCCTGAAGGTCGCAGCCCCTGACATCGATGCCTATCAGCGGCTGATCGATGGCCTGCTCGATCGCGAGCTCGGGATCGAGCGCTATTTCACCTATATCGTCACCAAGACCGTCAAGGATGAGACGGTCTTGCCGGTCGCAGCCCTGGTGCAGACAGAGACCCCATCCGAGCCATAGACAGATCGTGTGGCCTGCCGCGAAGCCTTAGACAATCTCTCTCTTTAAAGCGCCCTCAAAGGACAAAATCTCGCCTCCTCCCGTGAAAGACTTCGCCGTCGGTAACGAGGAGACAGACATGACCGCGGTTTTTGCACGCCCCGATTTTCACACGGCGCTGTCGCGCCTCAAGGACAGGCATCTGCTGCGCGACCTCGCCTATTGCGATGGCCGCTGGTCTGCGGGCACCGACGGCAGAAGCTTCGAGGTTACCGATCCCGCAAGCGGCGCAACCGTCGCCTGGGTGGCGAGCCTTGGCGCTGAAGAGACCACGGCGGCCATCGATTCCGCTGCCCGCGCCATGCCCGCCTGGCGGGCGATGCTGCCGCAGGAGCGGGCCCGGATTCTTCGCAAATGGCACGACCTGATGCTGGAAGCCAAGGACGATCTGGCTCTGATCATGACGCTGGAGCAAGGCAAGCCGCTGTCGGAATCGCTCGGCGAAATCGACTATGCCGCCTCCTTCGTCGAATGGTATGCCGAAGAGGGCAAGCGGCTGAATGCCGAAAACGTCACCAGCCATCTGCCGGGCGCCGAGATGATCGTTCGCCGCGAAGCGCTTGGGGTGACCGGCATCGTCACGCCCTGGAATTTTCCGTCCGCGATGATCACCCGGAAGGCGGCCGCCGCCCTTGCTGCCGGCTGTACCGTCGTTGCTCACCCGTCTTCGGAAACGCCGCTCTCTGCGCTGGCTCTTGCCGAACTCGGCGAGCGTGCCGGGCTTCCCGCCGGGGTCTTCAATGTCGTGACCGGCGATGCTGCGACCATCGTCGGCCGCCTTTGCGAAGACGAGCGCATCCGGGCAATCAGCTTTACCGGCTCGACAGGTATCGGCAAGTTGATCGCAGGCCAATGCGCACTGACCATGAAGCGACTCGTCATGGAGCTCGGCGGCCACGCACCTCTCATCATCTTCGACGATGCCGATATCGCGCAGGCGGTGAAGATCGCCATCGACGCGAAGTTTGCGACATCCGGCCAGGACTGCCTCGCCGCCAACCGCATCTTCGTGCATCGCTCGATCGCTGCGCAGTTTGAAGCGGCATTTGCCACACGCATCCGCGAATTGAAGGTCGGAGACGGCCTGTCCACGGGCGCCGAAATCGGCCCGCTGATGCACGAGCGGGCTATCGCCAAGGTCGAGGAGCAGGTCGAGGATGCGCTGAAGCGCGGCGCCAAACTCATCACCGGCGGCAAGCGGCACAAGGCGGGCAAACTGTTCTTCGAACCGACGCTGCTGTCGGATATCCCGGCCGACGCGCTGATCATGCGCGAGGAAACCTTCGGCCCGGTCGCGGGCATCACCGTCTTCGATACCGAAGAGGAGGTCGTCGCCAAAGCCAACGACACCGAATACGGCCTCGTCGCCTATGTCGTTACCGCCAATGGCGCGCGGCAGATGCGGCTCGGCCGCGCACTGGAATACGGCATGGTCGCCATCAACAGGGTGAAGATCACGGGCGGCCCGATCCCCTTCGGCGGCTGGAAGCAATCCGGCCTCGGCCGCGAAGGATCGCGCTACGGCATCGAGGCCTTCACCGAGCTCAAATATCTCTGCATCGACACCGCCGCCTGACGCGGCACTTACACTCACGACATCAAGGACATCTGCCATGCTCGACAGAAGCAACGAACTCAACGCCTGGGACCGCGACCACTTCTTCCATCCCTCGACGCATATGGGCATGCACGCCCGCGGCGAGACACCGACCCGCGTCATCTCTTCGGGGGAAGGCGCCTACATCACCGATACCAACGGCCGCACCAGCCTGGATGCCTTTGCCGGTCTCTATTGCGTCAATGTTGGCTACGGCCGTCAGAAGATCGCCGACGCGATCGCCAATCAGGCGAAGAACCTCGCCTACTACCATTCTTATGTCGGTCACGGCACGGAAGCCTCGATCACGCTATCGAAGATGATCATCGACCGGGCACCCGAAGGCATGAGCCGCGTCTATTTCGGCCTCTCCGGCTCGGATGCGAACGAGACCAACATCAAGCTGATCTGGTACTACAACAACATTCTCGGCCGCCCGGAAAAGAAGAAGATCATCTCGCGTTGGCGCGGCTATCACGGCTCCGGCGTCATGACCGGCTCGCTGACCGGGCTTGAGCTCTTCCACAAGGCCTTCGACCTGCCACGGGCGCCGGTCCTGCACACCGAGGCACCCTATTATTTCCGCCGCCCGGACCGCTCGATGGACGAGGAGCAGTTCTCGCAATATTGCGCCGACAAGCTGGAAGAGATGATCCTGGCCGAAGGCCCGGATACCGTCGCCGCCTTCATCGGCGAGCCGATCCTCGGCACCGGTGGCATCGTGCCGCCGCCGAAGGGGTACTGGCAGAAGATCCAGGCCGTGCTCGACAAGTATGACGTCATGCTGGTGGCCGACGAAGTGGTCACCGGCTTCGGCCGCCTCGGCACCATGTTCGGCTCAGATCACTACAGCATGAAGCCCGGCCTAATCACCATCGCCAAGGGCCTGACCTCGGCCTATGCGCCGCTCTCGGGCACCATCGTCTCCGACAAGGTCTGGCAGGTGCTGGTTCAGGGTTCTGATCAGATGGGCGCGATCGGCCACGGCTGGACCTATGCGGCGCACCCCATCTGCGCGGCAGCCGGCATTGCCAATCTCGAACTGATCGACGAGCTCGATCTTGTCAAGAATGCCGGCGAGACCGGCGCCTATTTCCGCAGCGAGCTTGCCAAGGCTGTCGGCTCCCACAAGCATGTCGGCGAAGTGCGCGGCGACGGCCTCATGGCGGCGATCGAATTTGTCGAGGACAAGGACGACCGCAAATTCTTCGACGTTTCCCGCAAGATCGGCCCGCAGATCTCTGCTGCCCTTCTCGAGCGCGGCGTCATCGGCCGGGCCATGCCGCAGGGTGATATCCTCGGCTTTGCGCCGCCGCTCTGCCTCACCCGCGAAGAGGCCGACATCGTTGTCAAGGCGGCCGCCGGCGCCATCGATACGGTGTTCAAGTCGATTTGATAGATCAGGGAGCCCGCAATAGCGGGCTCCCCTCCCCGGTTGCGGAACCAATTGTTTGCTCGCCAGTTTGCCTTGTGCACAAGGAGCAAAACCATGCTGACACTTGAAGACCCACTGATGGTCTCCGCCGAGCGCGTCGCTCATTGCCGTGGAGAGGTCGAACTCGACATCGTCGATATCATCGACAGGTTCGAGGCGGTCGGCTTTTCCCGCAAGGAAGTGCTGGTGGCGCTCAGCGAAATTCTGACGGAGCAATTCGCCGGCCTGCCGGATCTGCCGCGCTTCCATTAAGGCGCTGGCGGCAACCGCGGTCAGGCTGTAGAAAGCAGCAATGGACAGCCGCTTTCTGATCACGGGCGCCGATGACGCCGGAACCACCATTCTTCTCGCCCATGGCGCGGGCGCTCCCAGGGATTCCAAATCGATGAATGCTGTATCCGAAGCACTCGCCGACGCAGGTTTCCGCGTCGCCCGCTTCGAATTCGGCTATATGTCCGCCCGCCGGACATCCGGCCAGCGCCGCCCTCCACCGAAGGCCGAGACGTTGCAGTCGGAATATCGTGACGCCGTCGAGGCTCTCAATTGCCAAGGCAGGCTGATCATCGGCGGCAAGTCGATGGGCGGACGGGTCGCCAGCATGGTGGCCGATGACCTTTTCGCGGCCGGTCAGATCGCCGGGCTTGTCTGCCTCGGCTATCCCTTCCATCCTCCGGAGAAACCGGCGCAGCTGCGCACCGCCCATCTGGAAGGATTGCGTACGCGAACCTTGATTGTGCAGGGTACACGCGATGAATTCGGCACCCGGCCCGAGGTCGAGGGCTATAGGCTTTCGGCAGCGATCCGGATCCTGTGGCTGGAAGACGGCGACCATGACCTGGTCCCGCGCAAGAAGATTTCCGGCTTCGCGGCGTCCGACCATCTGAAGACAACAGGCACAGAAGTCGCAGCCTGGGCTGCAACGCTGACATAGAGCCGAAAAAGAAAAAGGTGCTCTACCCTTTCGGGGAGCACCTTTTCTTTATTGCCCGGACGGCAAACGCTTGGCTGACCAGAGGTCGGCTTCGCAGGCCATCGATACGGGTGGTGAGCGCTAGTTAGCTTCACGCCCCCGCGATTTCAAGGGTCCTGCCAGCATTTTCTGCAATTTTTTGATCAGCGTTCCCACGACGCTTAAAGGACACCCGCCTCCCATCAGGGCTGGGAGGCGGGCGTACTAGAAAGCCGGTACGCAATACTTGAACCGGCTCGTGTGGCCACGGCCGGAGAATGCCCTGAAACGGGGCGTATTCAAGCGAATGCTGATGTGGTGGTTACGGGGTAAGCTTAACGAGGCTGGGGAGAAGCCTTCGCCAAGCGCCTTATGAGATTTGGCGCGATATGACATGGTCTGTCTGACTCACGCGGCGTAAGTCAAAACGGCGGCAGCTATAACGATCATTGTTACGCTGACCAGACCTATCAGACCGTAATTTGGTGCAGCGTTCATGCTGTCCCTCCTGTTTGATAGTGGGACAGATTTTCCTATAAGGTGTGCCACTTGGTAAAGAACGCAAAACGAGCATCATATTTCATGGTATAGGCGCCGTTAACGGCTGTATTCAGTCAGTTTTTCAACCTGTTCGACGCCCATTTTGCATCAGATGTCGAGCAGCAGATCGCCACCTTCTGCAGGCACCGAACAGCAGATCAACGCCTCGCCGCCTTCGACTGGATAGCTGGGCTCCGAGACGTAGCTGACGGCGCCCTTGACGATGCGCGTTCTGCAGTCGCCGCAGTTCCCGGCACGGCAGCCATATGCCGGGGAAAGCCCGCGTGCTTCGGCAAATTCAAGCAGTGAACCGTCACCCGGCTTCCATCGCGCTTCCTTGGCAGACTTCGTGAAGATTACCTTCGCAGGCGTTGTCGCAGCAGGAACCGACGGCGGTGTGGTGGGTTGTCCTGCCAAGGTATCGCGCTTCAGCGCCGAGGGACCGAAGGCTTCGGCATGGATGCGCTCTTCCGCGATGTTCAATCCACGCAAACCATCATGAATCGATTGCATGAAGGCGCCGGGGCCGCAGAGATAGAAGTCATAGTCGCCGAATGGCAGATGCGCCTTCAGGAGATCCATGTCGATGCGGCCCGCCGCATCGTAATTTCCCGCATCTTCGGCAGCGGGGGAACTCAGCACCCGGATATCGTGGACCGAGCCATTTGCACGCTCGACCAGCCCGGCAATTTCCTGATCGAAGGCGCGCTCGCCCAATGTGCGTGACGACCGGAACAGCCAGATCGGCCGGCGGTGACGTGTGCGGTCGCCTTCATGAACCACATGGCGCAGCATCGCGAGTATGGGCGTGATACCGATACCGGCGGCCAGCAGAACCGCGGGCCGCCTGCGCTCCATCGCCTCGATGGTGAAGGCGCCGCCAGGCGCCCGTGCCTCGATCTCATCGCCCGGCTGCATCCGGTGCAGCAGGTTCGATGCCTTGCCCTCCCGCTTGACGCTCAGCCGGTAGTGGCCGTCCGATGGCGCGCTCGAGATCGTATAGCTCCGGCGGATCTGCTGATCGTCGTCTGCGATGCGGATCGGCAGGTGCTGACCCGCAAGATGCGGGATGAGCGCCTCGCCATCGACGGGCGCCAATGTCAGCGAACGGATCGTCTCGCTCTCATCGACTGCTTTCTCGATGCGGAAACGCCGCCAGTTGTTGGCCCTTTCGGCGGCCTGCAGGCGGCGTTCCGCCTGCGCCCAGCTGCCGGTCATCAGGCTGCTCGGAGAGAAGCCGTTTTCGGCAAAGGTCCAGCGAAGCGGCAAGGCCTCCGGCCGCAGCACGATCTTCTCCGGTGTGAAGCGCCAGAGGCGCTCGGCACCATCGAACGCTGCGATCTCCGGCGAATCCAGGATGACCTCGACCGCTCCCGTCAACTGCAGCATGCCGCCGCTTTCGTGATCGACGAACACCAGCCCTGCCCGCGGGTTGACCATGAAATTGCCGAGCGTGCTGAAGAACAGGTTGCCGTTGAAATCCGGCACGGTCAGGCTGCCATCGGCATTGATGCGAACGAAGCCCGGCTTGCCGCCGCGGTGGGAAACGTCCACTTCCCGGCCCTCGCCGCGATCGGCATAGGACGCGACGAAGAAAGTATCGGCTTCCTCAATGATCTTCCGTGCCTCGCCTTCCAGCCGGTCCGAGACGATTGCCGCGGGAGTGGAGCTTGCAGCCGGATCACGGATGAACGCAAATTGGCGGTTCTGGATATAGCGCGGGCAGTTGCCGAAGCTCTGGCCAACGGTGACGGAAAAGCGGTCATCGGCGCTGCGGCTGACCGTACCGTTCAGCCGGTTTCTGCGGCGGGTGATCAGATCGACACCAACCATGCCGATCGGATCGCCGTCCTTCATGCCGCGCTCGGCCGGATCATTCCAGTCACGCGCCGCCTCGACATCGAGCGTCAGCGGGTCCGGAGAATGCAGGAAACCAGGCTGCCCGGCGCGGATCGTCGCCCAAGGGGCGCGATCCGGATCGACCGCGCCGATGACGATGAACGGCAGCAGCGGGTAGAACTCGCGGTGCTGGTCCAGCAGATAGGTGCGCAGCACCTTGCGGCCGACGGGATCCATCTGCTCGGCCATCCCGACGCTGCGCTGCAACTCGAGTTCGCCTTCATGCCAGGGCGAAGCTGGTGTTTCGGCACGATCAAGCATGGGAGCCTCCAATGGAGAAGCGGCCGGATGTCTCCGGCCGCGGTTTGCCGCTAGGCGGCAAGGCCAGCTGCTGTCTTCTGGAACGGTACGAAGCCCGGAAGCGCCTCGATCCGTGCCAGCCAGTGGCGAACCTCGGGATAGGCGGCGAGATCGACGTTCCCTTCAGGCGCGTTGACGATGTAGCTGTAAAGCGAGACGTCGGCGATCGTCGGCCGGTCGCCGATGATGAAACGATGCGTCTCAAGCTCGGCATTGATCAGCGTCAGAATGCGGTGGGCGCGGGCAATCACTTCCTCGGCGCGGAAATTGGCACCGAAGACGGTGATCAGGCGCGCCGCTGCTGGGCCGTAGGCGATTTCGCCTGCAGCCACCGACAGCCACTTCTGTACCTTCGCCGCCGTTGCAGCATCATCCGGCAGCCAATCCTTGCGGCCAAGTTTCGTGGCGACATAAACGAGGATGGCGTTGGAATCGCTGACCGCCACGTCGCCATCTTCCAGAACCGGCACCTGGCCGAACGGATTGAGCTTTAGATAGTCAGGCGACTTATGCGCGCCGCCGGGGATGTCGACCTCGACAAGCTCGGCCTTGACGCCGAGCAGCGAGAGAAACAGCACGGCGCGGTGGGCGTGGCCGGAGAGCGGGAAATGGTGGAGTTTCATGGGGGTACCTTTCGCAGCGGGTTGAAATCCGTTGGTCCGAAGACCTGCGAAGAAACCTAGTTATTTCCGCTTTTCTGTAGTAGATAGCGATCTTGATAGTTATCCTCTCGTTTTTCGGAAGGTCAGATGGATCGTCTTGATGCGATGAGCGTGCTTTTGGCGGTGGTCGAGAACGGCAGCCTGTCGGCGGCCTCGCGCGCCCTGCACTCGCCTCTACCGACTGTCAGCCGCAAGATATCGGAGCTGGAGGCCCATCTCGGCATCCGGCTGATCAAGCGCACCAACCGCCGCATTTCGCTGACCGAAGCAGGCGAAGGCTATGTAAGTGCGGCGCGCGAAATCCTCGGACGCGTCGAGGAGGCGGAACGGCGGGCCACCGGCGAATATCTGGCGCCCAAGGGCGACCTGACGATGACAGCGCCGATCGTCTTCGGACGGCTGCACGTCCTGCCTGTCATCACCGATTTCCTGAAAGCCTTCCCTGACATCAACATGCGGCTGGTGATGAGCGACCGGCCGGTCAGCCTGGCCGACGAGCATATCGACGTGGCGCTGCGCATCCGCCATCTCTCGGAAAACAACCTGATTGCGACCCGGCTCGGCACCGTCAGGCGAACGGCCTATGCCAGCCCGGATTATCTGCGGCGGCGCGGCACGCCCCTTGATCCGCAGCAGCTTGCCGATCACGCCTGCATTTCCTTCGAAGGGGTCACGCCGGCGCAGTTCTGGGTCTTTCGCCAGGATGGTCAGGATGTGTCCACGCCGATCCATCCCCGTCTTTCCGTCAACACCGCCGAAGCTGCAGTCGATGCTGCGGTCTCCGGTCTCGGCATCACCCGCACGCTCTCCTACCAGGCAAAACGCGCCGTCGAGGACGGGCGGTTGGTGCCGCTACTGGAAGAATTCGAACAGCCACCCTCCCCCGTCAGTCTCGTGCATCTGTCACAGGGAGTTCTGCCGCTGAAACTCCGGGCCTTTCTCGACTTTGCCGCGCCGCGGCTACGCGCTGTCTTGCGATAGACGCCGAAACGGCGTTCACCTTGGCGCCATCACCCGCTATACCGGTCTTTTCGCCACGCCATACCGGATGATCCCATGACCAGCACCGTTCTCGACCGCTTCCTGCGCTACGCCGTCATCGATACCCAGTCGGACCCGGCATCGAAGAGCCAGCCCTCGACCGAGAAGCAAAAGAATCTCGGCCGGGTGCTCGTCGAGGAGCTGCTGGAAATCGGCCTTGCAGACGCGCATCTCGACGAGCACGGCTATGTCTACGCGACCGTTCCCGCAAACACCGCCAAGACCGTTCCGGTGATCTGCTTTTGCTCGCATATGGACACGGCGCCCGATTTTACCGGCACCAACGTTAAGCCGCAGATCGTCAAAAACTATCAGGGCGGCGATATCAGGCTGACGGGCGATCCGCAGCAGGTGATCCGTGTTGCCGACCATCCCGAACTGAAGAACCAGATCGGAAACGACATCATCACCACCGACGGAACGACGCTGCTGGGGGCCGACGACAAGGCAGGGCTCGCCGAAATCATGACGGCGGCGAAATTCCTGATCGATAATCCCGATATCAAGCACGGGACGATCAAACTGCTGCTTACACCAGACGAGGAAATCGGCCGCGGCGTCGACAAGGCGGATCTCAAGAAGCTTGGCGCCGAGTTCGCCTACACGGTCGACGGCTCGACGGCCGGCGAAATCGAGGACGAGACCTTTTCCGCCGACGGCGTCGAGATCGTCATCCAGGGCGTCGCCATGCATCCGGGCTTTGCCAAGGGCAAGATGGAGAACGCCATCAAGATCGCCGGCGCTATCATCGCCCGGCTGCCGAAGGAGATCGCACCGGAAACGACCTCAGGGCGCGACGGCTTCATTCACCCGACCGGCGTCAGCGGCTCGATGGAGAAGGCCGAGCTCGGCTTCATCATCCGCGACTTCGTCGACGACGGCCTTGCCGCCAAGGAAGCCCTGCTTGAGGACATCGTCAAGGATGTCATGCAGGCCTATCCCGGCTCCTCCTACACCTTCACCGTCAAGCACCAGTACCGCAACATGAAGGCCGTGCTCGACCGCAATCCGGAGATCGTCGAACACGCGATCGAGGCGATCAGGCGTGCAGGCATGACCCCGGTCCGCGGCAGCATCCGCGGCGGGACGGATGGCTCGCGGCTCTCCTTCATGGGCCTTCCGACCGCCAATATCTTCGACGGCGGACACGCATTCCACTCGCCGCTGGAGTGGGTCAGCCTGCAGGATATGGAAAAAGCCGTGGCAACGATCGTCGAAATCGCCAGGATCTGGGAAGAGCGCGCTTGAGCCATTGCATTCGCCAGCAAAGCGAAAGTGCGGTTTTCAGCCATTGCACAGCTGAGCAATGATTTGCGCCTGATCTTCCGTTTTTGGATGCCTGAAACATTCGTTTGACATTCGCTTCGTCTTCACTTCTAGTCTGCGTGGTTTCGGTTTGCCGGGGAGGGTAACCGAGACAAAAGGCACACGGGAGGGGAATGTGGGCCAGGCACTTCACGACCTATTCGTGATCGGCGGCGGGATCAACGGCTGCGGGATCGCCCGGGATGCGGCTGGACGCGGCTATTCGGTGGCGCTGGCCGAGATGAACGACTTCGCCTCCGGCACGTCGTCGGGTGCCACCAAGCTCATCCATGGCGGTCTGCGCTATCTCGAGCATTACGAATTCCGGCTGGTGCGTGAATCGCTGATGGAGCGCGAAGTGCTCTGGGCGATGGCGCCGCACATCATCTGGCCGATGCGCTTCGTGCTGCCCTATCACAAGGGCGGCATCCGGCCAGCCTGGCTGATCCGTCTCGGGCTGTTTCTCTATGATCATCTCGGTGGCCGCAAGCTTCTGCCGCCGACGGCAACGCTCGACATGCGAACCGATCCGGCCGGCAAGCCGCTGAAGGCGCTGTTTGCGAAAGCCTTCGAATATTCCGACGGCTGGGTCGACGATGCCCGCATGGTGGTGCTGAATGCCCGGGATGCCAGCGATCGCGGCGCGCTGATCATGCCGCGCACCAAGGTCGTCTCCGCACGGCGCGAGAACGGCCTCTGGACCATCGAGACGGTGGATACGCTGTCGGGGCGCAGTTCGACGCATCAGGCCCGCATGCTGGTCAATGCCGCCGGTCCCTGGGTCGACCATGTGATACGAGCCGCCTTCGGCGAGAACGAGGCACGGCATGTCCGCCTCGTCCAGGGCAGCCATATCATCGTCCGGAAGAAGTTCGAGGGTCAGAAGGCCTATTTCTTCCAGAACCCCGACAACCGCATCATCTTCGCCATTCCCTATGAGACCGACTTCACGCTGATCGGCACCACCGACCGCGATTACACCGGCGACCCCAAGGATGTCAGGATATCGGAAGAAGAGACCAGCTATCTCTGCAACGCGGCCTCCGAGTATTTCAAGGAGCCGGTGAAGCCCGAGGATATCGTCTGGACCTATTCGGCGGTTCGCCCGCTGTTCGACGATGGTGCCTCCAAGGCGCAGGAAGCGACGCGCGATTATGTGCTGAAGCTCGAGGGGAAAGACGGCAGCGAATCGAACAATGCGCCGCTGCTCAATGTCTTCGGCGGCAAGCTCACCACCTACCGGCGGCTGTCGGAACATGCGCTGGAGAAGATCGGCGAGGCGATCGGTATCAAGGGTAGTCCGTGGACGGCGAAGAGCCATCTGCCCGGCGGGGATTTTCCGGTGCAGGGATATGAGGCGGAGGTTGGCAAGCTGAAGGCTGCCTATCCGTTCCTCGCCGACAGCCATGCCCGAAGGCTGACGCGCCGCTATGGCACCAAAGCCAATGTGCTGCTCGGCAAGGCCGCATCCATGGCCGATCTCGGCAGGCATTTCGGGTCGGATCTCTACGAGGCCGAGGTGCGCTATCTCATGCAGAACGAATGGGCCTTCACCGCTGAGGATGTCCTCTGGCGGAGGACGAAGGCCGGATTGCACATGACGACGGAACAAATGCAGACACTGGAGGAGTACATCGCCGCCCTGCCCGCGCAAATGGCCGGATAGAGCGGCATGTGGTCCCCGTCTTGAGGAGGCACGGGAGCCGGAATGCTGGAACTGCGCAATGCCGCAAAGATGGTCGGCGGTGAGTATCACATTCACCCGACCAACCTGACTTTCGAACGGGGAACGCTGAACGTCCTGCTGGGGCCGACACTGTCAGGCAAGACGTCGCTGATGCGCCTGATGGCCGGCCTCGACAAGCCGACCAGCGGTTCCGTCTATTTCGACGGCGCCGACGTCACCGGCATGCCGGTGCAGAAGCGCCAGGTGGCGATGGTCTACCAGCAGTTCATCAATTACCCGGCGCTCTCGGTCTATGAGAACATCGCCTCGCCGATGCGCATTGCAGGTCACGACGCAAAGACCATCGACGCCGAGGTGCGCAAGGCGGCCGAGCTGATGAAGCTGACGCCCTATCTCGATCGCACGCCGCTCAATCTCTCCGGTGGTCAGCAGCAGCGCACGGCCCTTGCCCGCGCCCTCGTCAAGAACGCCAGCCTGGTGCTGCTCGACGAGCCGCTCGCCAACCTGGACTACAAGCTGCGCGAAGAGTTGCGTGAGGAACTGCCGCGCATCTTCGCCGCCTCGGGCGCGATCTTCGTCTATGCTACGACGGAGCCCTCTGAAGCGCTGCTTCTCGGCGGCAACACGGTTACCCTCAGCGAAGGCCGCGTCACCCAGTTCGGCAAGACAATCGAGGTCTATCGCCGCCCGGCAGATCTGATCACCGCCAAGACCTTCGCCGACCCGCCGCTGAACTTCATCGAGGTCACCAAGCGCGGGGCAAGCTTCCAGCATGCAAGCGGCGCGGAAATACCCGTGCCGCAGCATCTCGCCGGCATGGCAGATGGCGTCGTGACCATCGCCTTCCACCCGCATCATCTGGCGCTTTCGCAGCAGACGGCCGCCTCGCCGAAGCTCACGGCGCGCACGCTGATATCGGAGATCACCGGGTCGGAGAGCTTCGTCCATCTGGACTTCAACGGCGTGCGCTGGGTGATGCTGGCGCATGGTATTCACGACATCGACCCGGACACGGAGGTCGCCGTCTTTCTCGATACCCGCCATCTCATGGCCTTCGGGCCGGATGGCCGGGCGATCTCAACCGGCAACCACGCGGCTTAGGAGGCTCACATGGCACGCATCACGCTCGACCATATCCGCCACGCCTATGGGCCGGATCCGAAATCCGACAAGGATTACGCGCTGAAGGAAGTCGATCACGAATGGACCGATGCCGGCGCCTATGCGCTGCTCGGCCCTTCCGGCTGCGGAAAGACCACGCTTCTCAACATCATATCCGGGCTTCTTCAGCCATCGCATGGACGCATCCTGTTCGATGGCAAGGATGTCACCAACCTGTCGACACAGGCGCGCAACATCGCCCAGGTCTTCCAGTTCCCGGTCATCTACGACACGATGACCGTCTACGACAATCTGGCCTTCCCGCTGCGCAATCGCGGCGTCGCCGAGCCCGAAGTCGACAGGCGCGTCCGGGAAATCCTCGAGATGATCGATCTCTCGGACTGGGCGAAGCGCAAGGCGCAGCGTATGACCGCCGACCAGAAGCAGAAGATTTCGCTCGGCCGCGGCCTTGTTCGCAACGACGTCAACGCCATCCTGTTCGACGAGCCGCTGACCGTCATCGATCCGCATATGAAATGGGTGCTGCGCTCGCAGCTGAAACGGCTGCACAAGCAGTTCGGCTTCACCATGGTCTATGTCACGCACGACCAGACCGAGGCGCTGACCTTCGCGGAAAAAGTCGTCGTCATGTATGAAGGCGAGATCGTCCAGATCGGCACGCCCGCTGAACTGTTCGAACGGCCGAGCCACACCTTCGTCGGCTATTTCATCGGCTCGCCGGGCATGAACGTCATGCCGGCCAAGGTGTCCGGAAACGCGGTCAGCGTCGGCGAACAGACCATCAATCTCGACTATGCGCCACGCACTGACGGGGCATCGAAGGTGGAGCTCGGCATCCGCCCGGAATTCGTCAGGCTTGGCCGCGAGGGCATGCCGGTCACGATCTCGAAGGTCGAGGATATCGGCCGTCAGAAGATCGTCCGCGCCCGCTTCGCCGGGCAGCCGCTGGCGATCGTCGTGCCCGAAGATGGGGAAATTCCGGAGGATGCCCGGGTCAATTTCGACCCCGCGGCCATCAGCATCTACGCCAATTCCTGGCGCGTCGGCAGGGAGGCCTGATCCATGGAAAAGACCTGGAACAACAAAGCCTGGTTTCTCGTCCTGCCGGTGCTGGTGCTCGTCGCCTTTTCGGCCGTCATCCCGCTGATGACCGTCGTCAACTATTCGGTTCAGGACACGTTCGGCAACAACGAGTTCTTCTGGGCCGGAACCGACTGGTTCGTGCAGACGCTGGAATCGGATCGGTTTTGGGCGGCGCTGCAGCGCAACCTCGCCTTCTCGCTGATCATTCTGGCGATCGAAATCCCGCTCGGCATTTTCATCGCGCTGAACATGCCGAAGAAGGGGCTCGGCGTCCCGGTCTGCCTGGTGCTGATGTCACTGCCGCTACTCATTCCGTGGAACGTCGTCGGCACCATCTGGCAGGTCTTCGGCCGCGTCGATATCGGGTTGCTCGGCCATACGCTGGAGGCGATCGGGCTCGATTACAATTACGTCCGCGACCCCGCCGATGCCTGGATCACCGTCATCGTCATGGATGTCTGGCACTGGACGAGCCTCGTCGTGCTGCTCTGCTATGCCGGTCTCGTCTCGATCCCGGACGCCTATTATCAGGCGGCGAAGATCGATGGCGCGTCGCGCTGGTCCGTCTTCCGCTACATCCAGCTGCCGAAGATGAAGCGCGTGCTTCTGATCGCCGTGCTGCTGCGCTTCATGGACAGCTTCATGATCTATACCGAGCCCTTTGTCGTGACAGGCGGCGGGCCGGGTAATTCGACGACGTTCCTGTCGATCGACCTCGTGAAGACGGCGGTCGGTCAGTTCGACCTCGGCCCGGCCGCGGCCATGTCGATCATCTACTTCCTGATCATCCTGCTGCTGTCATGGATCTTCTACACCGTGATGACCAGCAGCGACGAAAACGCCTGAGAAAGGAGAGGACCATGGCTCAGACAATGAAATACAAGCCCGCCGGAAACTTCTCCTGGGTGGTTTCGACGCTCTATATCGTCTTCCTGCTCCTGCCGATCTACTGGCTCGTCAACATGAGCTTCAAGGAGAACTCGGAGATCACCGGGGCCTTCTCGCTATGGCCGCAGAACCCGACGCTCGCGAATTACACGGTCATCTTCACAGATCCGTCCTGGTATAACGGCTATATCAACTCGATCATCTATGTCGCCATGAACACGGTGATTTCGGTTCTGGCGGCACTGCCTGCGGCCTACGCCTTCTCGCGCTACCGGTTCCTCGGCGACAAGCACCTGTTCTTCTGGCTCTTGACCAACCGCATGGCACCGCCCGCCGTTTTCGCCCTGCCCTTCTTCCAGCTCTATTCGGCCTTCGGGCTGATCGACACCCATATCGCCGTGGCGCTGGCGCATTGCCTGTTCAACGTGCCGCTGGCGGTCTGGATCCTCGAAGGCTTCATGTCCGGCGTGCCGAAGGAAATCGACGAGACGGCCTATATCGACGGCTATTCCTTCCCACGCTTCTTCGTGAAGATCTTCATGCCGCTGATCGCCAGCGGCGTGGGCGTCGCGGCCTTCTTCTGCTTCATGTTCTCGTGGGTGGAGTTGTTGCTCGCCCGGACGCTGACGACGACGGCGGCAAAGCCGATATCGGCGATCATGACGCGAACGGTCTCGGCGGCCGGCATGGACTGGGGCGTGCTTGCGGCGGCAGGGGTGCTGACCATCGTGCCCGGCGCGCTCGTCATCTATTTCGTTCGAAACTACATCGCCAAGGGCTTTGCCCTGGGCCGCGTCTGAGGAGGAGACGGAAATGAGCTTTTCCTGGATGGCCTGGACACTGCCGACGGCGCTGTTCTTCCTGACGATCCTCGTGCTGCTCGCAGGCATGAGCGTCTGGGAATATTTCGTGCCGGGGGGCTCTCCGCGCACCGGCCTGCTGCGCTTCGAGACGACGCGCGGCGACCGTCTCTTCATCTCGCTGCTGGGGGCGGCGTTCATTCATCTCGCATGGCTGGGCCTTGTCGGACCCGGCCTGTGGTGGGCTCTTGGCATCTCGGTGATCTACGCCATCGGCGTGTTCCGTTACGTGTGATGCCAAGTTTAGACAGATGGCCGGGGGTACTGGCCGCCTGAAACGTGAAGACTGCAATCGCTAACCCTGGGAGGATATTATGCGACGGCATCTATTTGCGACGACAGCAGGCATTTTGCTGGCAATGACAGGCTCTGCCTATGCCGGCATGGACGAGGCGAAAGCCTTTCTCGACAAGGAAATCGGCGATCTCTCGTCGCTTCCGCGTGCGGACCAGGAAAAGGAGATGCAGTGGTTCATCGATGCGGGCAAGCCATTTGCCGGCATGGACATCAAGGTCGTTTCCGAAACGCTGACGACCCACGAATATGAATCGAAGGTCCTGGCGCCCGCCTTCACGGCAATCACCGGCATCAAGATCACCCACGACCTGATCGGCGAAGGCGACGTCGTCGAAAAACTGCAGACGCAGATGCAGTCGGGCGAGAACATCTACGACGCCTATGTCAACGACTCGGACCTGATCGGCACCCATTGGCGCTACCAACAGGCCCGCTCGCTGACCGACTGGATGGCCAACGAAGGCAAGGACGTCACCAATCCCGGCCTCGATATCGACGACTTCATCGGCACCAAGTTCACGACCGCTCCGGACAAGAAGCTCTATCAGCTTCCCGACCAGCAGTTCGCGAACCTCTACTGGTTCCGGTACGACTGGTTCAATGACGAGAAGAACAAGGCCGACTTCAAGGCGAAATACGGCTACGATCTCGGCGTTCCGGTCAACTGGTCGGCCTATGAGGACATCGCCGAATTCTTTACTGGCCGCGACATCGGCGGGAAGAAGGTCTTCGGCCACATGGACTACGGCAAGAAGGACCCGTCGCTCGGCTGGCGCTTCACCGACGCCTGGCTGTCGATGGCCGGCAACGGCGACAAGGGCCTGCCGAACGGTCTTCCTGTCGACGAATGGGGCATCAAGGTCGACGAGAATTCGCGTCCTGTCGGTTCGTGCGTTGCCCGTGGCGGCGACACCAACGGCCCCGCCGCCGTCTATTCGATCCAGAAATATCTGGATTGGTTGAAGGCTTATGCACCGCCGGCAGCACAGGGCATGAACTTCTCCGAATCCGGCCCCGTGCCGGCGCAGGGCGAAGTAGCTCAGCAGATCTTCTGGTACACGGCGTTCACGGCTGACGCCGTCAAGCCGGGTCTGCCCGTGGTCAACGAGGACGGCACGCCGAAATGGCGCATGGCGCCCAGCCCACATGGCGTCTACTGGAAGGACGGCATGAAGCTCGGCTATCAGGACGTCGGTTCCTGGACGCTGATGAAATCGACGCCCGATGACCGCGCCAAGGCCGCATGGCTCTACGCGCAGTTCGTGACGTCGAAGACCGTCGACGTGAAGAAGAGCCATGTCGGCCTGACCTTCATCCGCGAGTCGACCATTCGCGACAAGAGCTTCACGGAGCGCGCTCCCAAGCTCGGCGGTCTGATCGAGTTCTACCGCTCGCCGGCCCGCGTTCAGTGGTCTCCGACCGGTACCAACGTTCCTGACTATCCGAAGCTGGCACAGCTCTGGTGGCAGGCCGTGGGTGATGCTTCTTCCGGTGCCAAGACCGCACAGGAAGCCATGGACTCGCTTTGCTCCGAGCAGGAAAAGGTGCTCCAGCGCCTCGAACGCGCCAGGGTGCAGGGTGATATCGGCCCGAAGCTCGCCGAAGAGCACGATCTTGAGTACTGGAACAAGGATGCCGTCGCCAAGGGCAACCTCGCTCCGCAGCTGAAGATCGAGAACGAGAAGGAAAAGCCGGTGACGGTCAATTACGACGAACTGGTCAAGAGCTGGCAGTCCAACTGATCATGACCAAAGGCAGGCCGGGAGATACGAGGCTCCCGGCCTGTTTGATTCAGCGCTGCAGGATATGCTGGCGGACCAGCGCCTTCAGGCTTTCGACATCCCCGGCCGCGATCGCATCGATCATCTGATGATGCTCGCGGCCGGATTGTTCGACCCTTGCGCGGGTGCGCCATTGCGAGACCGGCGCCGAGGAGGTCCGCTGGCGGATTTCGGTAATGAGGTCGACGAGTTCGAGATTGCCGCCGAGCGTCAGCAGCTGGCGATGGAAGGCCAGATTGGCTTCATAAAGCTCCAGCATCGTTCCGTTCAGCACCATCAGATCGAAATGATCGGCAAGCTTCCGCAGCTTGGCGATCTCGTCTGCCGCAGCATTCGAAACGATCGTCGACGCGATCGCGGTTTCGAGAATAATGCGGATCTCGCTGACTTCCTGGGCGCGGCGGCCATCCGGCTCATAGACGTGGTAGCCGCGGTTCGGAACATGCTCGACAAGGCGCTTCTGCGCCAGGCGGTCAAGCGCGCGGCGTACTTCCGGACGCGTGCATTTGTAGCGGCGCTCAAGATCGATCTGCTTTAGCCATGTTCCGGGCAGCAGCACGCCGGCGAGAATGTCCTGCAGGATGAAGTCCGTTACGTCGCGTGCTTCTGCCGCTTCCGGCCCCTCTTCCATCACGACGTCTGCCATTCGCAATCCCCTGTTTTTCATCATCGATAGCACGCCTGTTCCAAATTCTGTAGGCGTGGCAACCGCTTGAGTTTGTCCAAAATTTATTCATGCACATGGATTGCGCAAAAAATTTTTGTAACCTAAATTGGCGCCAATTTTGGATACTATGCGAAACGAAGCCGTTTTGAAAGTCATGAAAAACATCGAAGCCGTTTGGGATATCGTCGAAGCCAAGAGCGCGTCCTTCGCTGCGCTCAGTGATCGCATCTGGGATATGCCGGAGACGAATTACGAGGAATACCGCTCGGCCGACGAGCATGCCCGCCAGCTGGAAGACGAGGGCTTCCGCGTCGAGCGCGGCATTGCCGGGCTGCCGACCGCCGTCATGGGCGAGGCTGGCGAAGGCGGACCCGTGATCGCCATTCTCGGCGAGTTCGATGCGCTTCCGGGCCTCAGCCAGGTGGCTGGGCTTGCCGAAAAGCGCGAGGCCGAAGTGAACGGCCACGGCCATGGCTGCGGCCACAACATGCTGGGTGCAGGCTCCATGCTGGCAGCCTCCGCCGTCAAGGATTTCTTGGCTGCGAATGGTCTCAAAGGCCGTATCCGCTACTACGGCTGCCCGGCTGAAGAGGGCGGCTCCTCCAAGGGCTTCATGGTTCGCGCCGGCGTCTTCGATGATGTAGATATCGCCATCTGCTGGCATCCGGCAGCTTTTGCCGGCGTCAACAATCCGGTTTCGCTTGCCTGCAACGAGCTGAACTTCTACTTCTCCGGCCGCGCCTCGCACGCTTCGGCTACCCCGCATCTCGGCCGCAGCGCGCTTGACGCCGTCGAGCTGATGAATGTCGGCGTCAACTACATGCGCGAGCATATGCCGTCGAGCGCCCGCATCCATTACGCCGTCACCGATACCGGCGGCTCGGCGCCGAACGTGGTTCAGGCCAAGGCGACCGTCCGTTATCTGGTCCGCGCCCGCAATCTGCCGGAACTGCTGTCGCTCGTCGCCCGAGTCAAGAAGGTTGCCGAAGGTGCGGCGCTGATGACCGAAACCACGGTGCGCAGCGAAGTGATCAGCGGCGACGCCAATCTGGTTGGCAACGTGCCGCTCGAAGATCTGATGTTTGCCAATCTCCAGCGTCTCGGTCCGCCTGTATTCGACGATGCCGACCGCGAGACCGCCCGCAAGTTCCAGGCGACGATGAGCCCTGAGGATATCGCCTCGTCCTATGCCCGCTTCGGCCTGAAGCCGAAGAAGGATCAGCCGCTCTGCGAAGAGATCTTCCCGCTCTATGCCGGTGACAGCTCGATCGTCGGCTCCACCGATGTCGGCAGCGTCAGCTGGGTGGTACCAACCGTGCAGATGCGCGGCGCCACCTATGCGATCGGCACGCCCGGTCATTCCTGGCAACTTGTTGCCCAGGGCAAACTTCCGGCTGCCCACAAGGGCACGGAACACGCGGCGAAGGTCATGGCGAGCACCGCCATCGATCTGATCCGCAACCCTGATCTCATCGAGGCGGCCAAGGCGGACCTTAAGGCCCGCCTCGATGGGGCGCCGTTCGTCAATCCGATCCCCGACGACGTGCAGCCGCCGCTTCCCGAAAGGCAGGCATGATGAACCAGCCGGGCATCCTCGAGCTCATCAGCTTCGGCCCCGATGGATGGGGCAAGGCGCTGCTTGCAGGCGCGTGGATGACCGTTCTCGTCGCGCTCGCCGGCTATTCGACCGGCGCCGTCATCGGATCCTTCGGCGCCTGGGCGAAGATATCAGGCGGACGCGGCCTCAGGATCGCCGCCGACACCTATACGACGGTGTTGCGCGGCATTCCGGACCTTCTGGTCATCTACCTATTCTATTTCGGCGGCAGCGCTGCGGTCACCGCGATCGGCCAGCTCTTCCGTGCCGAAGGCTTTCTCGGGTTTCCGGGCTTCCTCGCCGGCTCGCTCGCCGTTGGCGTCACCTCTGGCGCCCAATTCACCGAAGTCTTCCGCGGCGCCTTCAAGGCGGTACATCCCGGTGAGATCGAGGCGGCGATCGCCTGCGGCATGGGCCGCTGGCTGCGTTTCCGCCGCATCATCGCGCCGCTGACATTGCGCCACGCCCTTCCCGGTCTCGGCAATATCTGGCAGGTGGTCCTGAAAGAATCCGCCCTCGTCTCGATCACCGGTGTCGCCGAACTCTTGCGCCAGACACAGATCGCCGCCGGTTCAACCGGGTTGCCCTTCGATTTCTATGCCATTGCCGGAGCGATCTATCTCGTCATCTCCACCGGCTCCGGGCTGTTTCTGCGGCGTGCCGAAAAGCACTTCTCGCGCGGCGTGAGGAGAGGCTGATGGACTGGCAATTTCTTTCCGAGACCTTCGTTAGCCTGATTTCGGCCATCCCGCTGACGCTGGAATTGGCAGCCACCTCGATTGCGCTTGGCGCCGTTCTGGCACTAGCCATCGCGCTTTGCCGCCTGTCCGGCAACAAGGGACTGGAGTGGTTTGCCCGCGCTTACGTCTTCGTCTTCCGCGGCACGCCGCTGCTCGTCCAGATCTTCCTGCTCTACTACGGTCTCAGCCAGTTCCCGGCCGTCCGTCACAGCGTCTTCTGGCCCTTCCTGCGCGATCCCTATTGGTGCGCGGTGCTGGCACTGACGATGAATACCGCCGCCTATGCCAGCGAGATCATCCGCGGCGGGCTGCTTTCAGTTCCCTTCGGCCAGATCGAGGCGGCGCGCGCCTGCGGCATGCCGCGGCTGATGCAGTTCCGGCGCATCGTGCTGCCGCTGGCAATCCGCCAGGCGCTGCCCGGCTACAGCAACGAAATGATCTCGATGGTCAAGGCGACCTCGCTGGCATCGATCATCACACTGATGGAAGTCACAGGCGTTGCGGCGCGCATCATCTCCGAGAGCTACCGGGCGATCGAAGTCTTCATCGTCGCCGGTGCGATCTATCTGGCGATCAACTTCCTGCTGACGCGCCTCGTCCATCTCGTCGAATACTGGTTGAGCCCGCATCTGCGCCAACCCTTGCCTTATCATCCGGCAGACGTGTCTGCTCCCGCACTTGGAGGAGATGCCCGATGACCGCCACCCCTTCGCCGATCGCGCTAAGCGTCAAGAAACTGCACAAGAGCTTCGGCAATGTCGAAGTGCTCAAGGGCATCTCGCTCGACGCGCATGAAGGCGACGTCGTGTCGATCCTCGGCTCGTCAGGCTCTGGAAAATCGACATTCCTGCGCTGTATCAACCTGCTGGAGACACCGAATTCCGGCGAGGTGACGGTTGCCGGCGAGACGATCCGGATGGTGCCTGACGCCAAGGGCGCAAGCCGCCCGGCCGATCGCAAACAGGTCGATCGCATTCGCTCGCAGCTTGGCATGGTCTTCCAGAGCTTCAATCTCTGGTCCCACAAGACCGTGCTTGAGAATGTTATCGAGGCGCCGGTTCACGTGCAGGGCCGCAATCGCGCCGAATGCATCGAGGAGGCCGAGGCACTGCTTGCCAAGGTCGGCATTGCCGAGAAGCGCAATTTCTATCCGGCCCACCTTTCGGGTGGTCAGCAGCAGCGTGCGGCGATCGCCCGGGCGCTGGCGATGCGTCCGAAAGTGATGTTGTTCGATGAGCCGACATCGGCGCTCGATCCCGAACTGGTCGGCGAAGTTCTCCGCGTCATGCGCGCGCTCGCCGAAGAAGGCCGCACCATGCTGGTCGTCACCCACGAGATGAGCTTCGCCCGCGATGTCTCCAGCCGCGTCGTCTTCCTGCATCAGGGCCTCGTCGAAGAAGACGGCAAGCCGCAGGACGTCTTTGCCAATTCACGCTCGGAACGCTTCCGGCAGTTCATCAGCAAATGATTTCTCAGCCCAAACCAAGAAAAGGGGAGCTACAATGACAATTCTTTCGCGGGTTTTGACCGCAGCCGCTGCAACGGCGGTTATCGCTACGGCGGGCATCGCCCATGCCGAGGACAAGAAGTGGACGACGGTGACGATCGCAACCGAAGGTTCCTTCAAGCCCTACAACTTCACCAAGCCTGACGGCACGCTCGATGGCTATGAGATCGAGCTCACCAAGTATCTCTGCGACCACATGAAGGTCGAGTGCAAGGTCGTCGTCCAGAACTTCGACGGCATGATCCCGGCACTCAACGCTGGCAAGTTCGACGCCATCATCTCCGGCATGTCGGCGACCGCCAAGCGCGAAGAAGTGATCGCCTTCAGCGATTCCTACGGCTCCACCGGCCAGGCCTTCGCCACCTCGAAGCAGAGCGACCTGGCAAACCTGCCGGAAAAGGGCCAGGTCTTCTCGCTCGCCAGCGATGAGGCCGGCGCCGCCGCCGAAATCGACAAGATCAAGCCTGCCCTGCAGGGCAAGACGATCGGCGTGCAGACCGCCTCCACCGCTGCCGCCTTTGTCGACAAGTACCTGAAGGGCGTCGTCGAAGTCCGCGAGTACAAGACCACCGAAGAACACGATCTCGACCTCAAGGCTGGCCGAGTCGATCTGGTCATGGCCTCGATGGCATACCTCACGACCGCTTCGCAGAAGCCGGGCAACGAAGACATGACAACGACCGGTCCGCGCTTCCAGGGCGGCTTCCTCGGCCGTGGCAGCTCGGTTGGCCTGCGCAAGGACGACACCGAACTGAAGGCGATGTTCAACGACGCGATCGCCGCCGCCAAGGCTGACGGCACGATCAAGACGCTGTCGGAAAAGTGGTTCGGCTTCGACGTCACGCCGAAGTGAGCCTCTGATCACGGTGGTTCTTGAAGCCCGGCGGGCAATAGCTCCGCCGGGCTCTTCGTTTTCCACCTACAAGCTGTAGTGACTTATACAGCAGCTCATACTATAAGGCTTCAGCGACTCATGAAGGAGGATCGTCCGATGAGAAATTTCGGCACATTTCAACGCTGAGCAGCGGTGCCGATTTGGCGCGTCTGCTTGACCCGCTTCCCATCCAACGATCCTGACAGATATTGCCCCGGAGGGCATTCATGTTTCGTCGCTTCTTTTCCTATTATGCCCGCTACAAGCGGTTGTTCTTCCTCGACTTCGGCTGCGCCGTTCTTGCAGGCCTGCTGGAGCTCGGCTTTCCGCTGGCCGTCAAGCTTTTCGTCGACGAGCTGCTGCCCGGCCGCGACTGGGGACTGATTGCTGCCGTCGCCGCGGCACTGCTCGCCATCTACGCGATCAACACGGCTCTATCGGCCGTGGTCAACTATTGGGGCCATGCGCTCGGCATCTCGATCGAGTCGGATATGCGCCGCCAGGCTTTCGATCACATCCAGAAGCTGTCGTTCCGCTATTTCGACAACAACAAGACCGGCCACCTGATCACCCATGTCACCAAGGACCTCGAAGAGGTCGGCGAGGTCGCGCATCACGGCCCCGAGGACGTGTTCATCGCCATCATGACCTTCATCGGCGCCTTCCTGCTGATGTTCTCGGTCCACTGGAAGCTGGCGCTGATCACCACTGCGATCGTGCCGTTCATGACCTGGCTTGTCAGCCGTTACGGCGCCAAGATGACGGTGACCTGGCGCAACCTGTTCCGCAAGGTCGGTGACTTCAACACCCGCGTCCAGGAAAGCGTCGGCGGTATCCGCGTCGTCAAAGCCTTCGGCAATGAGGGCTACGAAAGCGAGCTCTTTGCCCGCAACAACGAAGGCTACAAGGAAACCAAGCTCAACGCCTATGCCTACATGACCGCAAGCATCGCGCTCAGCTATTTCAGCACGCGCCTGGTGCAGCTGATCATCATGGTGGCCGGCACCTGGTATGTCGTATCAGGCGAGCTGACCTATGGCGGCTTCGTCGGCTTCCTGCTGCTCGTCAACGTATTCTTCCACCCGATCGACAAGATCACCTCGGTGCTGGAGATGTATCCGAAGGGCATTGCCGGCTTTAAGCGCTTCATCTCGCTGATCGACACCGAGCCGGATCTCGCCGACCGGCCGAATGCGATGACGGTCAACTCGCTGCGGGGCGACATCGTCTACAACGACGTCTCCTTCGGCTATTCGGACGACGGCAAGGTCTTCGAGCATCTGAACCTGAAGATATCGGCGGGCGAGACCGTCGCTTTTGTCGGCCCCTCGGGTGCGGGAAAGACCACCATATGCTCGCTGCTGCCGCGCTTCTACGATGTCACGTCGGGCGCCATCACCATCGATGGCATTGATATCCGCGACATGACGCAGGCGTCGCTGCGCAGCCAGATCGGCATCGTCCAGCAGGATGTCTTCCTGTTCGGTTCGACCATCCGCGAGAATATCGCTTACGGCCGTCTTGGCGCGTCCGATGCCGAGATCATGGAGGCCTTGCGCCGCTCGTCGCTGGATGAATTCGTCCGCTCCCTGCCGGCAGGGCTGGATACGCCGACCGGCGAGCGGGGTGTGAAGCTCTCGGGTGGCCAGAAGCAGCGTTTGGCGATCGCCCGCATCTTCCTGAAGAACCCGCCGATCCTGATCCTCGACGAGGCCACGTCGGCGCTCGACACGGCGACCGAATATCAGATCCAGCAGGCGCTTTCGGAACTTTCGCAGGGGCGTACGACGCTCGTCGTCGCCCACCGTCTGGCCACGATCCGCAATGCCGACCACATCGTGGTGATGGGGCGCGATGGCATCGACGAGGAAGGCACTCACAAGGAGCTTCTCTCCACAAACGGTGCCTATGCCCGGCTGCATAACGCCCAGTTCGGCGCCGTCGCCTGAGAAAATGCCCGGCGCGCTTCAGGCCATCTGCTGCCTGAAGCGCGCCGGCGGCACTCCACGCCTTGCCTTGAATGCCTTGCCGAAGGCCGCCTCGGAGTCATAGCCGACCTCGGCGGCGATATCGGCGACCGTCCGGCGCGTGCGGATCAAGAGGTCGCTGGCAAGTGTCATACGGAGATCCGTCAGAAAGCCCACCACGGTCATTCCCGACGTTTCCTTGAACTGCCTGGCATAGGTGGCACGCGACATGGCGCTGAGCGACGCCAGCCGCCCGATCGTCCAGTCTTCCGCCGGAGCGGAGATCACGGCCTTCAGGGCGCGCGAGAAGCGCGGATTGGCAATCAGCGCCACGAGACCGGCGGTGCCGAGCGCTGCATTGTTTCGCGCCCGCAGTGCCATCGTTAGCAGTGCGAGGCAGATTGCCGTGGCAATCGTCAACGCACCGGCTTCCTGATTCATCGCCTCGTCACGCAGGATTCCCACCAGTAGCTTCAGAGTCTCCTCCGACTGCGCTCCGGTCAGCGAAGCATGAAAGATATCAGGCAAGGTGTCGAGCAGCAGCGATGACGAACCCGCTGCCGCATCGAAATGCCCACAGAGCAGATCGACATCGGGCGGCCCATCGCCATTCGCCCGCACCGGCAGCATACCATCATAAGAGAGCCTGACGGGTGATGGCCGGTTACCGGTCTCGCTGCCGACGATAACATGTGCCTCGCCGCGCGGCAGCATGAGAAAATCCCCTGCCGTCAGCTCCACCACCCGCCGGTCGGGAAGCCGCAAACGGCAGCTGCCGGAGAGGACGACATGAAACGGGATCACGCCGCGACCGGCCGGTTCGTGGTCAATCGCGAAAGAGCCCTCAAGACGGCAGCGAATGTCCAGGCTGGTGCGCAGCCCGGCAAGGTCGATAAGGCGGCTGAGGATATCCATGAGACGATCACGCTAGAATTTGACTTTCTGAAACATTCATCGGATCGCCTGAAAAGTCCATATTCCATCCCAACAGACAGCGACGGCGCTGCTGAAGATGATGGAAAGGCAAGACCATGTTGAACTGGAAAGAATACCGCAGCCAGCTGATCGCCCGGATCGGCGAATTCGGCAAGACCGTGCCTGAGACGGTGAAGGGTTACCAGACCCTCTCGACGGCCGGGCAGAAGACCAATTATCTTGATGCCAAGCAGCGCGAACTGATCGCGCTCGCCGTTGCCGTGACGATCCGTTGCGACGGCTGTATCGCGGTCCACACGACGGAAGCCCTGAAGCAGGGTGCGACCAAGGAGGAAATCTCCGAGGCGCTCGGTGTTGCAGTGGCTATCAATGCCGGCGCCGCCATGGTCTATTCGGCCCGCGTCCTCGACGCCGCCGAGGCGATCGCCGGTTAAGTGCATTCTGCGACGCGGAAGGCGCGCTGCCTTCCGCTCCCCTGTTGAAGCGAGGTCATGGCAATGCAAGCTGCAGACATGCCGGCAAGGGCCGGTTTCCAGATGCCGCGTGTCCCGGCATCCTTCTTCGGCATGGTTCTCGGCATTGCCGGGCTCGGCAACAGTTGGCGGGCGGCGGCCTCGGTCTGGGGCTTGCCCGCCGCACCGGGCGAGATCCTCAGCCTGCTCGCCGTGGCCGTCTGGCTCATCGTCAGCATTCTATATGGCCTCAAGTGGCTGAATGCGCGCGGTGAGGCACTGGCCGAGCTGGAACATGCCGTTCAATGCTGCTTCGTCGGGCTTGCCGGCGTTGCCACCATGCTGGCTGGTCTTGCTCTTCTGCCCTATTCGCGGGCGGCCACCGAAGTCCTCTTTGGTGTCGGCGTCGCCTTTACCTTCGCCTTCGCCCTGTGGCGGACCGGAGGGCTTTGGCAGGGCGGCCGCGACGTGACGACCACGACGCCCGTCCTTTATCTGCCGACGGTCGCAGGCTCCTTCGTCTCTGCCATCGTTCTCGGTGCACTCGGATACCATGAGCTTGGCCAGCTTGCCTTCGGCGCCGGCTTCTTCGCCTGGCTGGCGATCGACTCGGTGTTGCTGCACCGCCTGCTGACGGCGCCGGAGCTCGCCGTGCAACTGCGCCCGACGCTGGGCATCCAGCTCGCCCCTCCGGCGGTCGGCAGCGTCGCCTATCTCAGCGTCAACGGCGGGACGCCCGACATGCTGGTTCACGCGATGCTGGGCTATGCGATCCTGGAGGCGGCCGTCCTGCTGCGTCTCCTGCCCTGGATCATGAAACAGCCATTCGCCGGTTCCTACTGGGCCTTCACCTTCGGTGCGACGGCCCTTGCGACTGCCACGATTCGCGTTGCCAGCCATAGCGACGACCCGGCGCTCCAAGGTCTGGCCGTGGTAATCTTCATTGCCGTCAATGCTGTGGTTGGCCTGATCGCGATCGGCACGCTCTGGCTGATTGCCCGCGGCAAGCTTCTGCCCGCCGCACAGCCAAAGACCAGCTGAAACAGCGAACTGTCGCAGATCTGCGACAGTTCCCCTGCGGCATGGAACAGGCTGCTTCCTTAAGCAGAATTGCAATGAGACGGCATTTGCCCCAGACTGCGGTCTACGTTCCGTGGGAGGAGCAGATGCACGAATTTACAGCGCATGCCGACCATGTCTACACGTGGGCGCAGCAGAACTCTGCTGCCGCCAGCTCCCCGATCGTTGCCTCCTGGCGCCGCTGTATGGACAAGCATCAGCTGACTCCTGAAGAGAAGCGCACGCCCCTGCGCCTGACCGAGCAGGAATTCCGGCTTGCCCGCGAACAATCCGAACAACTGATCCGCGACGCGAGCGATGAGCTCGACCGGCTGTTCCTGACGGTCGGCAAGGCGGGCTGCTGCCTGCTTCTGACCTGCCGCGAGGGGGTGGCACTGGAGCGCCGTGGCGCCAGTGCCGACGACAAGGAGTTCAACGACCTCGGCCTGTGGACCGGATCGGTCTGGACCGAAGCGAGCGTCGGTACGAACGGCATCGGCACGGCTCTGGCCGACGAGCGCTCCGTCTCGATCTTTCGCGACCAGCACTTCCTCTCCTCGAACATCAAGCTCAGCTGCACGACCGCGCCGATCCGCGACCATCGCGGCCAGCTGGCCGCCGCTCTCGACATCTCCACCTGCCGCGACGACGTCAACGAGATGACCTTGTCGATCCTGGCGCAGGCTGTTCGCGACGCGGCGATGCGTATCGAGCTCAATATTTTCCGCAGTGCCTTTGCAGGCTCCCGTTTCCTGATGGTGCCCTCAGGCACCAATTCCGCTGCCGCCCTGCTTGCGGTCGACCGTCACGATCTGGTGCTTGGCGCCACGCGTGCCGCCCGGCTGGCGCTGAAACTCGACGACCGCCGGATCGCCGCCGGCATCCCCGCGGCCGATGCCCTGCAGGAAAGCCGCCCGGCCGATGGCGAGGAAGCGCTGATGGATGCGGAGCGCGCAGCGCTTATGCGGGCGCTGACGCGCACCAACGGCAATGTCTCGCAGGCAGCCGCCAATCTCGGCATGAGCCGCGCCACGCTTCACCGCAAGATGAAGCGGCTGAACCTCCACTGAGCCTTCAAGCCTGTCGCAACGCTGCGACAGTGTGCAGTGCGGCATTGCCCCGGGCGGGTATTTCGAAAGCCAAAAGACGCGCAGATTTCCTCCACTGGTTCGTTCCTGAACCTGGCATCATCAAGGGAGGATGACATGCTGCATCAGAAGATCGTCGAATCTCCGTTCAAGCTGAAATACGGCAACTATATCGGTGGCGAATGGCGCGAACCGATCGGCGGGAAATATTTCGACAACATCACGCCTGTCACCGGCGGCAAGCTCTGCGAAATTCCCCGCTCCGACGAGAAGGACATCAACGCGGCGATCGACGCAGCCCATGCCGCGAAGGACAAGTGGGGCAGGACGGCGCCTGCCGAGCGCTCCAATATCCTGATGAAGATTGCCCAGCGTATGGAAGACAAGCTGGAGCTTCTGGCGCAGGCAGAAACATGGGACAATGGCAAGCCGATCCGTGAAACCATGGCTGCCGATATTCCGCTGGCAATCGACCACTTCCGCTATTTCGCCTCCTGCATCCGCGCCCAGGAAGGTTCGATCGGCGAGATCGACAACGACACCGTCGCCTATCATTTCCATGAACCGCTCGGCGTCGTTGGCCAGATCATTCCCTGGAACTTCCCGATCCTGATGGCCGCATGGAAGCTTGCTCCGGCGCTCGCCGCCGGCAACTGCGTCGTCATCAAGCCGGCCGAACAGACGCCCGCATCGCTGCTCGTCTGGGCGGAAATCATCGGCGATCTGCTGCCCCCCGGCGTCCTCAACATCGTCAACGGTTTCGGTCTCGAAGCCGGCAAGCCGCTCGCCACCAGCCCGCGCATTGCCAAGATCGCCTTCACCGGCGAAACCTCGACCGGCCGGCTGATCATGCAATATGCCAGCCAGAACCTCATTCCGGTGACGCTTGAGCTCGGCGGCAAGTCGCCCAACATCTTCTTCGCCGATGTGATGGCCGAGGATGACGACTTCCTCGACAAGGCGCTCGAAGGCTTTGCAATGTTTGCGCTGAACCAGGGCGAGGTCTGCACCTGCCCGAGCCGCGCGCTCATCCAGGAATCCGTCTATGACCGTTTCATGGAAAAGGCCGTCAAGCGCGTCGAAGCGATCAAGCAGGGCAACCCGTTGGACAGCGCGACGATGATCGGCGCTCAGGCATCGAGCGAGCAGCTGGAAAAGATCCTCGCCTATCTCGATATCGGCCGCCAGGAAGGCGCCGAGGTTCTGACCGGCGGCGCCCGCAACGATCTCGGTGGCGAGCTTGCGAGCGGCTACTACGTCAAGCCGACGATCTTCAAGGGCCACAACAAGATGCGCATCTTCCAGGAGGAAATCTTCGGGCCGGTGGTCTCGGTGACGACCTTCAAGGATGAGAAGGAAGCGCTGGAGATCGCCAACGACACGCTCTATGGCCTCGGCGCCGGCGTCTGGACCCGCGACGGCAACCGCGCCTATCGCTTCGGCCGCGAAATTCAGGCGGGGCGCGTCTGGACGAATTGCTACCACGCCTACCCGGCGCATGCGGCCTTCGGCGGCTACAAGCAATCCGGCATCGGCCGCGAGACCCACAAGATGATGCTCGACCACTACCAGCAGACCAAGAACATGCTGGTGAGCTACAGCCCGAAGGCGCTTGGGTTCTTCTGAGAGCAAGACGACGACGGGGCGGTGCAAGCCGCCCCCTCACCCTAACCCTCTCCCCGAGGGGAGAGGGGACGCGAACGCGGCAACCGCATGTTCCCTTCTCCCCTCGGGGAGAAGGTGCCGGCGGGCGGATGAGGGGGCCACACGCTCAGTGGGAGGAACAAAATGGAAGAAACAATCGAAGGCGAGCCTCGCGTGCTGGCCACAGACGCAGCTCTCGAACTGATCGGCGAAATCCGCGCCGACCATCCCAATATCCTGTTTCACCAATCCGGCGGCTGTTGCGATGGCTCGTCGCCGATGTGCTACCCCGCAAGCGAATTCATGATCGGCGACAACGACGTCAAGCTCGGCGAGATCGGCGGCGTGCCGGTCTATATCAGCGCCAGCCAGTTCGAAGCGTGGAAACACACGCAGCTGATCATCGACGTCGTAGCCGGACGCGGGGGCATGTTCTCGCTGGACAATGGACGCGAGAAACGCTTCCTCACCCGCTCGCGCATTTTCGGCGGCGGCGAAGCTTGCGCTATCCCCGATATCGGCAAACGCGCTATTTGAACGACAGATCGAGCGCCCTGCCCTCGAACAAGCGGTCACGCGACCCTTCAAGGTGGGTCTGCATCAGGTTGCGCGCATCGTCGGCGCGCCCCTCGGCGACAGCCCTGTAGATTTCGTTGTGCTCTTCGTAGACCTGCTCGAGACCCTGGCGCGGGCCGAGCAGCGACAGGCCGTGCAGATGCATGCCGACCGCGATATGCGGCTTCAGCGCGTCGAGCGAGGCGGTGTAATAGTGATTGTTCGCCGCCTCGGCGACGCAGCGGTGGAAGACGAAATCCGCATCGCTGCGGTGCAGCTGGTGGCTCGTTGCTTCGCGCAGATCCGACAGCGCCGAGGCGATCTTCTGGATCGCCGGCTCATCGCGCCGCTTGGCCGCGAAATAGGCAGCCGCAGGCTCGATCGTCAGGCGGAATTCATAGCAGCGCTGGATATCGGCGATCGTCTTGACCGGCGAGTAGGCAAGCTGCGTCGTCGGCGAGCCGTGGGCGCTGACGAAGGTGCCGGCGCCCTGGCGCGCGTAAACGGTGCCCTGCTCGCGCAGCTTTGCCAGCGCATCGCGAACGATCGGGCGCGAGACGCCGAGCATCGACGCAAGTTCGTGTTCGCCGGGCAGGCGCGAATCCGGCGGATAGTTGCCGGCGCGGATGCGCTCGAGGATCTGATCGAAGACGCGATCGACGAGCTTCACGGCCTTGCCGCGTTCCGGCTTTGCCGGCGGACCGTTCCCCGCATTCAGCGATGCGCCATTTGCTTCATCCACGCCCATTCTCCCCGTCGGTCTCATGCTCAAGCCGCCTGATTCCGTGGAACCAGTCTTAGCAGACTCTCGGAATTGCCGAAGCCCCCGGATTTCACCGCACACCGGAAATGCCGTCCATCAGCAGCCGCAACGTCGAACCACGGCACGCCAGCCTCGATCTCACCCTTCGGCATCAATGTGCGGATGCCGAGTTCGCGAAAGACCGCAAGCGCCGTGTCGCCGCCGCCAACCATCAGCATGTCGGGCTTGGTGTCGTCGATGACGGCCTTGACGCCGCCAGCGAAACGCCGGGCGACAGCCGCGCCGTCTCCGGAGATTTCGCCGCTGCAGCGGAGCAGTACGGGAAGGGCAAGGCCCTCGCCGCATTCGACCGTGCCCATTGGCGCATCGATTGTGGCGCGCAGCGTGCCGGAGGCTTCCAGCCGGTTCATCTGTGCCGATGTGATCGGGTCACGCGATCCAAAGGCAAAGAGCGTGCGGCGCGATGCTTCGAACGGCAGCGGCTGGCCACCGCTCCGGCCAAGCTTTCGGGCAAGCGCCGAGCCGAGGCCGCGTGCGCCCACACCCAGGACCAAAGCCCAATCGTTGGCGAGAACGATATCATCGAGATCATAATCGCTTTCGGCGTCGGCAACCGAGATATCGAGTTCGCGTCCGGCGAAGAGATCGGCAACCGGGATAGGCTTTTCGACGCCGCGGCCGACGACAAAGCCGCGATAGGTGGTGCGGTCCTGATCGGGAATGGCAGGAGCGACAACGATCCTGGCAAGGCCGAGCGCGTCCGCAAGAGCCGCGGACTCCGCAGCGACATTGCCCTTCAGCCGAGAGTCGATCTTTTTCATCACGATACCGGGCTGCCGGGCGCTCAGCGCCTTGGCTGCAAGCCGAACACGTCCGGCCGCCTCGTCCTCGGACAAAGCCCGCGACGCCGTGTTGATAACGACAATATCCGTTCCGGCCGCAAGCGCCTCATCGGCGGTCTCGACATCGATTGCCACCGCCACCGAAAGCCCGGCGTCCACGAAGGGGGTGCCGGTATCCAGCGCGCCCGTCAGGTCGTCGGCGATGATGGCAGCTTTCAACGTCATGCAGTCTGTCCCGTGTTGACGGCGTGGCAGGCGACCAGGTGACCCGGCTTGGCTTCCTTCCAATCCGGAATGACTTTCGAACAGACGTCCATCGCCACAGGGCAGCGCGTGTGGAAACGGCAGCCGGAGGGAGGGTTGAGCGGGCTCGGAACGTCACCTTGCAGGATCTGCCGCTGGCGGGTGCGTTCATGCTCCGGATCGGTCTCGGGAACTGCCGAAAGCAGCGCCTTGGTATAGGGATGCAGCGGGTTGTCGAACAGCTCCTCGCGGCTTGCGAGCTCGGCCAGACGGCCGAGATACATGACGCCGACGCGAGTGCTGATGTGGCGCACGACGGCAAGGTCGTGGGCGATGAAGAGGTAGGTCAGGCCGTACTTGTCCTGCAGGTCGAGAAGCAGGTTGATGATCTGCGCCTGGATCGACACGTCGAGCGCCGAAATCGCCTCGTCGCAGACGATGAATTTAGGCTGGCAGGCGAGAGCGCGGGCAATGACGACGCGCTGGCGCTGGCCGCCGGACAGTTCGTGTGGATAGCGCTGCGCAAAACGCGTCGGCAGGCCGACATCGGTCAGCAGCGCGGCGATCCTGTCTTTCAGCTCGGCCTTGGTGCAGAGCTTGTGAAAGAGGATCGGCTCGCCGATCGCTTCGCCGATCGTCATGCGCGGGTTGAGCGTCGAATACGGGTCCTGGAAGACGATCTGCAGGTCGCGGCGGAAGGGCCGCATCTGCTTTTCGTCGAGCGTCGCCAGATCCTGGCCCTTGTAGACCACGCGGCCTGAAGTCGCCTTGTAGAGATTGAGAATGGTGAAGCCGGTCGTGGACTTGCCGCAGCCGGACTCTCCGACGAGGCTCAGCGTCTCGCCTTCCATGATGTCGAGGTTGACGTTGTCGAGCGCATAGACCGTCGCCGAGCGGTCGCCGAAGGCGCCGAGCTTGACGTGGAAATGCTTGACGAGGTTTTCGACCTTCAGAAGCGGTTGAGCACCCATCACGCAGCCTCCGGCATTTTCTGGACGACGAAGCATGCGGCGCGGTGATTTCCGGCACCGGCGACGGGCTCGAGCTTCGGCACCCGCTCGTGGCAGATGGCTTCCGCCAGCGGACAGCGCGGCGCAAACGGGCAGCCCTTGGGGCGGCGGCCGGGCTCCGGTGGCGTTCCACCGATCGAGGAAAGCCGACTCGTCGGCGCGTCCGAGAGCTTCGGGATCGAGGCCAAAAGGCCGCGCGTATAGGGATGGCTCGGACGGGCATAGAGCTCGTCGACAGGCGCGTCTTCGACAACGGTGCCGGCATAAAGCACGGCAACGCGATCGACCAGACCGGCGATCAGCGCCAGATCGTGGGTGATCCAGACGACAGACATGCCGAGCTTGGCGCGCAGATCCTTCACCAGATCGACGATCTGGGCCTGGATGGTGACGTCGAGCGCCGTCGTCGGCTCGTCGGCGATCAGGAGCTTCGGATTGCAGGCCAACCCGATGGCGATCATCACGCGCTGGCGCATGCCGCCCGAAAGCTCGTGCGGATAGGCCATCAGCCGCTCTTCCGGGCCGGGAATGCCGACGAGCCGCAGCAGTTCGATGGCGCGGGTACGTGCCTCCGCCTTGCTCATCTTGCGATGATAGATCAGCGGCTCGCATATTTGCGCTCCAACACGCATGACCGGGTTCAGCGAGGTCATCGGATCCTGGAAGACGAAGCCGATATCGCCGCCGCGCACCTTGCGCAGTTCGGAATTCGACATCTTCTGCAAGTCGCGGCCATCGAAGGCGGCGCTGCCCTTGGTGACCTTGATCTTGTTCGGCAGCAATCGCATGAGCGAGAGCATCGTCAGGCTCTTGCCGCAACCGGATTCGCCGACGACGCCGAGCGTCTCGCCCTTGTTGACATAGAGATCGATGCCATCGACGACGACGGCGGGGCCGTTGCGGCCATCGATCTCGACGGTGAGATCGCGGACGTCGAGAAGGCGTTCTGATGTCTTCGTGTTCATCACTTGTTGCCCCGCGGGTTGAGCGCGTCGTTGAGACCGTCGCCGAGGAAGCTGAAGGCAACCGAGGCAAGGCCGAGCACGGCCGCCGGAGCGGCAAGAAGATGCGGATAATGCTGCCAGACGCGCAGACCATCCGAGATCATGTTGCCCCAGCTGGGGGTCGGCGGGTTGACGCCGACGCCGAGGAACGAGAACGCGCTTTCCAGAACCATCGCGGTGCCGAGACCAGCGCTGACCGAGACGATCAGCGGACCGAGCGCATTCGGGATCACGTAGCGCTTGATGATGACCCAGTTGGAAAGACCGAGTGCCTGTGCGGCGGTAATATAGGGCCGGCTGCGGATCGACAGCACCTGGGCGCGGACGAGGCGTGCATAGGGCGGCCAGGAAATCAACGCCATCGAACCGAAGACCAGCAGGAAGTCGACCCAGATCGTCTGGCGATAGAAGGGATTGAGGGTCGCCTGATACTGCGCCTCCATCCAGTTGGTGATCGGCGACTTCAGCGATGCGTTGATGACGACGACGAGCAGCAGGTTGGGTACCGACATGGTGACATCAGTCAGCCACATGATGACGCGGTCGAACGGATTGCCGAAGAAGCCCGCGACCGCGCCGAGCGTCAGGCCAATCAGCACGGCGATGAAGGTGACGACCACGGCGACGAGAAACGCCGTACGCGTGCCGAAGACGACGCGGCTGAAGACATCGCGACCGAGATCATCGGTTCCGAACAGATGCGCCATGGACGGGGCGGCGTTACGCGCCTGCAGATCCTGGCTGAGGTAGTCGTAAGGCGTCAGATAGGGACCGAAGATCGCGGCGAATGCCAGGATCAGGACGGCAGCCAGGCCGAAAACAGCAAGCTTGTTGCGCTTCAGGCGGAACCAGGCGTCACGCCACAGGCTGACCGGCGGTTCATCGGCAGTTTCGATTGTCGAGAGAGGGATGGCGGACATGGTCAGCGGCTCCTTCTTGCGTCGTTGGCACGCGGATCGAGCATCGGATAGAGCACATCGACAAGCAGGTTCGAGACCATGACGAGGAAGGATCCGATCAGCGTGATCGCGAGGATGACGGGGTAGTCCGAGTTGGTCAGCGCCTGCACGGTCAAGCGTCCAAGGCCGGGCAGACCGAAGACCAGCTCGACGAAGATCGCGCCGTTGACGATGGTGATCATGATGAGGCCGAGCTGGGTGACGACGGGCGTCAGGACGGGCCGCAGAATATGCTTCAGCGCCACGACCAGTTCAGGAACGCCCTTGGCGCGGGCGGTGCGGACGAAATCTTCCGACAGCACCTCGATGACGGCGGCGCGTGTTTGGCGCACGATCAGCGCGATCGGCTGGAAGGACAAGACGATCAGCGGCAGGATGATGCGCACGTCGAAGACGCCGCCCCAGCCATAGGGCACCTTGATCATCGGCAGGAGCACGATGAGGCCGACCATCAGCAGCGGACCGGCGACATAGGCCGGGATCGCCCAGAGGAACAGCGCCGAGCCGATGATCGTGTAGTCGATGCGGGAATTCTGGTTCAGCGCGGCGATCATCCCGAGCGGGATCGCAACAACCGCCGTCAGGATGATGGAACAGAGCGCCAGCTTGAAGGACACAGGCGCGGCAGCCGAGACCATGGCCCAGACCGAACGGCCTGAGGTCAGCGAATTGCCGAACTGGCCATGCAGCAGGTTCCAGATGTAATAGCCGAACTGCTCGATGAAGGGCTTGTTGAGGCCAGCACTTTCGCGGATGGCTTCGATGCGCTCCGGATTATAGGCGACGTCGCCTGGCGCACGAAGAAAGATCAGCTTGATCGGATCGCCGGCGCCGTAGAATGCCATCGCATAGACGGCAAGCATGACGACGAGAACCGACGGAATCCAGATGGCAAATCGCGTTAACACGTAGCGAAGCAAGGCCACCTCCCACCTGTTGTCAGGAACGTTCTCCGCAAACTGACGCGGACCGCACCTTTTCTTGAAACTTGCGCGAAGACCCTGAGGCCTTCGCGCGGTTGCTTGGGGGCTGGAGAGACCGGCTTTGCCGTCTCAATCAGCCAACCGATACGTCCCAGGGAGCGACGACCTGCCAGTCGAGGTTCTTCTCCATGCCCTTGACGTCCTTGGTTGCCCAGCGGGACATGGCCTGAGAATACCACGGAATGAACGCCCAATCGTCACGGAATGCCTTCTGGGCATCCTGGGCGAGCTTGATGCGATCAGGATCGTCAGCAGCCTTGGTGGCCGCTTCTGCGAGAGCCGCATCCACCTTGTCGTTCTTGTAACCGCCGAGCTTGTTCTGGGCGTTGGACGACGTGGAGGCGATGCAGCCCGAGAGATAGGACACGGCATCCGGAACGCGGGTGCCGACGTCGTCGCGGAAGATCTGGACCGAGTTCTGGTCCGGACCGGCATAGGAGTCCTGCTGCGGCTTCATGTCGACGGCCGTGATGCCGAGGTTCTGGCGCCACTGCTCGGCGATGAACTGGGCAGCGGCCTGAATGGCCGGAGCCGAGATGCCGACGAACATGATCTTCGGCAGGCGATCGGGACCGCCGTAGCTGGATTCGGCGAGCAGCTTCTTGGCGCCCTCAGGATCGTAAGGATAGGGCTCGAAGCCGGAATTGTCGGCACCTGGGACCGAGTTCAGGATCTGGTCGGCCTTCTTGTGCGGGCCATCCGGATAGGATGCCTTGAAGAGACCGTCGCGGTCGATCGCCATGATCAGCGCCTGGCGAACCTTCGGATCGTCCATCGGCGCGCGCTTGACGTTGAACCAGAAGTGCTGGCTGGTCGGAATGATCGGGCCGGCGGAGAATTCCGGGCCGAGATCCTGGATGATGGTCGAGGTGACCAGCTCGGTATGGGCATTGTATTCGCCCGACTTGATGAGCTGCGTTGCCGTGACGTTGTCTTCGATCGAGGCGATCTCGATGCGGGCAAGCTTCGGCTTGGTGCCGAAGAAGTTCTCGTTCGGCTCGAAGGTCAGCGTGCCGGCGTCGATATCGAGCGCGGTCAGCTTGAACGGGCCGGAATAGACGGCGCTGTTGTCGGGCTTGTACCAGTCAGCCACTTCCTCGCCATCGCTGCCCTTGGACTGCGAAGCCTTGGTGATCGGGATGATGTGGTTGGCAAGGCGCATGAAGAAGATCGGATCGGCTTCCGTCAGCGTGACGACGACGGTGCCTTCGTCAGGCGTGGCAACGCCCGAGATCTCGGTGGCCGAACCGCCGGCGACGTCCTTGTAACCGTCGACCTTGCCCATGACCTGATCGGCGCGCTGGCTCTTGGTGTTCGGGCGGGAAGCCACTTCCCAGGAACCCTTGACGTCGGCCGCGGTGATCTTGCTGCCGTCGGAGAACACAGCCTTCGGATCGATCTTGAAGGTCCAGACCTTCTTGTCCGGGGATTCCCAGCTGGTGAAGACGTAGGGATTGAGCTTGCCTTCGGCGTCGAAATACATCGGCGAGGCCCACCAGAACGAATTCCAGCGGAACGTACGGCCACCGCCACGCAGCGGCGACCAGTCCTGATCGAAGGCCGGGTTAATGGCCTTCAGCACCTGGCCGTCGTCAGCCATGACGATGCGGGCGCTCATGCCGAATAGCGTGAAGCCGACGCCGGCGGCGAGACCGAGCTTCAGCGCGTCGCGGCGCGAAACCGTGGAAGCATTCTTGTCATTGCGGTCTGTCATACATTCCTCCCATGGGCAAAACAGCGCGTACTCGAAAACCCTCCCCGAGCCGGACGCCTTACAATGCCCCTGAGATTTGCGCGATAATGTAAATCTGTCAATCAAAATTTGCCGTTTTCAACTTTCAAATCCACGCAAAAAATTTTTATCATTTAATTTCATATAGATAAAATACCAACGTCATTCTGACGCAGCTTGTAAGATTGACAACAACTTATCATTTCGAGGAAAAGTCACGCACGGCAAGTGCCAGGAGCAGCATCACGCTGCAGAGGAGGATGCTTTGAGCAATCACAAGATCACCGGCGTTTTCAGCGCCGCCACCACGCCCTTGAACGCCGACGGCAGCCCTGACGTCGCGCTCTTCACCGAGCATTGCAAGCGCCTGCTTGATGAAGGCTGCCACGGCGTCGCCCTGCTCGGCACGACAGGCGAAGCAAACTCTTTTTCGATCGCCGAGCGCCGCATGCTGCTCGAAGCCGCGCTGAAGGCCGGCATCTCGCCTGACAAGCTCCTTCCGGGCACCGGCGTTGCCGCCATTCCCGAAACGATCGAGCTGACCAAGCACGCACTTTCGCTTGGCGTCACCAAGGTCGTGATGCTGCCGCCCTTCTACTACAAGGGCGTGACCGATGACGGCCTCTTCAACGCCTATTCGGCGATTTTCGAAGGCATCAACGACAGCCGCCTGCAGGTGATCCTCTATCACATCCCGCAGGTCTCCGGCATTCCGCTGTCCGTTCCGCTGATCGGCCGCCTCATCGAGGCTTTCCCTGGCACCGTCGTTGGGATCAAGGAATCTGCAGGCGATTTCAACAACATGCAAGCGATTATCGCCGCCTATCCGGATTTCTCCGTTCTCTGCGGCGCCGATCCGCTGCTGCTGCCGCTGCTCAAGGCCGGCGGCGCCGGCTGCATCACGGCGACCTCCAACCTCGTCGCCGACTCGCTGCGCGCCGTTTACGATCACGTCCATGACGAAGCGCAGGCGGACAAGGTCGAGAAGGCCCAGGCCCGCATCAACGCCTACCGCACTCTCTCCAACTCCTACGTCCAGATCCCGACGATCAAGGCGATGGTCGGCCTGAAGACCGGCAATGCCGCCTGGAAGCGCACCCGCCCGCCGCTCGTCGCCCTCAGCGACGCTGACTATGCCGCCCTTTCCGAAGGTTACGCGCAGCTACCGTGAGGAGGATGTCATGAGCTTTACCGCGCTCCCGCCGGAAGCCGTTCCGGCGCTGATGAACGGAAAGATCGGCCCCAATCCGGCGCAGCCCGGCCGGGCCGACGCCTACCTGCCGTCACCCTGCATCCAGAACCATGCCGCCAACCTGGCCTTCCTGCCCGATGGCACGCTGACCTGCGTCTGGTTCGGCGGGACGATGGAGGGAATGGGCGACATTTCCGTTTACATGTCGCGCCTCGCGCCGGGGGCGGATCAGTGGTCGGAAGCCGAAAAACTCTCCGACGATCCGGCAAAATCCGAGCAAAATCCGCTGATTTTCAAGGCGCCCGACGGAAAAGTCTGGCTGCTTTACACGTCGCAGACATCTGGTGACCAGGATGGGTCAATTGTAAAGTGCCGGATTTCAGACGATGGTGGCAAGACGTTCGGATCCGTCCGCGTTCTCTGCGATCTGCCCGGCACTTTCGTGCGCCAGCCCGTCATCGTCAACTCCGTGGGAACCTGGCTTCTGCCGGCATTCCGCTGTGTGAGCTTGCCCGGCCAGCGCTGGAGCGGCGATGCAGACACGGCAGGCGTTCTCGTATCGCGCGATCAGGGCGAGAGCTGGACGATGGTCGACGTGCCCGACAGCCTCGGCGCCGTCCACATGAACATCATTCCGCTCAACGGAAGTAAAATGGTCGCTTTCTTCCGCAACCGTTTTTCCGAACATGTTCTCTCCTCGGAATCGGATGACAATGGCGAGAGCTGGTCGGCGCCGAAGCCGGTCAACCTGCCGAACAACAACTCGTCGATCCAGGCAACCAAGCTGGCGGACGGGCGGATTGCGATGGTTTACAACCACAGCAATGCCGAGACATCGGATGCGCGCCGCGAGTCGCTCTACGACGAGATCGAAAGCGATAAGGGCGAGGCGAAAGCCACAGAAAGCGCAGCAGAAACAAGGCGAAAGGCCGTGTGGGGTGTTCCGCGCGCACCGCTCAGCCTGGCGATCTCCACGAATGGCGGCAAGAGCTTCGATAGCCATATCGATCTCGATACCGGCGACGGCTATTGCCTCAGCAACAACTCCAAGGACTCGCTCAACCGCGAGTTCTCCTATCCCTCGATCACCGAGGGACCGGATGGAGCATTGCACATCGCCTACACCTATTACCGCCGCGCGATCAAATATGTTCGCCTGCCAAGCGATGTAGCGGTTTGAGCCGTCCACTCAGCCGATCCCGTGCCCTCTGGCACGGGATCGGCCTCTGTGTTTACAAGTGGTTTCGCAGGCACAGAGAATGGCCTTGATCTGCGACATCACTGTTGATGGCGCAGGATGGAGGCCATCAACATACTGATTTTATGGTTATTTATGCTACTTTATCGGATCCATCTCAGAACGTTTCCGCAAAACTGCTGAAAAACCATCGCCTCGCTTATTGCCAGAAACGTGCAGTTGATATAACAACTTTACATCAATAACGGCTTTGGCCGCATTTATGGAGGAGCCGTGTTCATGGTCAGTCTGGATTCGCCCATCACGGTTGTCAGGCCTGAAGTCATCGAGTTTGGCGTCGGCACCGCCGGCAAGCTCGGCAAATGGGCGGAAGGCAAGGGCTATACGCGCACGCTCGTCATCTCCGATGCGTTCAACGCGTCGCGTGTCGATGTGCTGGAACTGCCGGGCCACGTCTCCGTTTTCGCGGATGTCACCCCCGAGCCCGACATTGCCAATCTCGACAAGGTGCTGGCGGCCGCGAATGCAGCCAATGCCGAACTGATCGTCGGTTTCGGCGGTGGCAGCGCCATGGATCTTGCCAAGCTCGCCGCCGTTCTCGCCGGTTCGCCACAGACGCTGCGCGAGGTCGTCGGCCCCCACAAAGTGACCGGCCCGCGCAAGGTGGCGCTGGCGCAGGTTCCGACAACATCGGGCACTGGCAGCGAGGCTGGCACCCGTGCCCTCGTCACCGATCCCGCGACGCAGGCGAAGCTTGCCGTCGAAAGCCTTTACATGCTGGCTGATATTGCCGTCATCGACCCCGGCCTGACCTTTACGGTTCCCGCCCGCACGACGGCGGCAACCGGTGTCGATGCGATGGCCCATTGCGTCGAGGCCTTCACCAACCGCAAGGCTCATCCGATGATCGATATCTATGCGATCGAGGGCGCGCGACTCGTCGGCAAGTACCTTGCCCGCGCCGTCAAAGATGGTGCCGACGCCGAAGCGCGTGCCGGCCTGTCGCTTGCCTCGCTCTATGGCGGCTTCTGCCTCGGCCCGGTCAATACCGCCGGCGGCCATGCGCTGGCCTATCCGCTCGGCACCCGCTGGCATGTGGCGCATGGCGCCGCCAACGCGCTGATCTTCCCGCATGTGCTGGCCTTCAACACGCCTTCCGTTCCGGAAAAGACCCGGGCCGTGATGGCCGCCCTCGGCCACCAGACATCCGATGACGTCAGCTCGGTCTTCGACGCCGCCTATGCCTTCTGCGCCGATCTCGGCATCGAGATGAAGCTCTCGGGCCTTGGCGTTCCTTCCGATGATCTCGATGCCATGGCGGACGATGCCTTTGCGATCCGCCGCCTGCTCGACAATAATCCCCGCGATCTCGCGCGTGACGATATCCGCGCCATTTACCAGGCTGCTTTTTAAGGGAATTTGACGATGACGAAGAATGCAAAAGTGGCGGTAACGCTCGGTGATCCAGCTGGTGTCGGCCCTGAAGTGATCGTCAAGGCGCTGGCGGCCATGCCGGCTGGCGAGCGCAAGGATTTCGTCATCGTCGGCAATACGGAAGCGCTCGTTCGCGCCGACCGCGCCACCGGCACCAGCCTGCGCTTCGGCCCCACTGCCTCGGAAGACGGCTCGACGATCGCCGTCGACGAAGTGGAGCTCGGCGCGCCACTGCCTGAAATCGGCAAGGTCAGCCCGGTTGCAGGCGATGCCTCGGTGAAATACATCAGCCGCGCCGTCGATCTCGCCATGTCGGGCGAAGCCGACGTCATCGTCACCGCGCCGATCAACAAGGAAGCGATGAACCTTGCCGGCCATCATTTCGACGGCCATACCGGGCTGCTTGCGCATCTGACAGGCTCGAAGAGCTCCTTCATGCTGCTCGCCTCAGAGCGCCTGAACACCATCCACGTCTCCACCCATGTGTCGCTGCGCGGCGCCATCGAACGCGCCAAGACCGAGCGCGTGCTGGCGACGATCGAGGCTGGCCATAACCACTTCATGCGTCTGGGGATGAAGCCGCGCATCGCCGTCGCCGGCATCAATCCGCATTGTGGCGAAAACGGCCTCTTCGGCACCGAAGACAGCGAATTCCTGGCCCCGGCCGTCGAGCTGGCGCAGGCCAAGGGCATCGATGTCGTCGGCCCGATCTCGGCCGATACCGTATTCGCCCGCGCCTATAACGGCGCCTTCGATCTCGTCATCGCCCAGTATCACGATCAGGGTCATATCCCGATCAAGCTCGTGGCCTTCGAGACCGCCGTCAACGTATCGCTCGGGCTGCCGATCGACCGCGTCTCGGTCGATCACGGCACGGCCTTCGACATTGCCGGAACCGGCAAGGCCAATCACGTCAACATGCTTTCGGCCATCGCTTATGCCCGGCTGATGGCGCGCTCGCCGCGCAAGGCGGCGTAGCACCCGGCGGCGCAGTCTGCGCCGCTTTCCGGGAAGAAATGAGGAGGCAGGCATGCAGAGAACCGTTCTCGTTCTCGGAGGAGAACTTGCGCCCGAAGGCCGGGTAGTGCTGGAGAAGGAAGGCGTCAAGGTCGTGCAGACCAAGCCCTATATCGATCGCGCTACGGTGATTGCCTTGATGAAGGAGCACCGACCCGAGGGAGCCATCATCCGCCTGCTTGCCGATGTCCTCGGCCCCGAAGAAATGACATCAGGCGGCAAGCTCCGCCACATCGCCAAACACGGCGTCGGCACCAACGATATCGACGTCAAGGCGGCCGCCGAGCTCGGCATTCCCGTTTCGAAGACGACAGGCAGCAATGGCATTTCTGTCGCCGAGCACGCGCTGGCGCTTATCATGGCGCTGGTGAAGGATTTTTCCCGGCAGGATGCGCTGATCCGCGATGGCACTTGGGACAAGGGCCAGTATCAGGGCCGCGAGCTGCGCGGCCAGCGCCTCGGCATCGTCGGCTTCGGCTTGATCGGCCAGACGCTGGGCAAGATGGCGAAGGCGCTCGGCATGGAAATTTCCGCCTTCGATCCGCATACTCCTGCCGAAGCCTTCGAAGGCGTCACCCGCGAGACCGATCTCGACAAACTGCTGGCAAACGCCGACATCGTCAGCCTGCACTGCCCTCTGACGCCCGAGACGCGCGACCTGATCGACTCCAGACGGCTCGGCCTGATGAAGCGCGGCGCTTACCTCGTGAATACAGCACGTGGCGAAGTCGTCGACGAAGCGGCGTTGATTGCGGCGTTGAAAAGCGGCCACCTTGCCGGTGCCGGTCTCGACAGCTTCGCCGTCGAGCCGCCGGAAAAGGATAATCCGCTCTTCTCGCTGCCGAATACCATCGTCACGCCGCATGTCGCCGGCGTCACGCTCGATGCCAAGCGCACCATGTCGGTCATCGCGGCCGAACATGTGCTGGCGACGCTGCGCGGCGAGACCCTGCATCCGCGCTTCCTCGCCCGCTGATCTTCCAAGCAAATACGGAGGCTGACATGGCCGATACGACAGACAAGCGCTATCCGGCCGAGGCACTGCGCGCCTTCGCGACGTCACTGTTTTCGGCCGCAGGCCTCGAGAATGACAAGGCGGATGCCGTCTCGCGATTTCTTGTCGAAGCCGACCTGCTCGGCCATACGACACACGGTCTGGCGCTTGCAGGCTGGTATCTGCAGAGCGTTGCCGACGGTGTGATGACGGTTTCGGGCGCCCCCGATGTCATCTCGGATCGCGGTCCGGCCATTGCTTGGAAGGGCAAGCGCCTGCCCGGCGCCTGGCTGACGTCCGAAGCCGTCAAGCTCGCCAGCAATCGCGCCGCGCAATATGGAACGGCCACCGTGACGATTGCCGACAGCCATCATATCGGCTGCCTCGCCGCCTACCTGACGCTCGCCACAGACCGCGGCTACATGGTCAGCATCGCCAGTTCCAGCCCTTCGGGCGCGCAAGTCGCCCCCTTCGGCGGCACCAAGGGCGTCTATACGCCGAACCCGGTCGCCCACGGCATCCCGACACCCGGCGATCCCATTCTCATCGATATCAGCGCCTCGATCACCACGGTGAACATGGCCCAGCGACTGGTTCGCGAAGGCAGGCAATACGAGCACGACTGGCTGCTCGACGAGAACGGCAATCCGAGCCGTGACCCACGTGTCATCGAGCGCGGCGGCACGCTTCTTCCAACCGGCGGTCTCGACCACGGCCAGAAGGGGTATGGCATGGCGCTGCATGTCGAAGCCTTTACCCAGGGCCTCGCCGGCTATGGCCGCGTCGATCAGCCGAAGGGCACCAATGCGGCGGTCACCGTTCAGGTCTTCGATCCCGATGCCTTCGGCGGCCGTGACGCCTTCCTGCGCCAGACCGGTTGGCTCGTTGACGCCTGCCACAGCAATCCGCCCCGCCCCGGCGTGGCGCGTGTGCGCCTTCCCGGCGAGAATGGCCTTGCCCGCAAGCGCAAGGCGCTCGAGGACGGCGTCGTGCTGTTTCCGGGCATCATGGAGTCGCTAAAGCCCCACGCCGAACGGCTGAGTGTCGCGCTACCTGCCTAAAAGGTCAGCTGCACCTTGCAGGCGGCACTCCTGTCGCCCGCCAGCAGGAAAGCAGCATCGGCCTGCGCAAGCGGCAGGCTGTGGCTGATGATCGGGCGGACATCGATCGCCCGGCTTGAGATCAGCGCGACCGCCATCGCGAATTCCTCGTGAAAGCGCTGCGTTCCGTGGATATGCAGCTCCTTGGCAACGATGGCATTGAGTGGAACCGGGACCTCACCCGACACACCCACCTGCACGATCGTCCCGCGCGGCTTCACGGTCGCGATCGCGCCGCGGATCGCCGGGGCTGCCGCGGAGCACTCGAAGACGAGATCGAAATAGCCCTTGCCGGCCTCGAATTCCGCGAGTGCCCCGGCGCCCTGCGAGACATTGACCGCACGCGTTGCACCCATCGCCATGGCACGCTCCAGGGCAGCATCCGCAAGGTCGGTGACGACGATCTCGGCCGCGCCATAATGTTTGACAACGGCAACCATCAAGGAGCCGATCGGCCCGGCGCCGGTGACCAGAACCCGCTTGCCGCTGATCTCGCCCGCCCGCGAGGCGGCATGCAGGCAGACGGACAAGGGTTCGCTGCAGGCAGCCTCCGCCGAACTCGTTCCGGGCCCGGCTTCGAAGCACTGCTTGGCCGGCACCACCAGCCACTCGCGAAACATCCCCTGCTCGTGCGGCAACCGCATGGCGCTGCCCATGAAGCGCATCTCCAGGCAATGGATCGGCATGGCCCTTTGGCAATATTCACAATGGCCGCAGGGCTGGCTCGGATTGACCGCGACGAGCGTCCCGGCATTCAGGTGAACGCCCTCGCCCGCCTTCTCGACAATTCCCGCCGCTTCATGCCCGGGAATGATCGGCTCGCGAACCCTGACGGGGCCGAAGCCGCCGTCCTGATAGTAATGCAGGTCGGAGCCGCAGATACCTGCGGCCGCCATCTTCAACAAAACCTCTCCCGTTCCGGGTTCCGGAACCTCTGCGGCCTCGATCCTCAAGTCACCCTTGGCATAAAGCCGTGCCAGACGTGTCTGCATTCCCATCCTCCTAGCGCAACAGGCCAAGCTGCTGCGGCAGCCAGAGAGATATAGACGGCACAAAGGTGATCAAGATCAATGCGACGAAGAGCGGCACCAGCCATGGCAGAATGGCGATCGTTGTCCGCTCCACCGAGAGCTTGGCCACGCGCGAGAGCACGAACAGCACCATGCCGAGCGGCGGGTGCAGCAGCCCAATCATCAGGTTCAACGTCATGATCAGGCCAAACTGCACCGGATCGATCCCGAACTTGACAACAATCGGCAGCAGGATCGGCACCAGAATGGTGATCGCCGCAATCGTATCCAGGAAGCAGCCGACGAAGAGCATCAGCAGGTTGACCAGGATCAGGAACACCCACTTGTTGTCGGTGATCGACAGGATCGCGTCCGACAGCAGCTGCGCTGCCTGACTGACGGTCAGAAGCCAGGCGAAGACCGAGGCGGCCGTGACGATGAAAAGCACCGAAGCCGTCGTCTCGATCGTATCGAAACTCGCCTTCGCCAGTGTCGAGAATGTCATCGTCCGGTAGCGCACCAAGCCGAGGAACAGCGACCAGAGAACGGCCGCGACGGCCGCTTCTGTCGGCGTGAACCAACCCATCGTCATGCCGCCGATCAGGATGACGGGGGTCATCAGCGCCATGACGGCGGAGAAGCCGAAATACCAGTCGAGCCCGAGCAGCGCCAAGAGCGCGATACCGGCAGCGGCATTCATCGATAGTCCGGCAAGCATCATCAGATAAATCGACAGCGGCACCAAGAGAACCACGACGATTTCCATGCCGGCCGAAAGCAGCTGTTTGACGTCGAACGGCGCGTCCGAACCCCAGCGTTTGACATAGGCGAAACCGGCAACGGTGACCATCATCAGCAGCGTCATGACGATGCCCGGCAGAATGCCGGCCATGAACAGCGCACCGATAGAAACATTCGCCATCATGCCGTAGATGACGAAGGGCAGCGACGGCGGGAAGATCGGACCGAGCGTCGCCGAGGCGGCTGTGACGCCGACTGCAGCTTCAACCGGGTAGCCGTGGTCCTTCATCGCCTTGATCTCGATGGTGCCGATACCGGCGGCATCGGCGAGTGCTGTGCCGGACATGCCGGAGAAGATCACCGAACCGATGATATTGACCTGCGCCAAGCCGCCCTTCATCCAGCCGACGAGGGCCACCGCGAAGGAATAGATGCGGCCGGTCACGCCTGCCGAGTTCATCAGATTGCCGGCGAGGATGAAGAAGGGAACGGCGAGCAGCGGGAAGCTTTCGACGCCGGCGATCATCCGCTGCGCCACGATGATATCGGGCGCAACACCGTAGAGAACGATGTAAAGCACCGAGGCAACGGCCATCGCGATGGCGACGGGCACGCCGATCAGCATCAGCACCAGAAATGAGCCAAGAAGCAGCAGCATGGATCAACCCTCGACGGTCTGGAATTCTTCGGGGCGCTCGAGAACCGAGTAGCCGCGGCGCATATTGGCGATGAAGACGATCACCGCACGGATCAGCATCAGCACGAAGGCGACGAGCACGCTGTAGAAGACGATGTTGCGGGGCAGATCGATGGTGACCATCTGCTCGTCGGCAACAACCTCCACATAGCGCCACATCAGGTGGCAGGCGTAAGCGAAGAAGCCGATGCGGACGATATCGACGACGGTCGCGAGAACGCGGGCCAGGCGCGCCGGCATATAGTGATAGAAGACGTCCACCTGAATATGGCGCGAGGTACGCACGCACATGATTGCGCCGAGGAAAACGACGCCAATCAGGCAGTTGATGGCGATTTCCTCGGTCCAGGCGTAGCTGTCGTTCAGCACATAGCGGGTGAAGAACTGCAGAAAGACGCAGCCCGCCATCAGCCAGAAGACGATCAGCGTGATCCAGTCCTCGATGGCATAGTCGGAAATGTTGGCGGTCGGCGCGTGGCCTTCGAATTCCTGACCGATCTCTTCGGCGGTCACCTGCGTATGAATTTCTTGCGTCATGAGCGGCGTTGATCCCCTGCGGAAAGAATGGACGCGGCGCCCGGAGACGCCGCGCCGCGGGCTTTACTGAATCGCGCGGATCGCTTCCCAATCGGCCTTGTCGTAGCCGAAGTCCTCGAACTTCACCTTGTCCATGACGGTCTTCTCGAAATCGGCCTTGTCGATCTCGGCGACGTTCAGACCCTTCTCCTTGAAGGTAGCGATCAGGCTGTTTTCCTTGCCTTCGATCGTCTTGGTGGTGCGCTCGGCGGCTTCCTGCATGACGTCACCGAAGATCTTCTTGTCTTCGTCCGAAAGGCTCGCCCACAGCGTCTTCGAGACCACCGTGTTGAGGTGGTCGACGATGTGGCCGGTCAGGATGATGTTCTTCTGAACCTCGTAGAACTTCTTCGCCTCGATCGTCGTCAGCGGGTTTTCCTGGGCCTCGACCGTACCGTTCTGCAGTGCCAGATAGACTTCCGCGAATGCGATCGGTGTCGTGTTGGCGCCGCAGGCGCGCGGCATGGCGAGATAGGCCGGCACATCGGGCACGCGGATCTTCAGCCCCGCCATGTCGGCGCATTTGGCAATCGGCTTGTTGGAGGTCGTGTGGCGAGTGCCGTAGTAGCTGACGGCGGCAATGTGGTTGCCGGTCTTGTCCTCGTAGCCCTTGGCGAGGCGCTTGAAGACGTCGCTCTTGGTATATGCGATCAGGTGTTCCGGACTGCGGAAGATATAGGGGAAATAGGTGACGCCGATCGGCTTGTAATCGCGGGCGGCGAAGCTTGAGCCGGAGATGATGATATCGACGGTGCCGAGCTTCAGGCCCTGATTGATGTCGGCTTCCTTGCCGAGCTGCGAAGCCGGGAAAACGTCGATCTTGTAGCGGCCATTGGTACGCTTGTTGATCTCGCCGGCGGCCCAGACCGATTCCGTGTGGAAGGGTTCCGAGGTTTCGTAGACATGGGCCCATTTCAGAACCGTCTGTGCATGTGCAATTGCCGTCGATGCCATGATCGCCGCAGCCGTGCAGACGATCGTTGCCAGTTTCATTTTCATCGCTCTCTCCTCCTGAGCTCTGTTTAAGTAACTGCAATTCCCTTTTTCGGCCCGGCCTTCTGGCCGCGCCCCTCCTCTCCCGAAAACTCCTCCCCGAAGCTTTCGGAAAATCTCTTCTGCGACATGGTCAGATGTGCGCGCATCGCAGCCTTCGCGCCCGCTGCGTCGCCAGCGGCGATCGCATCGCGTATGGCGCGGTGCTCGTCCACCGCAGAGCGCCAGGTGACCGGCCCCTCGAAGTGGCTCGCGAGCTTCTCGAAATAGGGCGTCAGGCGCATGTCGAACATTTCGCCGGTGACCCGGATCAGCGTGGAATTCTGTACGATTGCGGCGATGCGGGTGTGAAAAGCACGGTCGGCGGCAAGCACCGCACTGGCATCGTTGACCACGCCGCTCATGCGCTGCAGTGTCTCATCGAGACGCTCGATATCCTCGGGCTTTGCAGTCCTCGCAGCCTCTTCGGCAATGGCGCATTCGATGATCGCGCGTGCCTGCAGCAGCTCGAAGGGTCCCTCGACCGGCTCCCGCTCGCTACCCGTGCCGCCGACGGCATGCTGGCGCACGACATAGATGCCAGAGCCCATGCGGATGTTGACGAGACCTTCAACCTCAAGAACGATCAGCGCTTCGCGCACCGTCGGCCGCGACACCGAGAGCTGTTCGGCAAGGTCGCGCTCGGCCGGCAACCGGTGCCCGACGGCAAGGTCGCCGCGGGTTATCATGAGACGAATCTGATCCGCCACCTGCCTGTAAAGGCGGCGTGACTCCACGGCCGAAAACATGGCTGCCTCCCCTGGCGCGCCTCCTCAAGCGCGCAATCGGTCAAATGGCTTGACCAATTGAATCAGACGTACCATCGGCAAAGTTGTGCGTCAATCCGCCGCATGACGTCAAATAGGCGAGTTCACAGCATAGTCCGCGGCGAGCTTGCGGAAGGATGCGGCGGTCACCGGATCGATCGTGACGCCCTCGCGCCCCCGGCGCTCCGCCACCGCCCACTCCCGGTCGCCTGGTGCCATGACATTGAAGCCATCGCGCGCCGGCGAATTGCGCAACGTCTCGACATAGCGCGTCATGGCGGCGTCGAAAGTTTCGATGTCGAGAAACGCCGCCGGATTTAGCGCGAGGACGAAGGCGCCAAGTCCGCGTGGCGTCGAGAAATCTGGGCCTGGCATTGGTGCGATGTCGAAACTCAGCTTCATCCCCGTGAGCACGGCGCTGAGGATTTCGGAAATGCCGGCGAGCCCAGCACCCTTGAAGCCGAATTCGCCACCAAGCGGCGCCAGCATATCTGCGATATCGGGGTTTGTCGTATCGTGGCCGCGCTCGTCCGAGGCAACACCGGAGGGAAGATCGCGGCCGAGGCTGCGATAGAGCTGGACGCGATTATAGGGAACCGCGCTGGTCGCCATATCGAAAAGCCAGGGATTTTGTCCCTGAACCGGAACGGCGCAGGCGATGGGGTTGGTACCGTGAAAACGCATCGCGCCGTCGTGAAGACGGACAAAGCTATCGGAATTGCAGAAGGCAAAACCGATAAAGCCCCGGCTTGCCGCATCCATCGCATATGCACCGGCCGGGCCGAAATGCGACGAGTTACGCACCGCGACGGCGCCGATGCCGAACTCGCCCGCCAGACGGGTCGCATGCTCCATGGCCGTGTAGGTGGCCAGCGCGCCATGGGCATTGTCGGCGTCCAGCGAGGCGATGGCGCCGAAGGCGCTTGCCAATTTCAGCGCCGGATTGGGATTGAGCCGCCCTTCGGTCAGTCCTTTCACGTAGTGAGCCAGCAGCCTGACGCCGTGACTGTCGATGCCGTGGCGGGTTCCGTGCATCATCGCTCTCGTGGCGGCCTCTGCCGTCGACTGGCTGGCGCCCGAGGCCATCAGGACCCGCTCGCAAAATTCCGAGATGGCAGCAAGCGGCGCCAAGATATCAGTGGAAGCTATGTTGCCGGCCATATCGCTCGATCCGCTCCTGAACCCTGTTCAGAAGAACTAAGCGAGCTTCCGCTGCGCGTAAAGCGGCATACGGGTCATGCGAGCGGCTAGACGAGCTGCGCGCGTGCGCCCAGTCTTGCAATCATCGTTCGGAATTCGGCCGTCATTGCCAGCGCTGCAGAGGCAACGGCCGGAGACAGGTGCTCGCTGCGCCGCGCCGCCCGGCCGATCTTCAGCAGGCCTCGAAGTTCTGCACGTTCGCCGGAAAGCTGCGGAAACCGTTCGGCCAGAAGATGCGGCAACGTTTCGGCATCATCCTGAGATGGCTGCAACATATCCTGATCAAGCTGCAGTAAAGAACGGAGCTCCACCTCCAGCTCCGCGGCTGCGCGGGCGATCTGCGCGATCACATCAGACATCATCCTCAACTCCTCCTTGGAAGCAGCGACGATACCGAATCGTTGCCGCTCAACCAGGGCGGGTTATGTGCTCATTTAAGCCGCAGCGATATCCCACTTTTTGGGGATATGCGCCGGTTTCGCACAGAAGAATACCACGCGTGGTTCAACCTGACGTAACGGGACGCGCAGCACCTTCGGCAAATGCCTCAAGTTCCGGATCGAAATCGATCTCCACGACGTTGTTGAAGACCGCCGTCGCCAGCATGATGCCTGCAAAGGCGACGAGATCGACGAGCACCTTGGCGGGATAGAGCTGCTTGAGCCGCTCCCAGATCGCCGCGGGGATCGCGTTCGAGTCTGCAACGATCGCGGTGCCGAAATCGGCAAGCAGGCGTTCCCTGTCTGAAAGAACCAGCGCATCCGGATCGAAGCCGGCATTCACAAGCGCGCGGCGGAAGAAGGTGATGGCGATCTTCGAGTTGCTGGATTTCGAGATCGCGTGCGAGAAGATCCAGATTTCCCGGTCACTGACGGCAGGATTGAGCTCGGCGCGCAGGGTGAACCATTCGGCATAGATGCGGTGCGCGGCAGGCGAATGCAGCAGCGTTCTCTTCATATTGGTCATCCGGCCGCGCACCCGGACTTCCTCGTCATGGGCCTGGCGAATATCGTCGGATGCGGTGTCGTAGTCGATCTGCGGGATGTGGCTCATGGCATCATTCTCGGTTATTCCATCGCGACGGAGATAGCAGTCCGGGCTCTCAAACTCCATCACAGATCTCGGGTAAGTGCCTCTTGCGTCGCCTGCGCTATCCCGGGCACAATTGCCGAAGAGGAGATTCACGATGAGCCATGATCACGACCATTCCGGCGATCACACGCACGGCCCTATCGATTGGCGCGAGCACGGCGTGAAGGTCATTCCGGGCAATGCGCTCGATCCGAACACGGCCCAGACGCCGGGCATGAACAGGGCGACGGCGATCAACAATGCCCGCGCAGGCGCCGAGAAAATCTGGGCGGGCACCGTGACGATCCATGCGAATGCCAAGACCGGCGCCCATCACCACGGCGATCTCGAAAGCATCATCTACGTCGTCAAGGGCAAGGCCAGAATGCGATGGGGCGAAAACCTGGAATTCGTCGCCGAGGCCGGCCCCGGCGATTTCATCTTCGTCCCGCCCTACGTTCCGCACCAGGAAATCAATGCCAGCCGCGATGAGACGCTGGAATGCGTGCTCGTCCGCTCCGGCCAGGATCCGGTGGTCGTCAATCTCGATATCGAGCCGGTCGAGAAGCCGGAGGAAGTGGCTTGGGTCGATCCGATCCACAAGGCTTAAGAACCGGCGTTAACTGGTTTTGCAATCTCGATTTTCCCGGGCTCTTGCCGGTTGGCGATCGCTCTATAGTTATGGCGATATTCATGGGCAGTTTCCCGATGGAAACGCGGGTCGGACAAGATGCATCAAGCCAGCATACACGGTCATTCCTTCCTTAAGAGAGGAAGCGAGGCCGCTGAGATCATTGCAAACTTCGACTGGTCGGGAACCTCGCTTGGGCCGATCAGCGGATGGTCGCCGACGCTGAGAAGCGTTTGCAGCCTGATCCTGAACTCCCCCGTGCCGATCGTGACGCTCTGGAACGAAGACGGCGTGATGATCTACAACGACGCCTATTCCGATTTCGCCGGCCGCCGTCATCCTAATCTCTTCGGCTCGAAGGTTCGCGAGGGCTGGCCTGAAGTCGCCGACTTCAACGACCATGTGATGAAGGTCGTGCTGGCTGGCGGGACGCTTGTCTATGAAGACCAGGAGCTGATGCTCTATCGCCGTGGCACCAGCGAGCCGGAGCGGCTGTGGACGAAGCTCGATTATTCGCCGATCTGCGACGAGACCGGAAAACCGGTCGCGGTCATGGCGATCGTCGTCGAGACGACGGCCAAGGTGAAGGCGGAACGGCAGCTCAGGGCCGAAAAGGCGCGGCTGCAGAAGATGTTCGAACAGGCGCCCGGCTTCGTGGCGACGATGAGCGGGGAAGACCACCGTTTCGAAATCGCCAATGCGGCCTATCAGCAGCTTGTCGGCCACCGTAACGTCGTCGGAAAGACGATCCGCGAAGCGCTCCCTGAAGTCGAGGAGCAGGGCTTCGTCGCCCTGCTCGATCAGGTGCGCCGCACCGGCATCCCTTATATCGGCAGCGAACAGCTGGTGAAGCTGCAGCAACGGCCGGATGCCGAACTGATCGACCGCTACCTGGATTTCATCTACCAGCCGCTGACCGGCGATGACGGCGAAATCGGCGGTATCTTCGTTCAGGGCTATGATGTCACCGAGCGCAAGGAAGCCGAGGACGCTGCGCGCGAAAGTGAATCGCGCTTCCGGCTGGTCGCCGAGAATGCGCCGGTCATGCTCTGGATGAGCGACGAGGCGATGCACTGCCTTTATCTCAACGCCTCGATGCGGCAGTTCTGGGGTGTGGCGGAGCGCGATATCTCGACATTCGACTGGAACGCCACGATCCATCCCGACGATGTCCCGCCGCTGATGGAGCAGGTCACAAAAGCCGTCGCCAAGCGCGAGGCCTTTGCCGTCGAGGCGCGCTATCGCAACGACGAAGGCGAGTACCGCCTCTTGCACACCGACGCCCGGCCCCGCTTCGGCGTTCGCGGCGAATTTCTCGGCATGATCGGCGTCAACAGCGATATCACCGACGCACGGCACGAGGAGGCGCGCCGCATCGCCCTGATCGATCTCGCAGACTGCATCCGCCAAACGACCGAACCGACTGAAATTGCTTATGCCGCAGCCGAAATCCTCGGCCGGGCCATGCACGTCACCCGGGCCGGTTACGGGATCATCGATCCGGTTGCCGAAACGGTGACGATCGAGCGGGACTGGAACGTTGCCGGCAACCCGAGCATTGCAGGCACGCTGCATTTTCGCGAATACGGCACCTATATCGACGACCTCAAGCGCAACGAGACGGTGGTCTTTGCCGATGTCGACGAGGATCCGCGCACAGCTGCCACCTCCCATGCGCTGAAGGCGATCGGCGTGCACTCTGCCGTCACGGTTCCCTTGAGCGAGAATGGCCAGATTGCTGCCGTTCTCTTCCTCAACAACGCGGTGCCCCGCGAATGGCCGCAGGTCGAGCTCGATTTCATCCGTGATTTTGCCGAGCGCACCCGCACTGCCGTCGAACGCCGCCGCGCCGAAGAGGCGCTGCAGGAATTTGCCGCATCGCTGGAGAGGAAAGTCGCGGAACGCAGCGCTGAACTCGACCGCGTCTGGCGCAACGCGGGTGACATTCTCGTCGTCATGCGGCCCGATGGCGAAGTGCGGGCGATCAATCCCGCATGGTCCGAGCTGCTCGGCCACCGCCGGAAGGAAGTCGCGGGTCACCGCATGTGTGAGTTTCTGGTGACCGGCGACGCAGCGGCCTTCGATACCGCCCTGAAGCAGGCCGTTTCCGGCGGCGAATTGCAGGGCGTCGAGCTGCGGTTCAACCATAAGCAAGGCGGCCAACGCACTGTTTCCTGGCGGTTTTCTTTCGAGCAGGAGATGGTCTATGCCTATGGACGCGATGTCACGGCCGAAAAGGAACAGGCCGCGGCACTGCAGGAAGCCGAGGAACTGATCCGGCAAACGCAGAAGATGGAAGCAATCGGCCAGCTAACCGGCGGTGTTGCGCATGATTTCAACAACTTGCTGCAGGTTGTTGCCGGTAATCTCTACCTTCTCAGCAAGGATGTCGTCGGCAACGAGCGCGCGCAAAAGCGCATCGATCACGCGCTTGCCGGCGTCAATCGCGGCTCGAAACTTGCGAGCCAGCTGCTCGCCTTCGGTCGGCGCCAGCCGCTTGAGCCGAAGGTCGTCAATGTCGGGCGCTTCGTCGCCAATATGGGTGAGATGCTGCGGCGGACCATCGGCGAAGCCATCGAGATCGAGACGATCCGCGCCGGCGGATTGTGGAACACCTTCGTCGATCCGGTGCAGATCGAAAACGCCATCCTCAATCTGGCGATCAATGCCCGCGATGCGATGGATGGAAGCGGCAAGCTGACGATCGAGGTCGGCAACGCCTTTATCGACGACGACTACGCGCGCCGGCATGCCGATGTCTGCGCCGGGCAATATGTGATGCTGGCGGTCAGCGACACCGGGTCCGGCATGGCGCCCGAGATCATCGGCAAGGTCTTCGAACCTTTCTTTTCGACCAAGCCTGTCGGCAAGGGAACCGGACTCGGCCTTTCGATGGTCTACGGCTTCGTCAAGCAATCCGGCGGCCATGTGAAAATCTATTCGGAGATCGGACAGGGCACCACCGTTCGTCTCTATCTGCCGCGCACTCTGGAGGAAGAAGATCTGCTGACTGAAGGCGACCATGGCCCGGCGACCGGTGGCCAGGAGACCATCCTTGTTGCCGAGGACGACGAGGAAGTCCGCGCCACCGTTGTCGAGATGCTTGCCGATCTCGGCTACAGCATCCTCAAGGCCAAGGATGCGGCCAGCGCCCTGACGGTCATCGAAAGCGGCATTCCCATCGATCTGCTGTTCACCGACGTCGTCATGCCCGGACCGCTGAAAAGTGCGGAATTGGCGCGCAAGGCGAAAGAGCGCCTGCCCGATGTCGCTGTGCTGTTCACATCCGGCTATACGGAAAACTCGATCGTCCACGGCGGGCGGCTGGATGCCGGCGTCGATCTCCTGTCCAAGCCCTATAGCCGTGAAGCTCTCGCCCGCAAGATCCGCCACGTTCTGAGCAACCAGCGCCAGCGCAATCTGGCACGCGCCGCGCAGGGCGAAAGGCGGAGCGCCGCAGCTGCGGCCCCGGCGGCGGCGTTGCGGATCCTCTATGTCGAGGACGACGATTTCATCCGCATGGATACCGCCGAGATGCTGCAGCAATCCGGGCACCGCGTCAGCGAGGCAGGCAGCGCAGAAGAGGCGCTGGCGAAGCTGTCACCCGACAGTTTCGACCTGTTGCTGACCGATGTCGGCCTGCCCGGCCTCTCGGGCGCCGAGCTGGCGAAGAAGGCGCGCGCCCTCGATCCCAAGCTCCCCGTGATCTTTGCGACAGGCAATACGTCTGTCGCAGGCTTCGAGGCAGATCAAAGCGCGCTTGTTCTTCTCAAGCCCTATAGCCAGGCCGATCTCGCCGCCGCAGTCTTAAGGCAGACGCGCTCGCGTTAGCGGGCGCTGCCGATCGGCATCAGCCCTTCTGCAGTTTCCAGGTCCGGATTTCGAAGGGCATGATATCGGCGGGACCTTTCCGCTCCAGCGGCTCCTCGAGGATGTTCAGAGCGCCGGATGCCTTCCATCCGGAGGGTAGCGACAGCGAAAGCTTGCCGCGGCGCCCGGCCGGTTCGTAGAGGCGCAGCACCAGCCCCTCGCCCTCCTCTGCAGGCTTCAGGCCCGAGAAGGCCACCGGCGTGCCCTTAACGCCGACGGGCGAAAGAGTTCCGGCTGCCAGCCCACTTGCCTCGACGGTCATCAGCGGCTGATTGAGATCCAGTGCCTCGTCGAGAACGCCACCCTCATGCCAGGCCCCTTCGTGCGGCATCAGCGCATAGGTGAATTTCTGCGCGCCTTCATCGGCAAGCGGATCAGGATAAACAGGCGCGCGCACGATGCTCATGCCGATGACATTGCCGCGGGCGCTGTGGCCATACTTGGCATTGTTGAGCAGCGCCACGCCGAAGCCCGGCTCGCTGATATCGACGAAGCGGTGGGCGGCGGCTTCGAACATCGCCTGTTCCCAGGAGGTGTTCGTATGGGTCGCGCGCTCGACCACGCCATAAGCGCATTCGAACGTTGCCTGCCGGGCGCTGACGGCGACCGGGTTCAGGGTGCGCAGCATCGTGCGGCGGTCGTGCCAGTCGATCTCTGTCTCGATATCGAGGCGTTTCGCATTGGCCGTCAGCACATAGGTGTTGGTGACACGCGAATTTCTGTAGCGGTGGACGACGCGGATCGCCGCCCGAGACGGACCGCTCTCGACCAGCTCGATGCTGTCAGGCGTATCGAGGCGTATCGCCTTGGCGGTATAGTCGGCATCGACATCCCAGGCATCCCAGTTGCGCGGCTTGTCGGCCGGATAGACCCAGAGCTGGTTGGCTGAGCTATCGACCGCCTCACGGTCGCTTGCCTTGTGAATCAGGCTCGTCACCGAACCATCCGTGCCGATTGTCACGGAGAGATGCTCGTTCTCCAGCGCCTGCCTGGCTGCCTTCAGGCCGCCAGCCGGCTTCAGAGCGCTACGATCGAAAACCGCGACGGAAAGCGGCGCGACGATATCGGCAGACGAGATGGCCGTTCCGTCAGGCAGCGTGGCGTTCAGCGGCCGGGCTGCAAGCGACGGATTGACCACCACAAGCGCAGATGATGCCGCGCCCCTTGGCAGGACAGAGGCGAGCGCGGTCAGGCCTGACGCCTGCTCCTGGCGGGCGTTGCCGATCACGCCGTCGAGCTCGTGTTCGGCATCGGCATAGACCTCGCGGATACTTGACCCCGGCAGGATGTCGTGGAACTCATTCTTCAACACCACGCGCCAGTCGCTTTCGAGGCTCCGCGGCTTTTCCGCACCCAGCATGTGAGCGAGCGAGGCAATGGTTTCGGCGGTGATCAGAGCGCGCTCGGCCTGACGATGCTTGCGCTTGACCCCGCTCTGCGTCGTCAGTGTGGCGCGATGCAGTTCAAGATAGATTTCCCCATCCCAGACCGGCAGCTGCTTTTCCGCCGCGGTCTTGTGCGCCTGTTCGTAGTAGCCTTTCACCGTGCCCCAGCGGGCCTGCGGGATCGCCGGGAAATCGCGCAGCTGCACCTCGCGCTCGACCATTTCCGGCGTCACCCCGCCGCCGCCATCGCCGTAGCCGACGGCCAGAAGCGAGGTCTCGTGCTGGGTCTTGCCGCGGAAATTCTTCCAGGTCGGCACGAAGCAATCCGGCTGCACGAAGCCGTTATAGCCGTGCATCGGATTGTCGAACGTGTGGGTCAGCACCTGGCTGCCATCGAGACCCTTCCACCAGAACAGATCGGAGGGAATATGGTTGGTCTCGCTCCAGTTGACCTTGATGGTGAAGAAGCTGTCGATGCCGCCAAGCTTGAGGATCTGCGGCAAGGCGCCTGAAAAGCCGAAGCAATCCGGCAGCCAGCAGACGCTGTGGCGGATGCCGAAAGTCTTTTCGAAATAGCGCTGACCATAGAGAACCTGGCGGACCAGGCTTTCGCCTGTCGGCATATTGGTATCGGGCTCGACCCACATGCCGCCGACCGTTTCCCATTTGCCCTCGGCGACCTTCGCCTTGATCCTCTCCAGAAGCGCCGGATCATCCTCTTCCATCTGCGCATAATAATGGGCGGTGGACTGGTTGAAGCGGAAATCGCCGGAGCGCTCCATCAGCGACAGTGCGGTATTGAAGGTCCGGCGCATCTTCCGGCGCGTCTCGTTATACGGCCACAGCCAGGCGAGATCGATATGGGCGTGGCCGGTCAAAAGCAGTTCTCCATTCGGCGGGAAGCGCTTCCGCAGTTCCTTCAGTCTGATCGTCAGCGTATCGAAAGCTGCCTGCGCCGTGGCGCTCTGCTGGTCGTCGAGCCCGGCCGGATGATCCTGCAGCTCCGGCAATTCCCAGATCTTCTGCTGCATGAACGCACCCGACGTGCGGGACACATAGGCTGCCGTATCCGACGGCCAGTCGAGACTGCCGAGCGCCTGTTCTGCCGCCTCTATCATATGCGCGACAGCTTCATGCCCGTCGAGCACATCGACAGCTTCGGTGATCTGCCGCAGCAGCAGATGCAGCCGGTGAACCGGCTCGTCCAGCCAGATCAGCCGCGCCTTGTTCAGCCGCGGCGCACGGTTGGGCTCGCCGAAGGGGAAACGCGCCACACTCTCCGTCGAAATGGAAAACTCGCGACCTCTGACAGGAAACTCCTGATGATAGGGATCGAGCCCGAACGTCTCAGCCTCCTCACCGCCGTAGTTCAGCGTGACCAGACTTTCGCCACCGAGATCGAGCTGCAGGCGGATCTTGTCCAGCGGCCAGTCGGCCGGCGCTTTTGCCGAAGCGGAAAAATGCACCGTGCCCTTGCGATGCGGCCAATCCTGGTGATGGGCGATCGGCTCGCCGTCGAAGGTCCAGCCGTCGATTTCCACGCTCTGCCTGTCGCGCCAATGGGCGAGTTCGGCGGTGCGTGCTTTCAGGCTGTCGAGACGCTGGGCAATGGTGAGAGACATAGCGTGTCCTATCGAATGATGTCGAATGCTCGGGCGGGGAGAGTGGAATGGCGCGGACGAGCCGCCAGCGGCGCGGCTCCGTCTCCTCCAACAGATCGCGCGGCCTTCTTAGATTAAGTAACTTTGTTTTCACGTCAAGCATGCAAGAAATCAGTTGCGAGAGTTTCGGGCGTGATACTGCTAAACTCAACCGAGTATTGGCCGTACCAAGATGGATCCGGCCGTATTCCAAGCTGAAATGGGCCAACCTAGTGTTTGGCTGAAGCGACGGATCTCTCTCGCGTCAAAAGCAATCGTTTGATGAAACGGCTTTTTGCGCGGCTCACAGCTTAGATCGCTGTCAACTGCCCAACGGCTATGGGCGTTCACCCACAATTTAAGGATGATTTTCGACGGACGCCGTTGGCAAGACTGATGCAATGATCAGCATCAAACAGAGGCAGTTTCAGTTACGGTCAACCGAGGCCAAAATGTTCTCGGCTTGCCTAAAATGCGATCGTTGCCCTTCACGCGTTTTCAGGAGGCGCCCTGTAGATCCAGGTGCGACGAAATCTGAAGGGCACTCACCAATGCTAGCCACCCCTACCCCCGAAACTATCACCCTCATAAAGGCCCACCTCGCAGAATTCACGGGTTGGTTCAATGACGCGGCGGCGAATGCAAATCTGAATGTCGCCCTCGACCCAAGTCTCTTTCTCAGTCACATCGACGTCGCAACTAACTTGGGTCTTAGCGAGATAGACCACGCCTTTCGGCTTGGACGTGTCACCGCCATCGAAGTGGAGACTGCGATTGCCGCGATCTCCAAGAAGCTGTCACAGCCCGGTCGCTCCGCCCTGCTCGTCGAGAGCGCGTCGGCAAACCGAGCATTGGGAACAACCCTGCTCACGATGTTTGCCGCTCCAATCCAGTTCCTTCGTTCAGAGAAGAAGTATGCACCACTTTTGCTCACCGCGGACTACAACGAACGCGAGCGAGCACAGCTCGCGATGCGGCAGTTCCTTCTGCTGTACGGGAGTATCGGTATCCACCGGACTGGCGAACAGATCTCGGAGGCTCTGCCGACCGTTCCCGAGCAGTTCTGCCTATCGGACCACATGTACGATCTACTTGGAGAGGACCAATATCCCGGTGGCCTGTCCGTCACCGATCAGATCACGCTTCCCGCGACGGCGGTCCGTACCGCAGGGAACATGATGGAAGTCATCGCGCCGCACCGGGAGAGAGCGTTGGAGCGCGGGCGGGAACCGATGATAATGCTCGACAACTCGCTGATGTCGCCGCGAGCGAACTCAGACAGGACCGGCAGCCGCAGACCATCCTTGGTCAGCCGCAAGCTCGACGAAATCAACAACGAGATTCGTCTCGATGATATCGCAGAGATGACGTTCGGATTTGCGCCAAGCCGCCAAGCCCGACCGACCGCGGCATAATTTCAGTGACTTCAACCCCGCCACTCCGGACGACTTCCCGATTGATGCCATCGCGTCGGCTCCCACCTTCGACCTAGGAATGAATGGGCACCCAAATCGCAGATTCCCGATCTCCGAATGCCTGCGCGCGTCCATCAAGCGCGCAGGCTCCAACCCAGGCGCACACGATCGCGTCCAGGGCATCCTCGAATGCCTTCAGCTCGTAGCCCCGAGATGTCGCCGCAGGAAGCGGAAGAGCCCGACGCACCCCGCCGATCTCTGTCTCCAGCAACCCTAAAATCCGATCCCAGATCTGCAGCAGCTTTGTCTGGCGATCAGCCGGGCTGCTATCGGGCCAATATTTTCGGGCTTTGGATTGCTTGTAAGGCAAACGTCGATCCGCCGTGGCGAGTTCGATCAGAGCAGGATGCGGGTATACCTCGATCAGCGATCTCGGATTAAGGCGCGATACTGCCAACGGATACCCGGCATCCTCGAACTCCACTCTGAGGTCATCGCTGATTTTGCCTGGTCGCTGAGCGCTTGGGGTATGGGTGCTGGCATGCTTGTTGCCGTACATCGTCGAGATGATATTGTCCGAAGTCCTCCGGCTGCTGATTGGGGTAAGCGATAAAGGCATGTCGATAGCCACCAGATCGACTGGCGCGCCGACCCTGTGCTCCGCCGCGGTCAGCAGAGACTTCGCGTCTGGTTTCGATCCGCGATGACGCAATATCGGGGCTGCTTGTTCCTCGGCTTCGAGAAACGCGGCGTAGGACGCCACAGCCTCGACGAGCTTCCACCCGGAGCCATCGTCGGTGATCAGTGCGACGCCACTCGGCTGGCGCTCTGTCCAGGCTGCATCAATGCCAAGAACTGATTTCAATGGCCCCTCCGGATAGCGCCGATCGAGCTGCGCGCAGCAGAACGTTCACTTCCGCAAATAGCTCTTCCGTCCATCGTCTGTCGTGCAATATCGTCCGCCGCGCGGGCCAGTGCAGTATTCACCAGAGCGACACGAGCACTCGCCGTCGGCAACGGGAACCATTTGTGTCGCGCCACCAAGCAAGCCGACAGCTCCTCCCATGTAGGCGGAGCAGGATTTCTTGCTGCCACTTACCGAACCGTCGTTGCAAAGAAGGTTTCTCCCTGGCACCCCGCGACGCCTCCCTTCCGCCCGCTGCAGGGCGTATTGGTCGCCACCGCAGATCCGGCAACAGCCAAGAGGACGGAAAAGGTAAGTATGACGCGGATAGGCGTACGATTGACCAATTTCAATGAGCCCTCCCTTTGAGCCATCTCCCCAAGTTAGTCACAGCACACTTTGCGGACGTAGGTATTCCCGAGTGTGACCATGGCGTCCTTTGCAATGAGACCATGAGCTTTCAGCGCGTTGGAGAGATCCTTCGCTTCCTGCTCCCCGTAAGCATCGTTCAGCGTGATCGCGATCCAGCCGTTGGCGGCAAGGTGGGCAGCGAGGGGAACCGATGATCCCTTGATGAACGATCGGGCATCATCAAGTGTCCGGTAGGACTTCACCTGAACGAAACGCTTGTCGTCTTGTGGCTCTTCGAACTGGTCGACGCGAACCCAGGAGTAGTGCATGTATCCTGTCGCGCCGCCCGCCTCAACTCGATACCAGTCATCGAGGATCGCGGTCACCTTCACTGGTGTTCCGTTGGGCGCCTGCGCGATCGTCCTCGCGTCCCCGTTGGCCGCAAACTTGACTGGCGCAACACCCTTGGGATGCCGGACAAAGCCACTCTTGGCTATCGGCACAAAGAGCGAAGGTGCGTTGATGACGCGTGTCTCGGACGGCAGACTAGCGGAATTTGCAGCGGGTGCTGCCTGCTCTTGATCGGGCGCATCCGGAAGCATTGCTACCCGGGCATCCGGCTTGGGGTAACAAAGGATCTGAAAGACTGACGGCGTAACGCTGTCAGCGAGATCCGCAGTTGAAAGCGGCGTCTGGTTGGCTGGGCTTTCAGCGGCTTGATCGGTCAAGCTCTGAGACTGCATGAACAACTCGGCGACCGAAGCTCGGATAGCGAAGTTGACGTTTTGGGCAGTGATCCCGATCTCGTCGGCCGTCTTTTTCGACAGCGTCGCACTTGTGATGCCGAGGAGATAGCCGTTCCGATCGACAACGGGTCCACCCGAATTGCCGGGCTGGATCGGCGTCGAAATCTGAATGTACCGCGTGTCGTTGCGGATACCCGCCAAGGCATTGACGTTACCTGTCGTGACCTTCACGGAATCTGCGAGCAACGTCGCCAGGGGAAATCCGACTGCGACGATATCCTCCCCGAGACGCGTTGGCGACTTGCGGAATACCAAGGGCTTTAATGCCTCGCCTCCGGCAATTTTGACGACGGCAAGATCGTTGATTTCATCGATGCGCGGGTCGGCAGCGTCACCCTTCCCTTTCACTTCAATACGGCCGCAATCCTGAATCACGTGAGCGTTGGTCAGGATCCAGCCATCGGAGGTCACCGCGAACCCAGTGCCTGAGGAACTGGGCTGATCGGCAAAGCATTGCGAAGAGATTGCAACCGCGAGACCAGCAGCGGCGATTAAACGAGATGTGACGGACATGCGAATTCCCCAGACGACCGCAAGCTAGAACTTCAGTGGCCTGGAATTCAACCTGTTATTGCAATCTTCCTTAATCGTCCGATCCGCTGTCACCATCTTTTTTGCACGTTGGAGGTTTTCGTAGACACCAACGCCACCCGCCCCCCCGCCCACAGCTGCGGCGCATTCCTCTTCACGACCTTCGACGCGAATGCGACCCTCCCGGTCGGTGACACCTTAAAGCGATGCGCCTTGTTCAAAAGCTTCTTGCCTGGATGCGTGAAGGCCGACACGGCGTGACGCAAGGCGCGTCCTGTGCTACCTCGGCTCTGAACTCACGCGAAACCTGAAAGTTGGTTCGAGGTCATGATCGGCAAGATCGTTCAGGCTTGGAAATTTGAAGAAATCGTACAAGTTTCCGGTTATAGGAATGTCGTGACCATGGACCTGCCTCCCGTGGCGCTCATTCACGATGGCTCCTCTGACGAGCGGCGGATCAACGATGGCGTCCCCTCCTACTTCATTGGGGAAACGGGATTGGCAACGGAAGGCGCCGAAAGAGCACAGCAGGTGTTGGAGCGGCTATACGCTCTTGGTGACTGGGCAGCAGGCGAAGTTGTTGAACGACAACGCCGGGAGCAAGAGCGACTGAACAGTGGCTACTATGACCTCAAGCCGCGGCTGACCATTCCTCAGATGCTCGTTCGCCGATTTTTGAAGGCAAATCCGGACTCGTCGTCCCAGGAAATCGCGAGCAGTTTAGGCTTGGCGCATGACGAAGTGTCTGAGGTCTTGCGGGAATTGTGCGAACTTGGTGTCCTTGTGCGGAAGTCCGGGACACTGGCCTCCTACGATTTGAGTGACGAAGAATTAGCTCGCTATCAATCGCCGCTCCCCTAGCTGGTGCTCGTCGATCCACACTAGGCGTGACGTGCGGTTACGTTTTCTCAGGATCTGTCGCGCATTCTCTGCCGAACTGCATCAACCGAGCCGAGGCCGTTGGGACATTGGGAAGACACGCGCCGTCTTGTTCTTGCGCGGGACGGCTACATATGCGTTTCGTGCTCGACGAAGGTTCGGTCGCGCGATGCCGACGTGCACCATCTACTTCCCAGATCCATGGGCGGGTCAGACGAGCTCTCGAACCTCGTGACGCTCTGCGATGGTTGCCACGCGGCTCATCATCCGAACCTTGCCGGGGGACTTGCCCGCCGCGCCATCGAGCGCTGGGCCATGCGGCTCGCCCGCTGGCTGGATCGCGATGCACGCGGTCTGGAAGCGGGCATGAATTTCGGCCCCGTGCTGCGCCTCTTCGGCGTCTCGCATTTCCGCAACGGACAGCTCCCGATCGTCCTCGCGGCACTCGCAGGCAAGTCGGTTCTAGTCGTCAGCCCGACAGGATCCGGAAAATCACTTTGCTTCCAGATTCCTGCCGTGCTGCGCCGAGGCTGCACTCTGGTCGTGAGCCCGCTGAAGACGCTCATGAGCGATCAGGTCTCCGGCCTGATGCGGCGGAAGATCCCGGCAACCTTCGTCAACAGCGGCCTCGGCAAGGAAGAGAAGGAAATCCGATATGGCATGCTCGGCGCGAACGCGCTGAAGTTCCTGTATCTGGCGCCGGAGCGCTTCTTTGTGAAGAGCCGAGACGAGCGCAAGGCCTTGGCCGAGCTTCAGCCCGAATTCCTTGTCGTGGACGAAGCCCACTGCGTGGATCAGTGGGGTAGAGACTTCCGTCCGGAATACGGACGCCTTGCCGAAGTACGTGCAACCCTCGGGTCTCCGCCCGTGCTCGCTTTTACCGCCACCGCAGGCCGCGAGATGCAACAGCGCATCCTGGCATCTCTTGGGGCCGCCAACGCCGAAGTCTTCGTCCGCGGCGTCGACAGGCCGAACATCGCCCTTGTTCGATGGCCCACTCCTCCCTCATCGCGCCATCGCGAGATCGCCGCCCTCCTGCGCCTCCCTGTTTTCGCATCGCGGAAGGCCATGATCTTCGTTCCGACCGCTCGTATCGGACAAGAGCTGCAGGCGGATCTGCGCAAGAACGGCTCGGACATCCCCTTCTATCATTCCAAACTCGGATCCGAGTGGGAACGGCAGGAATTGCTCAAACGCTTCCAGGGCGAAAGCCGTCCCATCGTGAACCACATCATCTGCACGAATGCGTTCGGCATGGGATTGGACGTTCCGGACGTGCGTGTCGTCGTACACTGGCAGCAGCCTGCGTCCGTCGAGGATTATCTGCAGGAATTTGGTCGCGCAGGACGGGACGGCAACCAGTCGGTCGCTATCACCTTCACTGAGGCCGGACGCGGCCCCAGGCGCGACATCGGTCTGCTCCGGTTCATGGCAGAAAAGACGGCAAATGGCTCGGGTCTCGATGAGCGGTCGGCAAAGCTCATGCTCAAGCAACGGATCTCGCAAATGGACGACCTCGCCGGGCTCCTCGGTTCAAAGGAATGCTTCCGCGAGGGACTGGTCGAGTATTTCGCAGGGCCTAAAGTCCGGTCGCGTCAAAGTCTTGGAATCCGAATCCTAAACTGGGCCTTCAGCAAAGAAGCCAGACCGCGCAGGTTCCGCTATTGCTGTGATGCCTGCGCGGGCGCTGACCAACGGCAGGTGACACTGACCCAGCATGTCGTCTCGGTCTTCGCTAAGCAAACGTAACAACGTTGCCAACGGCGGCGATCGACTGTTAAAACGCCACCGTCACAACTGCCCGAGGCCGTAATGTCCAGAGAAATCAGTAAGCTATTGAGCCTCGTCCTTCGCCATGAACCCGGCAAGTACGGTATAACCCTTGATGCCAACGGCTGGACGCCCATCGACCCGCTGATCGCCAAAGTCAGGGGAGCGGGAAACCCTGGCTTCGACCGAGCAGCGCTGGATGTCGTTGTCGAGAACAACGACAAGAAGCGCTTTACGATCTCGGAAGACGGCTTGAGGATTCGCGCGGCTCAGGGGCATTCGGTCGCTGTCGATCTCGGCATTGCACCGTCGCGACCGCCCGCTACGCTCTTCCACGGGACGGCGATCTCCAACCTTGACTCCATCATGAGCCAGGGCTTGCTCCCCGGCAAACGCCAGCAGGTTCATCTTTCGCGTGAGCGCCAGACGGCCATGAAGGTCGGCGGCAGGCACGGCAAGCCGATCGTTCTGACGGTGGCTTCGGAGCGGATGTTCGAGAATGGCATCCAGTTCTTCCAAGCCGAGAACGGCGTCTGGCTGACTGACCGGGTTGCGGCCGAATACTTGACATTCGACGATCTTGAAGCGTCGTGACGTCAGTCCCTAGCTTTCCATCGCGGGTCCGTCGGGTGCCGAGGCTTACTTTCGCCAGATGTCGTCGTAGTACATCACAAGTGTCGGAGATTCCGCGGTCGCAGACAATCGATAAAATCCGAGTTTGTAGAAGACCCGCTTTGCCGCGGTGGTACGGCCTTTGAAGTCGTATGCCAGCTGCCCGTCGGCCCACACCCGGAAATAGCCGTCGTTCTTGTTGCGCCAGTAAACTTGGACTCGGATGTCGTGCCATCGGCCGCGAAGGTCTTTTTCGGGGATTATCGTCCGGACATCCTTGCCGAAGGTGCCGTTGTTCGTATCGACGCGGCTCTTCACTTGCAGTCCGCCGCCGTGGCTCTGATAGAAGAACTGGTAGTCAGGATTGAACCGATTCTCTTCGTGAAATTGCCCCATGATGATCTCGCAGAGATCGGTCGGGTTCCAGTCCGACGGCAGATAGAAGCTCCAGCCGTAATCGCCCTTTGTGTTGACGGGCATGAAGTCATCGCCAGTCGTTATGATCTCGTTGCGCTCGTTCGTGTGCTGGCAGTCGCTCCAGCCACCCGTGACCACATCGCAATCGCCCCGGCGGAGCTCGATCCTCAAGGAGTATTTGCCGCTCTTGACTGGTTGGGGAGCCGTCACCAACTGCACGCCGTATGGCGGAGCCTTATAGTGGTACTGGCGGCGAAGATGCCATCCTGTTGCGATGTCCGCCGATTTGATCCGCTCACCCTCACCGATTTTGATGGAGGTTCCTTCGGACGCGCAGGCGGCCGTGCCCATGAGAAAGATAAGGGCCAGTTCGATAGCCCTTAAAGTGGCTGGAATGAACCTCATCGCGTGCTCCATGGATCGCGAGTATCCGACACGCTATCGTAACGCGACGCGCAGCCCGGTAGTCAATTCGCCCATAGTGACTAAGGTTGCCCGCCACCTCGTTCTCGCTGTCCAGCTTAGAAAACTGGGAATGTCGCCAACCGGACAGAAGCTGCTGCTCACGTCAAATATCATGGCCACCGTTCCTGGTCCGAGATAGCCGGAGCGATCCTACCTGGAGACTTCGTGGCATCCCCTGCTGCGAGGTCATTTTACGAATAGGATCATTCGGTCGGCGCCTGCCTGTCCTTTTCCGGCGACCAGCCTCTCGTGACGCCCTTACTCAGAAACGAACGAGCAATCTCAAGCTGTTCGCGCAGGTGGCCGCAGTCCTCCAACAAGGTCTCGATCGTAGCTCGGGCATCGCCGTCATGCCAGGCAAGGGCGGCTTCAACCGGATCCGTGATTTCGACAGCCTTGTTCTCTGCAAGCATACGTTTTCGACCCCTGAACGGGAACTGCGTGGTGCGTTGTCGATGAGCATGTCCAACAATTCGAGACTTCATTGCCTCATCGCGGCCGGAACCGTTGGACTTGATGGAAGTTGACGGCGGAAACGAGTCGCGGCAACCAGGATTAGAACGAGTCCTTCCTTATAGCATCGCCGCGCTCTGGCCCCGCACCTGCGAGATAGGGCATGTCCCATCTCAAGGACTGGATCGAAAAATCCAAAACGGCACGCCTATATCCCCAGGAACCAACAGGATTGCGCCCTCACAACGGTTGCTCTTGTTTAAGCAATGCCGCAGATTCGGGGCAGTTGAATCCTATGAGGCAGGAACTGGACTGTCACTTGACCGAACAAATTCAAGGAAAACGATTTTCTCAGGTCTATCTGCGTCGGCCTGAGTTGCAGCAAGACAGCGATAGGATGCGCAATCGATTAGCTATGGTGTTCCACCGCATATCGAAGCGCGGATTCAATATCGTGGACACAGCCGAACACGAGCTTGGCATTAGACTTGGGTTGGTACGATCGGACTTCGAGTGGACAAGAGTTGTTCGTGGCATGGAGATGCGTGACGTTCTCGACATGATCACAATCGTCTGCGTGTGCTTTCGAAACGTCTCTCGCTTGAGCGCGAGCGACCAGATCAGGCCGTTTCTTGAGACTGTGACCCGGATTTTCCAAGAAGAGCAGATGGGCTATCGCGTCGATCCAGCAGGGGGTGTCCACTATGCGGTGGATCCGGAGTTCGAAACCGGACGTGTGGCAACTATCACTGCACTCGGTCGATCCCGCTACAACGGTGTGCGATCCCTATTTGAAGCGGCGTTCACAGCGCTCGATGGGGAACTTACCGACGGCAAAACCGCCATCCGACAAGGCTTCTTCGCTACTGAAAGCTTGTTTCGGCTGATGTTTCCCAAAGCGCAGCAACTTGGGACTGGGGAGGTTCAAACGCATTTGTCGCCATTAGTTGACCGGATCTACGCAGGGCAACGGCCCGGCCTCATGGTTGCAAAGAAACGGCTGGCAGCTCTTCGATCGTGGATTGAGGCGGCGCATTTCTATCGTCATGAACCTGGTTCGGAAGAACCCGCGCAGCCTCCGCTGGAGTTAGCGATCTACATGCTCGCCGATGCTGGCGCTCACGTTCGCTGGCTTGCATTTCTCGATGAGAGGGCTGCCGGATGAAGATCACCCTTGGAAACGTGGCGATCAACTTGTTCGTGACGATCGTGAGCGCGCTCGTGGCAGCCTATTTGGTCGATTACTTTCAGATCGGCGCTACGGACAAACTGGAAAACAAGCGTCCGCCCATCATTATGACTTACGCGGCCATCGAGGTACCCAGCACCGCAAATAAAATGCTCAGTGCCAACGACTTAGGCATCGCGAATCCTGCGGACGATGTAAAGAACGTGATAAATTTCCTTTCGTTCGGCTTTACCGTTGTCGAGTACGAGGTCGGCAATCCGACTGAAAAGCTTCAGCGAGACGTGGAGCTGCGAATCCCCAACGATGTCACCTACGTCTTCGCAGGCTCGACTGCTGCTCGACTTGACCTGAGCAAGGCGCAGCACTTCGATCTGGAGCCTAATTCTAAAATGAAGTTCCTTGCGATTCAACGCTACCAACATAGCAGACTGGCAGTCGCGGTGGGCGACGAATACTTCAATCCGATCGACACTAAGCAATACACGGCTGACATCCAAGCCGCGCAAGCAGTCGCACAGGTAGAGCAGCGCAACTTCCTCGTTCCCACAATTGTCTTTTGGCCTATTTTCGCGGGACTGGCATCAATCATTCCCTTGCTCATTCCACTTGTCGTTCAATTAACGCGTGGCCGGAGCGTAGCTCCCGTGGAAATTTCTACGACGGAGAACCCGCGACCAGCACAGAAGCGTCCGACAAAGGAAACCGGAAGCTAAAAAGCCCTGGTGTTGGAAGGTTTTTTCCGGGAGGCGGGTCCCCAGAGCCTGATAGACTTTTTGATGCCGCCAACTATCGTGCCTCATGGATTCATCTAGGGCAAACACACAGTGACTGATAAGCGATATCAAATTTTCATCAGCAGCACTTTCACGGACCTGCAGGCGGAACGTCGTGCGGTCCAGGATGCGGTGATATCGATCGGAGACTTCCCGGTCCAAATGGAGTCGTTTCCGGCAACCGACCAGAAACAGATGGATTTCATCACGCCACTGATCGAGGAAAGCGACTACTACATCCTCATCATCGGGGGGCGCTACGGGACCGTCGACAGTTCCGGCCTCAGCTTTACGCACCAGGAATTCCGGTGCGCGGTCGAGAGGGACATTCCGGTTCTTGTAATGATCCACGGCAAACCAGAGGATATTGCTGCTGGGAAATCAGAGGCCACGGATCTCGGACGCAAGAAGCTTCATGGTTTTATTGAAGAGGCCCAGCACAATCGGATCCGCAAAGCATGGGAAAACCTTGGCGATCTGAAGCTTGCAGTCCGCGAAGCCCTCGATCATGCGAAACGAGCCAACCTGCGTATTCCAATGAAACCGGACAGGAATTCCGATCTTTAACCGGACGCTTATTCCAGCGTTATACCGGACGCGGTTCCGAGGCTAAGCCAGACGGCCGCAATGTCTCTGGGTCGTGGTTTATCAATGTCGGCGTATATCGGCTCGGTC
>NZ_JBFTRK010000015.1:0-111129 GCF_056399485.1 Rhizobium sp. 01N424
ATATAGACCGACTCGTTTTCACGCAGCATCTGCACATTCTCGCCGATCGTCACTTCGGCAGTGCCCTTGACGACGATCCAGTGCTCGGAGCGGTGATGGTGCTTCTGCAGCGAGAGTTTTTTGCCCGGCGTGACGAAGATGCGCTTCACCTGGAAGCGGTCGCCATTGAAGATCGAGGTGTAACCACCCCACGGACGGTAGGAGGTTGGGTGCGTTTCGGTGAGCTTCACGGTCTTCGGCCGTGCGGCCAGCGTCTTGACGATATCGCCGACGCTCTGGCTGTCCTGCAGGCGGCCGACATAGACGGCGTCTTCGCTGGCGATGACAGCGATGTCGTCCATGCCCTGGACCGCGAGGTGGACACCGTGGGTCATGACCAGTGAGTTCCGGCTGTTCATCAGCGTCGTGTTGGCGGTGGCGACATTGCCATGCTCGTCACGATTGCCTGACTTCCACACGCTGTCCCAGCTGCCGAGATCCGACCACTTGAAGGGCGAGGGGACGACGGCGGCGTTGGCCGTTTTTTCCATGATCGCATAGTCGATGGAGATGTTCGGCGCCTTGGCGAAGGACGCAGCGTCGAGACGGATGAAGTCAAGATCACGGACGGAGTTCAGAACCGCTTCCTCTGTGGCCTGAGCCACTTCGGGGGCACGACTGCGCATTTCGGAGAGCAGAGCGGACACCTGAAACATGAACATGCCGGAGTTCCAGTAGAAGCCGCCCGCAGACAGCATCTCCTCAGCCTTGGCCAGCGGTGGCTTTTCGATGAAGCGCTTGACGGTCAGTGCGCCGGTCGGAAGCGTCTCACCACCTTCGATATAGCCGTAGCCGGTTGCGGCCTCGGACGGTTCGATGCCGAAGGTGACGAGCTTGCCCTTGACGGCGGTCGCTTCAGCGGCGCGGACGCTATCGAAATAGCTCTGGTCCGCGACGATCTCGTAGTCGGAGCCGAGGACATGCATCAGCGTGTCCTTGCCGAAGAGATCGGCGATCAGCACGGCGGCGGCGGCAACGGCGGGAGCGGTGTTGCGGGCCGACGGCTCGAGCAGGATCGCCTTCAGTTCGTGGCCGAGTTCGCGGGCCTGTTCGGCCACCAGGAAACGGAATTCCTCGTTGGTCAGAACAACGGGCGCCTCGTAGAGAGCGGGATCGGAAACGCGCGCCAGCGTCTCCTGAAACAGCGTCCGGTCGCCAATGAACTGGATAAATTGCTTTGGCGCCGATGCGCGCGACAGCGGCCAAAGGCGCGTGCCCTTGCCGCCGGCCATGATCACGGGAACGATCTTGCTTGCCATAAAACTCTTCCTTGTGTCTTTTTTTGTCGGTTCAGTTTGCCATGACCCATTGCCTGATGCGGCTTAGCCCTGAGCGCAACAATTCATTGACGGCCGCGTCGTCCACTGCTTCCACGTAGCACCGCATTTCCGGTGCGTTACCGGAGGGCCGAAAGTGGATGACGCGTTCATCCTTAAGCGTTACCCTGAGGCCATCGATGTTGCTGGTTGATGCAGGCGCGCCGATCGGGCTCAGGAATTCGGACAGGTTGTCAGGAGAATGGCGAAGATAGGCCATCAGCTTGGCGCTGGTCTTGACCGGGAAATTCTCCAGCCGGTCCGCAGCGGCAACGGGAAGCGCGAAGGCGCCGGCGACTGCCGAGAGCGGCTTGCGCTCGGAGGCTGCCAACGACAGAACCGCCAGCATCGGAAGGAAGCAATCGCGCGTCGGTAGTGGGGCGAGCGCTGCTCCATTCACTGTGAAAGTCGAGCCAGTCAGCGTGCCGCCATTGGCCTCGAAGCCGATCACCCGGTCCTTGCCTGAGGCGCGGGCATCGAGCATGCCCGAGATGACGAAAGGTGAGCCGACTTTGGTGCGGGTGACGGAAAATGCGCCTGCCGCCTCGATGCCGGAATTCGACGTGATAGGTGTCACCACGACGGCGGCATCGACGAATTTTGCGGCTATGAGACCAAGCAGGTCGCCGCGCAGCGGAGTGCCGGTTTCGTCGGTCACAAGCGGCCGGTCGCCGTCGCCATCGGCGGAAACGATGGCATCGAGCTTTTCGGCCGGAGCCCAGCGCTTGAGAAGCGCGATGGTCTCAGGCGAGACGGCCTCGGTATCGACGGGGATGAAGCTTTCAGAACGGCCGAGCGGGACTGCGGTGGCGCCGTAGTGAGCAAGGATATCAATCAGCATGTCGCGGGCGACGGTGCTGTGCTGATAGACGCCGATGCGCAGGCCTTGCAGCACATTCGCGGGCAGGATCCTGGCGTTGCGGGCATTGAACAGTGCGGCGCAGGCGGCTGATTGGTCCTCGGCGGCTGCCGTAGAGGCCGGCATGGTGAAGGTAGCGTCAAGGCTCGCGGCGGCGGCCGAGATTGCCGTTTCGTCCGCCTTATCGATCTCGCCGTCCGGCCGGTAGAACTTGATGCCGTTGCGGTCAGCGGGAATGTGCGAGCCGGTGATCATCAGGCTCGCGGCCTTGTGCTGCAGGCCGAAGAGGGCGAGGGCCGGCGTCGGGACGGTGCCGCAATCGGCGACGCAGAAGCCGAGCGCGGTCAGCGCGGCAGTGCAGTTGTCCGCAATCTCGGGACTGGAATCGCGAAAATCGCGGCCGAGCAGGATGAGGTCACCGTTCCCGGCGCGCCCGCTTTCCAGTAGGTAATGGCCGAAGGCCGCCGCATAGAGCGCCGAGGCCCGTCCCTTGAGATCGGCGGAGAGGCCGCGCAGTCCACTTGTTCCAAACTTCATCGAACTTTCCGACTTGATATACTTGCGACATAGACAAACCATGCGCTGCAGTAAATCTGGAAAAATTCGGTATAGTTAAATTCCATGGATTGCTTCGACGTCTTCTAGTGAAAGAAATACAATTAAGGTTGAGAACAGCCGGTAGCTCATCTGTAAACGCTTAAGTCCTTCTCTCCGACTCCGGATCATGGTCCTGAACCTTTTGGTAGCATAAACTCGTTCTAATATTTGTGACACTTCTTTAGGCGTGCGCTTAGTCATCTAGAGGGCGAATATATCAGATTAAAGTCTCTCGCCGCCGTCGGAGCCCTGATGCTCGCGACGACCTCAATTTAATTTGCTGCAACTCCCATCGAAATAGGTCCGGTGCAAGGTCAGGTAGGTGGCCACCCTGGCAATGGTGTCAACCCACCGAACGGCCTTTCCGATATTTTCAACTGCCCTCCCTGGCCTCACGATTTCACGTTGACCGTCGGCCCCCATTCGTCGAGCAACGTCGGCGGGACAATGACGGCCGAATTGTTGAACTCGGTGTCGTGAGCAAGCTGGTTGTTTCGATCAGCGGTGGTTCTACGAACCTCGTGACGCTTGCGGCCGGGGACTACCGGATCAGATGGTCGGCGAGTGGCGTCAACAACGGGACGATCGAAGGAACGGCTTCAATCGCAGCTGTTCCCGGGCCGGAGGCTGGTGCTGGCCTCGGAGCGCCTGCGGCCGGCGGCCTTGTCTTCTGGATGAAGCGACGCCGCAAAGAAGATGCACCGTCTGCTTAAGAGCGATCGACAGTTTACTGCAGGTGGAGGCCGCAGCATTGCGGCCTCGCTTTTTTGGAGTTCGCGTTAGCCGCCGGGCTCGCGCACTTCGCCGCGCTTTCGTGCGAAGGGTTCCGCAATGGAAGATGGGGGTTCGCGCGCAACACGAACAAACAAAAAAGGCGGCTTTAAGCCGCCTTTCCGTACCAGACTTTCTGCGACTATCAGTCGAAGTTGCGAATTGCATCGTGACCACTGCGAACAGCCGTAACCGCGTTGGCGCCGCTCGTGACCGTCGATGTAACGTTGGTGATGAGCGAGAGGAACTTCGAAAGCTCATACGAGCCCGAGTTGTCGACGTAGAGGATGTCCTTGTTAGACAGGTAGAAGTTCTGGGCTGCGAAATAGGCGCTCGGATTGCGGAAGTCGATCTGGAAAATGACCGGGATCTGGTCCTGCGTAGCGGCAAAACGCTTCAAGTCGATATGTGCAGCGGCAAGCTGCTTGCGGTTCATGACGCGATAAATGAATACCTTCTTCGCGTCGGCGCGCGTGTCGTCGAGGCCGCCCATCTTTGCGATGCCCTCAGCCAGCGAGATCTTTGAGGATCCGAAATCGATCTTCGTAGACGCGCCAGTGTTGCCCGAATTGGTAGCGCCGAAGGCAAGGAAGCTCATAGCTTCACGGTAGAGGTAAATTGTGTCGTCCGGGTGGATGTAAATGTTTTCCTTGGCATCGGCGAGGATGTCGTCGAAGAACATGGTCGACTTGCTGCGGCCACGTTCAAGCGTGACGTATGTCTCGTAGCCAGGGCTTGCGGGACCTCCTGCACGCGCTAGGACGTCAATGATGCGATCGCCGGCCGGATTGATGTCTATACGGGAGGCCGCGCGTACATCACCAACGACAGAGACCTGGCTCGACCGCTGGTTGGCGAGCGTTATCATAACTTGTGGTTCGATGGCGCGGTTCGACAGCTTATCAGCAATTTCGTTTTGAACGTCGGTGACTGAGCGGCCAGCGAAGCGAATCGGGCCTGCGTAGGGCACGTTCAGGTCGCCCTGGCCGTCGATTTGCTGCGACGGGAATGTCACGAAATTGCCAGGGCGTGCGCCGGCGTCTGTCGGAATGAACAGGCCGCCCGTCTGGGCTTCAAAGACGGTAACCTGGACGATGTCGCCTACGCCAAGTTTCAACTGCGGCGCGATGCTGCGCGCGTTGCCAAACGTTCCGAACAGAGAGGTTTTGGGTGGGGTTCCGAACTCGTTTACCGCGTTGCCATCGACGTCGATCAGAACATAATCGAAGATAGTCTTAGTGTTTGCCCCGGGGACTGTGACTGCAGCTTTTGATTTAATCTCTTGTGCTGTCGGGCCTTCTTTGGAAAACCCCTGGCAGCCTGCCAGCGCGACACTCGTCATGAGAACCACGCTCGCCCGTGCTGCGTATTTCGGGAGATAGAACACCATAGTCCCCTTCACTTGCAATGCTTTAACCCTGTACACAAGCCTGCACCGCGAAACTGGTTATGTCCCTCAACCAGCAGCAACGAGCGTTGACTTGTACTGCCTCATTATTAACAAGCCTGGTCGAATCCAATCTAATTTGAAAAGGCTTCGAACAGTTCCCGCGACTTTTTCTGGGCGGAAAGCAAAAATGTCACGCATTTAAATTACGACCGCTGTGGCGTTTAAATCAAAACGCAAGTCGTGTCTTCCGGCCCTGAGTCAAAGATGCTTTGCGTGGCAGATTTGACACAGTTTCTCGCTGGAAGATTGTACAAATCTAAGGCCGTTCGCCATCCTGCGCGAGATTTGTTAACACTCGCCGCGCAGTCGGAGATCGCGATTATCAGTGGCGACCAGATGAACTTCAACACGATTTCAGTCGAGTAGGCTGGTTTCGCCACGGTAAAGCTTGAGAACGGCGAGCTTGCCGCTGGCATATGCGCCCGTATCGATGCCTATCCGTCCAGGACCGTAGGAGGCGGCATGGCCGGGGGTGTGCCCGTGGACGAGGGTTATCGGCAATTGCGGACCACGAGAGAGAAACGGTTCGCGGATCCACATCATGTCCTTGTCGGACTGGGCATCGAGCGGGACGCCGGGGCGAATGCCGGCATGCACGAACAGATAGCTTCCAATTTGAAGACTAACGGGCATCTGCGCCAACAGCGTGCGGTGATTTTCCGGAACCACAGATGCGAGCTGCTGTCTGATTTGATCGGCGTCATCCCTGCCATCGATCGAAACGTAAGCACCTGGAATACCGTATGAGGTCAGCGTTTCGCGCCCGCCCATCTCAAGCCAGGTTGCATAGGCTTTCGGCTCATCAAGGAACCTCAAGAACATATCGTCGTGATTGCCGCATAGCGTGATGCGGCGGATGTCGGAATCCGGTGCCTTCGAGAGGTGATCAAGTACACCACGCGAATCAGGGCCGCGATCGACATAGTCGCCAAGCATGACGATGAGACCTGCCACCTTCGTTCGCTGCACCTCACGGCTGATCTTATCCTCGGCGGCGCGAAGGAGATCCAGACAGCCATGGACATCGCCGATTGCATAAATGGCGAATTCCGGTTCTTCGGTGCCAAGCTCCATTCGCCATCGGCGCTGCTCTGCCGCAGCAGGTAGCGAGCTCTCCCGGCGTAAACCACCAAGCAACCATTTCATTGCCCGACTCTGTCCTTCTGTTCTCTTTTAACCTTTTTTTGTCGCTGCCAGCCTGGCGGTTCGATGTTAAGAAAGGCTGAGAATAGCGCGGTAATTTATCTTATGGGCAGTCCAAATGCCGGTCTTGCCGCAACTGACCTTTTTTGGGTTGGTTGGAATCTTGCCGGTGCAAAACGGATTGTGGCATTAACCTCTCCGTTAAGACCTTGTTTACTTTTGATGACAAGCCCCATACAAGCCAAAAGAAGTAACCTGTATTGCGTATTCTTTAGAGGGCTTGGGATGGRTCATTTTCGAATTGGCGCGATTGCTTTGTCGCTAGGGCTGGTATTTTCGCCGGGTGCTCATGCTCAAACGACGCCTGCTGCTGATCAGACCACCCCTGTTACCCCATCGTCTGCTGCGCCAGCGGCTGTTGCCGTACCTGCCGCGACGACCGAAGTTCCGGCTGGATGGACTTTGCCTGCCGAGCTTATATCAAAACGCTTATCCGATGATGCGCTGAAAGCTTCCAACGGCAATTTCGAAACGCTGTTGAAGAATACGCCAGGTGATGCCGGTCGCATTCCGGGCGTGACCCAGGGTTACGTGCTGACGAGCCCGACCGGACTTCCGCAGGTTATCAATTACGCGGTGCAGTCGACAACCAACGAGGAAGCCTCTGCAGTGGGCCTGGGGCTCTGCACGACGACCGCGTCTCTGATGAATGCTGCCAACAATCCGGCGTCACCGCCGGCGCAAGGGCAGGCGGCTCGCGATCTTGCGCGGACGATCCTGAGCAGCGTCGCTGCAGCATCGGCTACGAGTGCGCGGACCAACCAGGCCATTTCGACGAGCTTCGGCGTGTCGGTCAACGCAAATGGCGGTGTGGCAGTCACATGCAAGGCGCTGAACGGCGAAGTCGTTGCGACGACCGCCGTGTCGCCGGCGGCGGCCAGTTCAAGTGCAGGCCTTGGCTCTCCGGTCAACGGTGATGCTGATCCTGTTGCTACCGCCGGCTTGAACGGCGAAGCGAGCGGTGGAGGAGGCGCAGGACGCCATATCAGCTTCCCGTCGGCTGCGAGCGCTCTGCTATTTGCAGCCAATAATATTTCCGGTGCATCGCGCATCGCGGTCCCCGGGCCAGACGCCGGCGCAGGGCTTCTTCCCCTCTTTGCGCTCTGCAGCTACATCGCTTTCCGGTATCGGCGCAGGTCGACAGGGGCAGTCGCCTTTTAGTCAGATATTTCTGAGCACGGCCCGTTAAGCTTGCGCAGGCGCCCGCATCTCTTGATGCCGGGCGCCCCGTTTCGACTTACAATCTTCAGATTGCTTTGTCGCTATACTTCGTACTGGCCTGAATTAACTTAAAAAAGCCAATTTCAAGCACCATCGAAAAAAATGAAATATAAGGCCGCTACCTTATGACTTAGGCGTGAAGCGGTATCTCGATTGGTCATACATTGAACGAAGCAGTAAATGTCCAAGCATCTTGTCGATCGCCCATGTTGGGCAAGAGATGCGATTTGACATGCGGGAACCTGGAGTATCGGATGCGCTTGCTGTCAACTGTGGTACTGGGTTCTATGCTGGCGGCGCCGCTCGTAGCGATATTGCCGTCGATGGCGATCGCGCAGCAGTCAACTTCTCAGCCGTCGAATGGCGAGGCTGATTTTCGCAAATGGCTGAAGTCGTTCGAAAACGACGGTACAAAAGTAAGCTTTGGAGAGATGAAGTTCGATCCGGCGTCTGAAGCGCTGACCGTCAATAATCTCGTGATCACTTCGAAGCCAGCAGCGAGTGCGCCCAACGCCCCAAGTGCTGAGATCAGCCTCGCCAAGCTGTCGCTAACCGGGTTCGCAGCGGCCAACGATGGATATCAATTCAGCGCTGCGGCCGGTGAGGAGCTCGCATTTGGCGTCAAGGGAGCCCCGAGCGCGCTAACATTCGCACATATTGAGGCGGGGAAGAGCTACCTCCCGAGTATCGGCGGCTTCAAGGCCGACCCTGAGCGCCCGATCACAAGTCAGATCGGTTTCCTGACCATCCTGTCGAGGGCTTCGATTGAAAGCATAGTCGCCACGGACATTGCCGCTGGCGCAGGCGTTAAGGCGCAGAAGTTCTCGCTTTCAGGTGTTGCAGCAGGCAAAATATCTGACCTCGATCTGAGCGGATTTTTCTACGGCGCAGGACCGGCCACGCCGAATACACCGCCTGACAGCATCGGTCTTACCGCCAACGAGTTTGCGGTGAAGAATGTCGATATTGCTGCCTATATCAGGCTCTTCGACGAAAGTGCCTATCTTGCAGCGGGCGCAGCAAAGCCCTGGAGCAATTTTATTGAGGCCGTGACTTTGAAAGGCCTCGTGTTCAAGAATGGGCCCGTGTCAATTTCAGTCGACAGTGCTGATCTTGGAGCCCTGAAGGTTCGGCAGTTCCCGCAAAATATAACGGCGATCTTCGATAACGTCGCCCGTGATCCAAACTACCTGCGGGCCAATCCCGGGGACGCCCAGACGATATCTACCGCCGTCCGCCAATCTTTCGTCTTCGAAAAAGCGAGCCTTGCAAATCTGGCGGTCAATGCGCCGAACAAAAACGGCAATGTATCGATCTCCGCCGGCTCGGCAGCATTTTCCAACCTGACCGCGACGCATGTTGACCAACTAGGCGTCAGCGCATTCAAGATCACCGACGCAGGTGGAACGATCGACGTTCGCGCCCTCCAGCTTGGCGATATAAACCTTCCATTGCCGGCGCCTGGTGCCAGTGCGGACGCAGGTCCGCTTCCCATTGCTATCCCGACAGTTGGAAGCGTCAAGGCGGACGGGCTTGATGTTAACGCAGGCGGCATGACTTATGGCTTCGATCAGCTCGATGCCTCGATGTCCTATTTCATCGGAACGACGCCAACGAACGTCAAGGCGAGCATTCAGCATGTTCGCTTTCCTGTTGCACAGATCACCAATGCCGGTCTACGGCAGCTGCTGAGCGACTTCGGCTACACTAACGTCGATCTGTCGGTCGATATTTCCGGGGCCTGGCAGGATTCGGCCTCAGCGCTGGCCTTCGACACTATACAGATTGCAGGCGCCGAGATGGGAACGATCAATCTTTCCGGCTCGCTGACCGGCGTAACCCGCAATGGTATTGAGCATCCGGGAAGTGCGCTTGGCCCGGAGATCATGGCAGGCGGTTTGCAGAACTTCCGTCTGTCATTCGAAAACGCCTCAATCTTCGATCGCTTTCTAGTTCAGGCAGCCAAGGCAAACAATAAAACGCCCGACGAACTCAAGAAGATTTTATCGGCGAACATGCCCGCTATCCTGGCGCAGATTCCGTCGCCCGCAATCCGAAACAAGTTCGTCTTCGCTGCCGTCTCGTTCATCAATACGCCAAAGATTTTTGATCTCGTTGCGACGACATCAGATGTTACGCCAATCCAGGATATTATCGCGGCGACACGTGAGCCCTATAAGCTCCCGGTTGTATTGAAGCTCGATGCAAGTGCCAATGATAGAAAATGACGAATTTGATTTTGGCATTGGACAACGTAACTCTGACGCCACTATCATTCAGCTACAGCTATGCTGACGAGATTCTTACTGATCGCGGGAGGCGCTCGGGTTTTTTCTCGCAGATCGAAATGGTCGAAATCACGAACCGGGGTGCCTCCTAGCGATGCTTAACCAGCCGAAATTTCAGTTTGGAACCAACCTCGAGGATTCAGACCGTCCCCAGCGGGCGTTCCAGAATCCACTTTCTGGATTCGACCTTCTCGGCGCTGCAAGGCGTCAGGTTTGGGTGGTAGCCGGATGTGTGATTGCGATGGGCCTTATTGGTCTCGTGTATTTGATGCAGGCGATCCCTTCCTATACGTCTTCGGTGAGCATCCTGATCGATGCCAAGAAGGTCGGCATGACGGCGACGACCGCGCTTGAAGGCTCACTGACCTTCGAAACGGGGGCGGTCGACAGTCAGTTGCAGATCCTAACCTCCGACAAGCTCGCGGCAAACGTTGCACAGCGTCTTGGACTTCAAAACAACCCTGCTTTCATCGATCCTGCCGGTTCAGCGCTTTCGGAAGGAGTGCAAAAGGTAACCGGCGCCGTCCGCACCGTAATCCGCAAGGTTACGGGCGCTGAGAAGCCGGTGGAAATCAAGGATCTGCCCGAAAACCTCCGGCTTTTGATTGCGACCAACATTCTCCAAAGCAGAATGAATGTTCAGCGCGTCGGCCGCACCTACGTGTTCGCGTTGGATTACACCGACCCTGATCCCGTGCTTGCCCAGTCGATTGCCGGCCAGTACGCAAATGCCTATCTCGAAGACCAGCTCGATTCGAAATTCGACTCTACCCGCCGGGCGACGAACTGGATGGAAGAGCGCATTCGCGATTTGAAAGCCCGCTCGCTGGCCGCCGACGAGGCTGTGCAGAAGTATCGGGCCGATAACAATCTTATTGCTGCATCCGGCCGCCTCATCGATGAGCAGTCGCTGACCGACGCCACGACCCAGCTTACATCGGCCCGCGCCGCACTTGATACCGCGAGCGCCCGTTATCAGCGGCTGAAGCAAATCATCGATACACAGGATCTCGACGGAAGCCTGACAGAGTCCATGAGCAATCCAAATGTTGCCGCTCTCAGGTCCAAGTATTTGGAGTCCTCCAAGCTTGCTAGCGAAATTACCGCGCGATATGGCGCCACCCACCAGGCAGCCGTCAAGGCTCGCAAGGACATGGACGAATATACAAAGCTGATCTTTGGGGAACTTACGAATCTTCTTCCCGGTTATAAGAGCGATGTGGCCATTGCCCAGGCGCAAGTTGCAAGCATCCAGAACACGATTGACCAACTTCGCCAGGCGAGCACTGTCAATGACAGTGCGATGGTGAAGATGCGAGCGCTCGAGCAGGAATCGGACACGCTCAAGACACTTTATTCGACCTTCCTGCAGAAATCGCAGGAGCTCCAGCAACAGCAGTCGTTCCCAGTAACCGATGCGCGCGTCATCAGCGATGCATCGATACCGCTTGTCCCAAGCAGCCCCAAGAAGCTATTGACACTTCTTGCAGCGATTATCTTGGGGGGGCTTCTCGGCTGTGCGATCGGGCTCTTCAGGGAATGGCGTGACCGTGGTTTCCGTACTGCTGCACAGGTGCGTGACGAACTCGGCCTCGATTTCATTGCCAATGTTCCGATCTTGCGCGCAACAGAGGCGGTTAGAAAGGTGCCCGACAACAAGCTTGCAGCCGCTGACACGCGGCGCTTGACGCTTGGCATTGACGGTTTCCTTCAGAAAGTCGTCAACGAGCCTTTCTCGCAGTTTTCTGAAGCTATTCGCGCCCTGCGAACGAAGATCGGAGTTGAGTTTCCGCGCAAGAAGGGTGTTGTCATCGGTATGGTCTCGATGTTCCCAGACGAGGGCAAATCGACCATTGCCAAGAACCTCGCTTCGTCGCTCGCCCTCCAGGGAGCTTCAACGATCCTGATCGATGGCGACTTTCGAAATCCCAGCCTGACGCACAGCCTGCTCGGCAATCCGAAATTCGGAATCATCGATGTTCTGAACGGCCAGGCGAGCGGAGGCGATGTGGTCGCATACGAGCAGGAGAGCGGACTGCAATTCCTGCCAGGCGCCACTAAGCGTCGTCAGGCCAATGACATTTTCGGCAGCACCCGGGCTCACGAACTTATCGAGCTCCTTCGCCGACAATACGACGTGATCGTCATCGACTTTCCACCCGTCGGCGCCCTAACGGATGCGGTCGCCGCAGATTCGATCGTTGATGGTTACTTCTTCGTGGCTCATTGGGGCAAGACGCCGCGCAAGCTCGTTCGCGAGTTCATACAGAACCATCCGCAAATGGCGGATAAGACCCTTGGCGTCGTGCTCAACAAAGTGGACCTTCGACGGCTCGGACGATACGGCGCATATCAGGGCTCGTCGCAATATGCGAAATATAGCGACAAGTATTTCTCTGGCGCAGCCAACTAAGACGCGCGGCCGGCGGTTGCTGCCGGCTCCTTACCCCTAAGCTATATCGAGAAGGTTTGAAAAATGGCCACAGCTGGTCAGATCCAGGGTGATGCGAGCGCAGTGGGCGGGATCCGTCGGGCCGATGGTACGACCTTCGGACTCGATCGTGCGCAGGTCCTGACGCTGACATTTTCGCTTCTTGCAGCGAACGCCTTGCTGTCGAAGATCTTCAGCGGCATCGCTCGCGACGGTCTCATCTATTCGATACTGAATACATTCGAAGTGAGTGTCATCGTCTGGGGAGGGCTGTATCTTGGGCTCAAGTTTGCCCGTAGCGTCGAGCCCGAGCCGCTGACCGCAACTGACAAAGCTGTCACAGTCGCGGCGATTGTCGCCTGCTTCCTGCCGCTCAGCCCGCTGACCTGGCCGGTCATGAGTGCAACTGCGATCTACTTTATCTGGGCGAGCAGACAGCGCGCGCAGACGCATATGGGCTGGGTGATGCTGGCGGTGACAGTACCAATGTTTTGGAGCAAGCAGCTTTTCAGCGTGTTTTCGAATTTCTTTCTGGCGATCGATGCTTCGATCGTCGCGAGCATTACCGGCACTACGCGCGTGTCAAACGTCGTCGCGATGCCGAATGGCGCGGGCTACATGCAGATCGCTGCTCCGTGCTCCTCCATGGCCAACGTGTCACTTGCACTTTGCTGCTGGGTTCTCTTCACGCAAGCAACCGATACGCGTTGGAAGCCGGGCAATACCCTCTGGTGCGCGCTCGCTTGTCTGGCGGTCATGTCGATCAACATCTTTCGCATTTCCTTGATCGGATATTTCCCGCAGCATTTCGATCTGCTTCATGGACCGATAGGGTCTTCGGCCGCTTCATGGGCCTCACTCATCGTCGTGGTGCTCATCTGCAATTACGGGGTTGGCCGTGGCAAATCTGCGTCAGTTTAGCATTGTACTTGTCTCTGCGCTGGCGTTGACGTTGTCGATCAAGACATTCGTAGCTGCGTCCGTCATGCGTCCGAGCGGGAATGAGATTGCGCTCACAGCCGGAAAGCTCATTGAGGGGCAGGGGTTCCAGCTCGCGGGACTGAGCACCTTCGCCGGCCGCACTGCGGTGATGGCCCAGAAGGATAGTTGCCTCCTCTATGTGATCCCGGTGTCAGAACAAGGCTGGCATCAGGAGACCGTTCGCACGAGCGTCGTTGCTGGCCAGAAGCTCTATTTCGTCTTTGACAGCAAGGTCTATTACGACAACCAGCCCCGGTGGAAGCCGCTCTTCGAATTCTACTCCAGCTTTGCCTTGGCCCATGCCGGACTTGGGCCCGGATATAGCCCGGTCGTTGCGGTGGTTGCCTCAGACGAGTGCGACGTCAAAAGCATCGACTGGAGCGGCCTGAAGCCCGTTCCTTATTCTCGGGTAGCAGTTCTAATGCATCAGGAAAACGAGGACTATTGAGTGGTTCCCAAACGTCCTCGCCAGTCATTCCTTTCGAAAAAGGCCTCTCCAAAGAAAACCTTTGATGCGGCCCCACGGATAGCAACGTCCATTTCTGGGCCAATACGAACTGAGTGCGACGCAGTTGATTAATTTGTCACGTTTACCACGGGGTGCGCGTCATTATTCTGATCAATAACTGTGCAATTAACTAAAGCGAGCATTATTGGCACAAAATTGTTGCCCGATAACCGGTGGTGGGCTAGGTAAAATTCATGCAATGCAGCAATTAGCGCTTGAGCTGCTCACCGCGATCTTGAATCGCACGTTCAAAGATATTCAGAAATAGCTTCAACCGAGGGATGTGATGACTGATAAAGTTGCGAGCAATGGCAAAGTAGCGCTTATTACTGGCGTTACTGGCCAGGATGGAGCCTACCTCGCGGAATTGTTGCTCAACAAGGGCTACACCGTCCACGGCATCAAGCGCCGCTCATCGTCGTTTAATACCAATCGTATCGAGCATCTCTACGAAGACCCGCATGTCGAAGACCCGCGATTTATTTTGCACTTCGGTGACATGACAGATAGCACCAACCTTATTCGTGTGGTGCAGGAAACCCAGCCTGACGAGATTTACAACCTGGCAGCTCAGAGCCATGTCCAGGTTTCGTTCGAAACGCCGGAATACACGTCGAACGCCGATGGCACCGGTACCCTGCGCCTGCTTGAGGCGATCCGGCTGCTTGGGATGGCCAACCGGACGCGTTTCTATCAGGCTTCAACCTCTGAACTCTACGGTAAGGTCCAGGAAGTTCCGCAAAGCGAAACGACCCCATTCTATCCGCGTTCGCCCTATGCGGCAGCCAAGCTCTACGCATACTGGATTGTCGTGAATTACCGCGAAGCATATGGAATGCACGCGTCCAACGGGATCCTTTTTAATCACGAAAGCCCGATCCGTGGCGAGACGTTCGTCACGCGCAAGATCACGCGTGCAGCCGCAGCAATCCATCTCGGCCTGCAAGATCGGCTTTATCTCGGCAACCTCGATGCCAAGCGCGATTGGGGGCATGCACGGGAATATGTCCGCGGAATGTGGCTGATGCTGCAGCAGGACCAGCCTGACGATTACGTTCTTGCGACCGGTGAGACGCATACGGTGCGATCTTTCGTGGAAAAGTCCTTCAGCAAGGTCGGGATCCAGATCGAATGGCGTGGCGAGGGTGTGGATGAAAAAGGCTACGACGCCAGCAGTGGTGCGTGCGTCGTTCAGATTGATCCGCGCTATTTCCGTCCGACCGAGGTCGATCTTTTGATTGGCAATCCAGCCAAAGCCCACAAGCATCTCGGTTGGCACCATGAGACAACACTCGATCAGCTTGTGGCCGAGATGGTCAGGGAAGATCTCAAGGTTATGGCCCGCAACGTGCCGACCTTGAACGGTCTCAAGAGCTTCACTCATGCCTGAAGCGGTCTATAGTCTGAAGGGCAAGAAGGTTTTCGTTGCAGGCCATCGCGGTATGGTCGGCTCTGCTCTTGTGCGGCGCCTTGCTTCGGAAGATTGCGAAATCCTGACTGCGTCTCGCAGTCAAGTCGATCTCAAGCGTCAGGCCGAAGTCGAGTCATGGATGGAGGATCACCGTCCTGATGCCGTTTTCCTTGCCGCTGCCAAGGTTGGCGGTATCCTGGCAAACCAGACCTATCCGGCTGACTTCCTCTACGATAACCTCATGATGGAGGCCAACGTCATTCACGCGGCGAATGGCGTCGGCGTCGAAAAGCTCCTGTTCCTTGGATCGTCGTGCATCTACCCCAAATTTGCTGACCAGCCGATCGTAGAGGAAGCCTTGCTGACCGGCGCTCTCGAACCCACGAACGAGTGGTATGCGATAGCCAAGATTGCGGGTATCAAGCTCTGCCAGGCCTATCGCCAGCAGCATGGTGCAGATTTCATATCGGCTATGCCGACGAACCTATACGGTCCAGGCGATAATTTCGATTTGAACTCGAGCCATGTCATGCCGGCGCTAATCCGTAAGGCCCATGATGCCGTCAAGGAGAAGCGAAAGGACATGACGATTTGGGGTACTGGCACGCCCCGCCGCGAGTTTCTGCATGTGGATGATTGCGCGGATGCGTGTGTGCATCTCATGAAATCATATTCGGACTACACACATGTCAACGTCGGCTCTGGGACAGACATATCGATACTCGAGCTCACTCGCCTTGTCTGCGCCGCTGTCGGCTTTGCCGGCGAGATAAAGCATGACCTCACCAAACCGGACGGGACGCCGCGCAAGTTGATGTCCGGCGAAAAGCTGGCAGCTCTGGGGTGGTCCGCCAAGATCGGCCTTGAGGAGGGAATCGCGCATGCCTACGCCGCATTTCTAGATGGCGAGTTTCGGGAGGCGGTATAATGAAGGTCGCGTTGAACCGAAGCGAGCCTGTCGAGGCCGAACTTTCAAATCGTACGGCTGGCGAGCGTCACGGCAAGGTCCTTATCTACGGGATGAATTTCTCGCCGGAGATCGCGGGCGTTGGAAAGTACACCGGCGAGATTGCCGAGTATCTTGAGCAGGCCGGCGCAGATGTCACAGTTGTGACGACGCCGCCTCACTACCCTGGATGGCGCGTGCAGCCAGGGTACAGGAACCGGTATTCTTCGACGATTTCTGCTGGCATGAAGGTCATTCGTAGCCCTCTCTTGCTCCGGCAGAAGATGGGTGGAGTCTGGCGCCTCATCGCCCCAGTGACTTTCGCGATCACGTCTGCACCGGTCGTTGTCTATCAGATACTCGCCAAGCGCCCCGACACTGTTTTTTGTGTCGAGCCAACGCTCATTGCCGCGCCGGTAGCGCAATTTGCAGCAAAGCTTGTCGGTGCGCGGACCGTTCTTCACGTCCAGGACCTGGAAGTCGATGCTGCCTTCGCGGTTGGCCACCTCGGGTCGAAACGATGGTTGAAGGCGCTGGGCTATGCCTTCGAGCGATTTTCGCTACGCCGCTTCAACAAGGTCATTACCATTTCCAACCGGATGGCCGAGAAGCTGGTTGATAAAGGTGTTGCTCCAGAACGCCTTTCCGTTGTGCGCAACTGGGTGGATTTGTCGCATATCTATCCGATGGACAGCGTCAGCTCATATCGCGCCGAGCTCGGATTCTCGGGGAGTGACTTTGTGGTTCTCTATTCCGGAAACATTGGCGCCAAGCAGGGCCTGGACGTTCTTCTCGGTGCTGCCAAGGAGCTCACCGGAAACAGACATGTTCACTTCGTGATCGCTGGTGACGGACCCGCCAAGCAGGATCTGATTACAAAGGGCCGCGATCTTGCCAATGTTCGTTTCCTGCCATTTCAGCCCTATGCTCGTTTGAACGAGTTCATGAACCTCGCCGATTTGCATGTCCTTCCCCAGGAGCGCGGGGCAGCAGATCTGGTTCTGCCCTCCAAGCTTGGGGGTATGCTTGCGAGCGGCAAACAGGTGTTGATCACCGCTGACGAAGGAACGGAGCTTGCGGAGTTTGTGGACGGGACCGCAACCGTCATTCCTCCTGGAGACGTTGGCGCAATGTCGGCGGCGGTTACTCGCCTCAGCGCCGCAGGGGTCGATACGCAAAAATCGTCGCGTGCCCGCCTCGTGCAACAGATTTCCAAAGATGGCGAAATCGAAAAGTTGTCGGCGTTGCTGATGCCGGCATGACCGCCGTGACGTCCGCGGTCGCCATCTGAAAAGCAAATCTGGCACGCCCTCACGCGATGGCTGCCGAAATGTTGACATCTTCGACCCCGGCTACAAGCGTTGGCGGCGAAGAGTGCATAGGGGCTTGAAATGCTTCAGACTTTGCCTGGACTTTGGTCCACTGCCCGTTCGCAGACGCCGCGTGGGCGGCTGCTGCGCGGTGTGGTGGCCAATCTCGGCGATAAGGTCTCGATCCTTGTGATCCAGTTGCTGACCATTCCCGTGCTGACTGCGCACTGGGGTGCGGAGGGTTATGGGATATGGCTGATGTTGTGCACTATCCCGACCTATATTCAACTCAGCGATTTCGGGATCGGCACTGCTGCTGGGGTCGAAATAACCCAGCGCACCGCGAATGCGGAGTACGGCGAGGCGCTTGAAATCCTGCACAGCGCCTGGGTCTTCCTGATTTCGGTTGTTTCGGCCATCGCGGCTGTAGCTGTCGCGTACTCGGCTTATCTCTATCTGACGGCCAGTTCGACGGACACAGGTGATTTCGGCCAGAAGAACCTTGCGATCTCGATTTGTGTCTTTGTCATCTACTCGATCGTGGCGACACAGATGAGCCTCCTGTCGGTCGTCTATCGCGCCACGAACAAGTTTGCGACCTCAACGGTCATGAGTGGGACGCTGTTTTTCCTGGAAGGAGCTTTCGCGCTCGTTGCCGTCTTATGTGGCGGTGGGTTGCTGGCTGTAACTGCAGGCTATCTTCTGATCCGTCTGACGGGGTATATCGTCTATCTTGGCTATTTGAAGCGCCTCGAGCCTTGGGTGACATTCGGGTTCGGCTCCGCCAGACGCACAACATTGCGTCGCCTTGCAAAGCCTTCATTCGCTGCCTTGCTTTTGACCCTGTCGAACGCACTCATTCTCCAAGGCACGCTGTTGACGTTGGGCTGGTTCTACAGTCCGGCAGCCGTTGCTGTGTTCGGCGCCGCTCGAACGGTTTCACGCATACCTTTGCAGTTCTCGGGCCTCTTCATCAGGCCGAGCATTCCTGAACTGACCCGAGCAATCCTCAGTGGCAATCATTCGCTCGTGAAACGCATAACAACACTCAATATAGCCATTGCGCTGCTGACGACGATCCCATTCGCCGTTGCGGTCGTCTCCCTTGGCCCAACTGCTCTTGCCTTTCTTTCCCACGGAAAGCTCGATGCGCCGGCACACCTTTTCATTTTCCTTCTCGCCGCCGTTATTGCCAACGCGGTTTGGACCGCGGCCGCTACCCCACTTGTCGCAACAAACCGGCAGTCGGAGTTTTCACATCTCTATGCAGCCGTAGCGCTTTGCGTCGTGCTAGCGCCGACGCTCCTGCAGACCGATCTGGCATCGGTTGGGGCGGCGATCGCCGTTGGAGAGGCAGTGCTTCTCGTTGCAGTTCTTCGAAAACTCATGGTCAGGACCGTCAATAATGGCGGGGATTCCTAGGCCTTTGAAGGAAACGATCGTTAGAAAATGGCTGCCTCGGCGCCAGGAACGGAGAGTTGAAGTTTGAAGGGCCTTGGATTTGTATGGGAAAATTTTGGCCCGATGCATGCAGACAGGTGCGATGCGGTTGCCCGGGAGATCGGCGCGCACGCAGAAGTCATCGGTCTTGAACTCTTTGCCACAAGCAAAGACTATGCTTGGGAAAGTGAGAGCCGGCACAGCTTCCGCAAGGTAACGCTTTTTCGCGACAAGAGCTTCAGTGACGTCCCCGCTCTGACGCTGGCTCTCACCATCGTGCGCGCTTGCAAGAAGAACAAAGTAACAGACGTGTTCTTGTGCAACTACAACGAACCCGGGATCTTCTTGGCCGGGCTTATGCTTCGTGCACTGGGCCGGCGGGTCTATGTCATGGGGTGCTCAAAATTCGACGACCTTGACCGGCGCCTGTGGCGCGAGGTTGCGAAAACGGCGTTTTTCCTCCCGTACCAGGCTGCCATTGCGTCGGGCAAGCGCTCGCGCGACTATATGCGGATGATGGGAATTCGCGAGGAGCGGATATTCACGGAGTATAATACACTTTCGATTGAGCGCATTCGACAGATGGCAGGCAATGTGCCAGCACCGGCGGGGGTATCGTTCGCCGACCGTCACTTCACGATCGTGGCACGCTTCGTTCCAAAGAAGAACCTGTTCGTCGCTCTTGAGGCCTACCGGCTATATTGCGCGCAGTCGGAGCAACCGCGCCCCTTGCACCTTTGCGGGTCGGGCCCCCTGGAGGCGGAGCTTCGTGAGAAGGCCGCGACAATTGCGAGGGGGAAGGTTGTTTTTACAGGTTTCCTTCAGAGCCACGAGATTGCTGGCCAACTATCCTCAACGCTTGCTTTGCTTCTGCCGAGCGTCGAAGAGCAGTTCGGCAACGTCGTAATCGAGGCGCAGGCGATGGGCTTGCCGGTGGTTTTGTCAGACGTATGCGGCGCACGCGACAATCTGGTCAGGTCAGGAAAAAACGGGTTCATTGTCGAGCCCGATAATCCTGAAGGAATGGCCTTCTTCATGAAGTTGCTTGGGACGGACGAGGCTCTGTGGACCAGATTTTCACAGGAAGCCAGCCGCTCGGCCGAGCTTGGAGACGTCAGGCAGTTTGCAAAAGCATCGGCAGCAATTGTGCGCCCCGCTGCTTAGTTGCGCTTATGGAAGTTACAGCTCGCGCAAGCGGGGAATGATGGCATAACGTGGATGGAATAGCGCAGTTGAACAGTCAGTCAAAGCCATTGGACGTCTTGATCGTGGTCCCCTCGATCTCCAGGATTGGAGGTGGGGTGTCCGAAGTCGTCCGGCTCGTCAACTCTGCGCTGCGCCAACATAGTGAAGTCACGACCGAGATCTGGGCATTCGCCGACGCCGAAAGCGAAGCAAGTCTTTCGCTCTACGAGGGAACGCAAATTCGCTTGTTCAGGCCGGTGATCTCACAACGGTTTGGCTTTTCTCCGGAGATGATCGCAGCACTCATCCGCAGACGCCCCGGCTTTGTCTACGTGCACGGTGTGTGGATGTTCCATTGCCTTGCGGTTTACCTGTGGTCGAGGTTGACCGGCGGGAAATATGCCGTCGTGCCGCACGGCATGCTAGAGGGCTGGATTCTTGCACGGTCGCGGAAACTCAAATCCGTCATTTCGCGGACCTATCAAAATGCCTTTCTGAAGCGCGCCGCGTTTGTACAGGCCCTGACAACCAAAGAGATTTCAGATGTGCATGCGGCAGTACCGGGCTGCCGGGATATTCTTATCCCTAATTTCGTCGATATACCAGGCTCGGAGCCCGAGCTTCCAACCTGGTATGATGACAGTCTCAGAGGAAAGAAAATCTATCTCTATTTTGGCAGGATCCATCAAAAGAAAGGCTGTCTTGAACTTTTGCAGGCGTGGCGCAGGGCCTGCGACACGTCGGCTGCGTTCAGGGAGGAGTGCGCGCTGGTATTTGCCGGTTGGGTCGATCAGCTCGACGGCTTTGAGGCGTCCGTTGCTGAATTGTCTTCCAGCTATGGCAACGTGCGCTATGTTGGCCCCCAATATGGAAATGACAGGTTAGCGACGCTGTCGGCTGCCACCTTCGTCATTCTGCCCTCCCACAGTGAGGGGCTGCCTATGGTGATCCTGGAGGGTTGGGCAGCCGGCCGGCCGGCCCTGATGACGGCTGCATGCAATCTTCCCGATGGCTTCACAAAGGGTGCCGCTATAGAAATTACCAATAACGAGGACGAGCTCGCTCACGCGCTAGACGCCTCCTCACGATTGGCGGCCGAGGAAGTGGCAGTGATGGGAGCTGCAGCTCGCGGCCTTGTCAGTTCAAGTTACTCGCGCAGGACCGTCGCAACAGCGCTGGTCAACGCGTTCGGCTCGTATTCATAGCGAGGTGGCGAGGTTGAAAACAGGACATCCCTCCGGCGCCCATCTTTTCTTCCCTGCGGGAAGGAGAAGGGCTTGGTTTTTCTATTTGCTCGCAAGTCTTTTCTTTTCGCTAACGGGTCAGGCCGCTTGGGCTCGAACGCCGGAAATCCATTGGGCGAGCGATCCCGTAAAGCCTGGCGAAACCGCTATGATCATTGGCGAAGGTTTCGGCCGCAGCCCCGTTGTTTCGATCCGAAACTTGAATGACAGACAGGATGAGAGGCACGCGGTATCCATCGTTCAGGGAACAGATACATCGTTGAAGTTTCAAGTTCCGGGGAATTTTCTTTCCGGACAATACGACGTTGAGGTCAAGACGACAGATGGCGCGTCAAATGTGACACTCAATGCACCAGCAGTTTACTGGTCCCGCGCCGAGATTGGCGCCGACGGTAGAGGACTGGTCAGGGTCTTCGGCCGCAACATCGCCCGGACGGCGAGTGCGGCACTTGTTCTCGAAGCAGCAGATGGGCGCCACACCCGGTTGCCGGTCTCGCAGGCAGATCTTTGGGACGGTCGCTTCACTGTCGATAGTCCGATCCCGGCCGGTCTTTACCACGCCAATCTGTGGAATGGTGATGGGTCTGAAGCGGCCGCGCCTGCCATCGCAGACATAAGTATCCAACCACAGCCTGCCATCTCACAAAGGCTCATCACAGTGCCGGCCCGCGACGGAAAGACCGACGACACAGGGCGCATAAATGATGCACTTGCCGCTATGGCACGCGCGGGAGGAGGGACAGTTAGGCTGACGCGCGGGATATTTCTCGTTTCGCAGACCGTTTCAATACCGTCCTTGGTCACTCTGCAAGGCGAAGGAGAGGACCTGACCTCGATCCTTCTTGACGACAAGCAGCCTGCGCCTGATGTCATGATCTCGGGGCGGACTGACTTTGGCATCAGTAATCTTTCGATCGCGGCCGGCCTGCACAACCACATCATCGCAGGTGGCTTCGACGGCAAGCAGCCGATTGCCGACGCGCGAAACATTCAGATCGATCGGATCCGCATTCGCGCCAATCAATATTACGGTCATTTGTCCGGCGAAGATATCAAGCAGCGCCTGGCAACCGCGCTTCGCTGGAGTTCCGGCGGCCCTGATGCCATCAGGCTAAGCGGCAGCAACCTCAGCGTCACAAACTCGGACATTCTGTCCTCCGGGCGCTCGCTCTACCTGAATTCGGCGCGCGACAGCCGCGTTGCCGGCAACAAGCTCTATAATGGGCGCTACGGGTGGTACTCTATCTCGGTTTCGAACAATCTCGTCTTCGAGAACAACGCCGTGATTGGCGCCGATCTGCAAAGTACCGGCGGTGGCATCAACACGTTGTTTTCTGCCGGCCAACCTTTGTCAAAGAACATTATATTTAAAGACAACAGCTTCACGCGGTTAATGGGATGGGACCGAGAGGCGATGACATCAGATGGGCCGGGCGGCTGCTATGCCGGGCCAGTGCAATCCGATGGACCAGACCGCTTGCAGATTTCCAGCGCCAGCATCGATCCGGCAAAGCTTGCGCAGTGTATCGGCGGGGACGTCATATTTTTGACTGGTCAGGGACGCGGAGTTGTGAAACGGATAGCCGCCACAGATGAGACCGGTGGAATAGTGCTTGAAGAGGGCGTCCCGGCGACTGATCAAAGTACTCAGGCCGTGGTCGGGCCAGCGCAAGAAAACTATCTCATCATCGGAAATCACTTCGAGGACACCGGCGCGCTCCAGTTCTTCGGCACCTCGATCAACCACGTCATCGCCGACAACACATTTGAGCGAAGCGATGGGATCTTCCTGCGGGGTCTGAAATATCGAGAGCTCCAACCACTGATCTATGTTCAGATTTTGAACAACACAATTGCGAGCGCCCCTATCGGGCGGCGAGGTCTGATTCAGATCAGGACGCAACCGCCGAGGGATGCCAGCGCGCCGTTGATCATTGGCGTCGTCGTTCGTAACAACAAGCTTTTAAGTAATGGCTCCATTCAGCTATTGGGATCTGACAATAAAGGGTCCGGCCTTGAGGATATTCTCATCGAAGGAAATTCGATCGCGCAGTCGGATGTGGGCATCCTCGCTGACCAGTCGGTCTCGCGCATGCTTCTGGCCGGAAACCTGTTCGACCAAGTTAAGAACAAGATTGTAGACAAGTCACAAAAGCCATGATGATCAAGCGTTCAGCGACGGCAGGCTGGGCACCCCATAGTTACCAAATAAAGGGTTTACAGTGTCACCTTTAGATGCGTCAGTGATAAACGCCCGTGAGGGTGGTCCGAGCTTCCCGCTTCGCCACCGGATGACGAGGCTTATCTGGATTGCGGTTTGGGTTGTCTTCGCTCAATGGACGCCAGCACCCATGTTCGCCTGGCGGCGATTTATCTTGCGCCTGTTCGGCGCGAAAATTGCTTCGACCGCAAAAGTCTATCCTGGCGTTAAAGTCTGGTACCCATCAAATTTAACAATGCACGATCACGCCTGCCTGGCACCGGACGTGATTTGCTACTGCATGGACATGATCGAACTTGGGCCCTATGCCCTCGTCTCTCAGGGTGCGTATTTATGCGGCGGCACCCATAACATCGACGATCCAAACTTTCAGTTGCAAACCAAGCCGATCGTGCTCGGGGCGAACTCCTGGGTCGCTGCGCAAGCGTTCGTTGGTCCTGGAGTTCGGATCGGCGAACATGCGGTCCTTGGCGCGCGCGGTGTGGCTTTCAAGGATCTCGAGCCTCATATGGTTTACGCTGGCAACCCTGCCGTTCCCCTTAGAAAGCGGAAATCCTAACATCTGGGCGGAGACGTTGGAAAAAGCGTTTCTGGACAGTTTGCCTGAAAATCGTTGCATCATATTTCACAAATGGCTCGAAAGTGCCGAATCTTCCGGAGACTGCTAGAATGGCCGACATCGCTGTCGTCATACTGACCTACAACGAAGACCAGCACATCGAACGCGCAATCCATTCGGTGAAACGGATTGCTCGCTCAATTCACGTCATTGACTCCTTTTCGACCGACCGGACAGTAGAAATTGCGGCCAGTCTCGGAGCAGAGGTGTTGCAACACCCCTTCAAAAACCAAGCGGATCAGTTCGAATGGGGCCTGGAGCATATTGCAACCGAAGCCACCTGGATTTTCCGCATGGACGCGGACGAGTATATTGAACCGGACCTGGCCGCTGTGATTGAAGCAGATCTTGTAAAGCTGCCTGGGACCGTCAACGGCGTTACCTTTGATCGCAAGCACATCTTCCTCGGACGGTGGATCAAGTGGGGCGGGCGTTATCCTCTGCGATTGCTCAGGACGTTTCGCCGGGGGTTTGGGGTGACTGAGCAGAGATGGATGGACGAGCACATATTCGTCACAAGCGGTGACGTCGTTCATTTCAAAGGCGGTTTCGCAGACCATAACCTGAACGACATTGGCTTCTTCGTGGACAAGCACAACAAGTATGCAACCCGTGAAGCGATCGAAATACTCAATCAGAAATACGACTTTCTCGGTTCCGGCGCGGCCGGCGCCGGCTCGACCTCGAAGCAAGCCGCGTTGAAGAAATGGGTCAAATACAAGGTTTATAACCGCTTTCCCTACACGCTATCGGCATTGAGCTATTTTTTGCTGCGATACGTTGTGCAGTTGGGTTTCCTTGATGGGAGGGAGGGTACGACCTATCATTTCCTGCAGGGCTATTGGTACCGGTTCCTGGTCGGTTCCAAGGCGATGGAGCTCGAGCGGTCGATAGCGAACCTCAGGGACAAACAGGCGATCAAAGGTGAACTTAGGAAGCTCACGGGCCTTTCACTTTAGTTGTTGGATGTCGGATAAGTCCGCCGGTCATTGCACTTTCGCAGGCGCGTAGCAACAGATCACAAGTTTGTGCTTCACGAGCCCATCGCGTCGCATCGGCAATGAAGCCACGCGTGTGAGACCTAAGCTAGGTTTTTTAAACACGCGTTTTCCTAATACAACAAGATTAGCGATTGGCCCTAAGTGGCTAATTGTTGCTCTGCGCCCCGGGGGATTATCCTGTTCGATGCAGCAGAGGGAGGCTGCCGGGGCTGGATCTCGCTGATCGAACAAAAGTGCATCAATTCACAACATCGATAAAATTGTCGCCTTTTGCTTCAGCCGATTTCAAGCAGGCCCCGTTACGTTCGATCCAACAGAGATGAACAGGGGTAATCAAATGGCAGCTTTGTTTCGGAGTGCGCTTGCAACAGGACTGATGATTGCCATGATGGCGTCGACGGCAGTGGCCTTGCCCCGCCTGCCTTCGCCCAAAGCCAACCTCCCGGTCAAGCCGGCAAGCCGACTGCTGGAAGCGAATGAACAGCCGACCCCGATCGGTTACGTCATGTTCTGCATGAATTACGCGGCGCAGTGCAAGCGCGTTGCGGGCGGCCGGCGACTTACACTAACCGACCGCACCTGGAGCCTGATCAGTGGCGTGAACCGAAGCGTTAACGAACGCATCGCACCTGACGCCCAGAAAGGCACAGTCGATTGGTCTTTGACTACGACATCGGGCAACTGCAATGACTATGCGGTCCAGAAGCGCGACGAATTGATCCGTCTCGGTGTCGCGCCCGCGGCCTTGTCGCTCTCGGTGGTCGTCACCCCACGCAATGAAGGCCATCTCATTCTCACGGTCAGGACGGATCAGGGCGACTTTGTACTCGACAACCTCCGCAACAGCATCGTGGCATGGAACCGCACCGGCTATCGCTGGGTCAGCGTCCAGTCGAGCAGCAATCCGAACGAGTGGGTCAAGGTCGTCTCCGAGACCTGATTGGATCGCCAGCGCCGCCTCAGATGGAGAGGGCGATTGTGCCTCCTCCCGCCATGGCCTAATCTGCTTCTCAATCGAGTCTGATTTTGAGGGCATCCAATCGAATGCGTTCGGCCATATTGGCATTTCTTGCCGTGTCGAGTTCCCTTTCAGGTGTTCCGGCTTTCGGCCAATCGGACCTGCCCGTCCTTCCCCTAGCGTCTCCACAGCAGCGTGTCATAGTGCCCGCCACGATGGGGGTGATCGTCAACGGTAATGATCCGCAGTCAGTCGAGCTCGGAACCCGATATGCAGAGCTGAGAGGCATTCCGCCCTCAAATATCATCACGCTAGCTCTACCGCGTGTAAACTATATCGCGCGCCATCTGTTTGTGCGCGAAATCGCCAAGCTGCAGAGCGCGCCCGCCTATCCCGGCCTTGCAGCCTATACCTTGGCTTTCGACAAGCCTTACCGCGTCGATTCCAATCAATCGATCACCTCGGCTTTCTCGCAAGGGATCGAAACAATGTCCTGGAAAGGCAATTGCAATGTCACGCCGCGCAATGCGGACGCGGGCGCTGCTGCGGGGGCTTCGCTTCAGGCAAGGCCATCAATGCTTCTTTATGGCGGCGGCGGGGCCAGTGATAGTCTGGCCCTCGCCGAGCGCGGCGCAGCGGCAGACATGACTGACCCCGAAGGCACTGTTTTCCTGGTCAAGACAGGCGACAAAGCCCGCTCCGGTCCTCGCGAAGCGTCCATGGATCGTACGTCGGCCGAACTCGCCAACGAGGTCGCGATCTCGGTCGTCAAAGCGCAGACGCTGTCGGGAAAAACGGACGTATTAGCCTACCAGACCGGGCTGGCCGTTTTGAAGGATCTGGAGACTCTTCGCTTTCGTCCAGGCGCCTACGCAGACCATCTGACATCATACGGGGGAGCTATTGCCGATGAGCGGCATCAGACCCCCATCACCGCGCTCATAAGGGCCGGCGCCACGGCGTCCTTTGGAACCGTTCGGGAGCCGTGTAATTTTCCTGGCAAGTTTCCCGACCCTGTTCGCGTTCTTTCCAACTACCTCCGTGGGGACAGCATTCTGGAGGCGTATTGGAAAAGCATCGACATGATGACGGAAGGGTTGCTCGTCGGCGAGCCGCTCGCGCGTCCTTTCCCCGTTGCTGACGCAAAGCTCAAAGGCTCGACCGTCACGCTTATCGCCAACAGACATAGCCGATCCTACCTGGAAGAACGTGAAGCGATTGGGAACAAGGATGGCGGCGAGGGCATTGTCCAGTTCGGCCTTTACGCCGTGGAAAGTGGGACGCCGCAGTTTCTGGCGGAGTTTTCCTATGCTCGCTCAATGAAGCCTGGCGATGAAATCGGTCAGGTCAACCTCGGACCGAGCAACCATAGTAAGATCATGCTGGCGATCATGCCGCTTCCAACTGGGGCTGGGCCAAGGCCTGGAAATGGCGGCTAAGTTTGCAGCCCTGTTCACGGTCGTCGAGATCGCCGGTCTGTCGCAAACACCGAGGATTGATCGGAAGATCGTCGACGTCAGCGCCAGATCTCAGAAACCCTGGCCGCGCGTAAGCTCGGAGCGGATGGTTCCAAGAAGGATCACCACGTCGAAGAGAAACGAAAAGTTTTCGACATAGTAGAGATCAGCATGAACCCGCGCGCGAGCCTTTGATGCACGATCGGTCGGCCCGCGCAGGCCGCGCATCTGGGCGAGACCCGTCAGTCCAGGCCGCATGACGTGCCGGCGATGATATTCCGGCACGAGATCCTCATAAAGCACGCCGCTGGCAAGCATGCCGATAGCGTGGCAGCGGGGACCAACGAGCGACATGTCGCCGCGAAGCACGTTGAAAAGTTGCGGAAGCTCGTCGAGGTTCGTCTTCCTGAGGAACGCGCCTACCCGGGTGATACGGGGATCGTTCTTGACGGTCTGCCGCACACCGGTTGGATCTCCGGCGTCGTTGCGCATTGAGCGGAACTTGTAGATCTTGATCTTCGTGCAGCCGCGTCCCCAGCGAAGCTGCGTGAATAGCGGAGAGCCCTTACTTTCGAGCCGGATCAAAAATGCAATAATGATCAGCACCGGTGCCAGGATAAGCAATGCTGAGCCAGAGACCGCGACATCGAGCGCCCGCTTGAGAGCAAACTCAATCTTGCGAGCGGCCGGGACACTCGGTTTTCCAGCATAAGCGAGCGAATTCTCGTTCGCATGCGGGTAAGAGATTTTGTCAGCCTCAAATATAGTGCTTTGGCTATCTTTGGTCGCAGCTGTCAGCATTTCGGGTATACTCTGCTCCTCTTACGGCTGCAAAATCCATACTTTAACTGAAGCTTCGCGTCACCCGTTAAATTAACAGAAGGTTAATTCGCGCCGTCTATTTTTGGGAACGTTGTTGCGTTGCAGCAACCGTGGGTGCGCAAAAGCCCCTGCAAGGGCAGTAACTTACCGCTAAAGTGTTAGATTCCCGGCATTTGCATGACAATCGCACCACGGCACGAGCGTGACGCTGGCGAAAGGCTCACGTTACGTCACCTGTGACTGCCAGTGAGCTTTTGAAGGATAATTAACTACCTCGTTTCAGCAAATATTGGAGGTTCCCTGCCACAACTTTTGGAAACAGCAGCGAGGTTTGGACATGAAAGAAGTCGCGATTTCCTCAAGGATCATCCAGTCCGTGTTTTTCGATCCAGCGGATGGCCAACTGCGTCTTGCGTTCAAGAACGGCGAGACGAGATTGTTCACGGGCGTCACCGAAGAGGCGGTTTCGGAGATGGTGACTGCCGAATCTCCAGGCCAGCATTATATCGACCACATCAGGACACAGTTTCGGCGTGTCGCGTAAGTGTCATCATCTGGACATTTTCGGATAGGGGAATATACTTCTTATAGCCGATGGAGGTCGGCTGGGGGGAACCTATGACGGATCGAGCATTCAGTCTTATGGTCGCGACTGAACTTTCAGCGATGTGCTGGGTCGGACTGATATTCGCTATCATCAGGTAGCGGCACAGGATATGTGTGGGAACGCCACTGTTCTGGCGTACTAAAGCGCCTGACCGTCGGCGAGAGGGTGGCGTGAGCTCTGATAACTGAGCGGTAGCCAGTTTTCCCTTTCAAAGTAGGCAGAAGTCTTCTTTTGCAGATCGGTCGCCGGCGAGGTGGCTAGGATCAGGTTGAAGCTTGCCCTGCTGGTGGGCTCTCGCGAAAAGCTCAGGACCGCGCCGAATGCCTCGAACTTGACATCCTGTAATTTCGCGATCGACCCTGCAGTCTCTTCGCTGAGATCCGTCCATCCCGCGGCGGCGACGAAGGAAGCCAGCGCAGCCGCCGTATCAGTAGCGAGCTCGCCGTTTGGCGTTGTTTTCGGATTAACAAGCTTTGCGCGGATCGTGCTGATCGCCCCTGAAGAGTTGCCGCGCACCAGGTAAAAGACGGAGCGTTTTTCGGGACCATCGGACCAGGATCGTTCAAAGGAACACTCATATGTCCCAGTCTCGAAAAGCTCTGAGCCTTCCCATTCAGAAACATCGATACGGGCTCGGCGCACCGCATCGCAATATTGACGGCCATCCCGTCGCCAAGCGCGTAGAAAGGCGCCTGCAAGCGCTGGCTCGGGAGCAGCAACGAGACGCGGAAGCAACTTGACGACACCCGGCTTGAACACTCTTCCCTGACGGAAGAGAGGCGGGGGCTGGATACTTGCCACGGAAGGCTTGTATCCGAGCTTTACCATCAGCGACTTCAAATGCTTCATGTTGTTCGACAAGAGAACGGTCGACAAGACAATCGATATTGAGAATGCAATCATCAGCCACATCACGCGTCTCCTGACTGGAGCGGGCGCAGCTTTGTCATTGCTGATGGTTTTGTTGTTCTCTGCGTTCAATTGCGCCATTCGACGTTCTTGTCACAGTGACGTTAGCGATGCTTTGCCAATTTGAAAAGCTTGGCAGGCAAGGCAGTGCTTGCGGCTTGTTCCATCAAATGAAAGAGGCCCCACGGGGGAGCCTCTTCTGGTACCGGTGTCGAATGAACGATATTAAGCAGCGTTTGCCGCTTCACGGCGACGGCGTGCCATCCAAAGCGCTGCTCCACCCATGGCCAGAGCTCCAACGCCCGCGCCAGCCTCAGGACCAGGAACAGCCACCGCTGCTCGCACGGAGACGTTATCGACCTTCGCATTGAGGCTGCTGAACGAGATGGAGTAGAGGTTGTCCGCGTCGAGTGATAGCGAAGTGGTGAACTTCCCGGCGACACCGCCAATGATGCTGTTCGATACGACGGCCATACCGGACGCAACGTCGGTGATCGAAAAGTTCAACTTCTGGATCGACTTGAAGTCGAAGGCTAGCGTGTATAGGCCGTCGGCAGCGACCGAAAAGTACTGTGCAATAACGCCGAGCGCGGTGCCATTACCGATCTTCGCTGCGTTCGAGCCATCGAGCGTGCCAATAGAACTCTTGACCTTCGACCAGTCACCCCAGCCGCTTTCGAACTTGCCATCGTTGATCTGATTTGGGGACGCGGCATTTGCCGACGTCACCACCGCGGCGACGAGCGCAGCGGCCAATGCAATTGATTTGATGCTCATGTTACTAATCTACCATGTTGGGAGCTATGGTTATCAAAGTCCTAATGCTCATAAAGGATTAGCATTGTCTAGCTATACAGGGTGACTAATGTTGGGCTAATTGGTGATTTAACAGCAACTTGAAGGCATTGTGACATCGTCACGCAGGACAGCTTTATAAAACCGCGCCACGCTCGTCGCCAGCATACCTGATATTATGAAAAAGGCCCCGAAAAGGGGCCTTTAAAAGTTAGATGAAATCCCGTTTCAGACCGCTGCAGCAACGTCCGAACGCCGCCGACGCTTCATCCAAAGTGCCATGCCGCCAAGAGCGAGAGCGCCCAGACCAGCGCCGGCTTCGGGGCCAGGAACCGCAACAGGGCCAACAACCTTTACGTTGTCAAGCAGCAGGTCGGCGCTAGCTGTCGCGCCCGAACCGATAAAGCTCAGCAGCGTCGAAGTCGAAGTCGCGGTAAAGGTAAACGCACCGGCCGAGGTCATCACGTAGTTCAGAGCCGATGTAAGTTGTCCAGTGCCGACGGTGAAGGATGACGATGAACCAGCAGCGGTTGCAGTCAGCGTCTGGGCGTTGCCGCCCTGCGAACCGAAACCACCGTAGTTGAACGAAACCGTGTAGAGCCCGCCGATAACCGTAGACAGCACCTGGGAAAGGGTGCCGCTCGGATTGTCGCCGGCGCCGAAGGCAGCGAATAGACCGGTGCCGCTATTGCCGGAGCCACCAGCGTGATCAACATAATCTTGGCTGCTCTGCGAGGTGACCGTCCCGCCGCTCACATTCCAGTCGCCAAGGCCGGAACTGAAGTTGCCGTTCTTTACGACGTCGCCATTCGCAGCAAAGCCAATCGAAGCGGATGCGAGCAACGCACTGGCCGCAACCGCCGTCATAACTGTTCTCTTCATAGGAATACCCCAATCTACAACAAAAATCTTTCGCACCGCAGCATATTTAAACAGCACCGTTAAGACAAAGTCAACCATGTTCCTCTGCATGCACTAATACATAGTTATTACGTTATTCGTGATTGTTGCTTCTTTACAAGCATATCACAAAGCATCCGATGCGTGTACTGGATTGTCACAAAGCATCGTTACGGTAGGTTTTTGAATGCCGATTAAGGCATAGTAGATCTGCTAAACCAGCCTTGCCACGTAGTAATACCTCCTACCCAATAAGACGCGAGAAATCGTGTGACTAACCACAAGGTAGCATTGCTGACAATTTGATAGCGTGCTTACATAAAGTTGGCAGCACCGCAGCCGCCAGCTTGCCCCAAAGCAGGCAGACAACCCGCCGGAACGAGACCTCCGGCGGGTTTGCTGTTCGAGTAGCCCGAATGGGTGAAGCACGCGTGCAACATCTCACGATGAGACCTTGACGAGATGAACGAATTCGCGGCGTGACAGGGTGGTCGCATCGCTCTGAGCGGTGAACAGCCAAACTATGGCCACCTCGAGCTCCGTTCCGAACATGCGCGGGCGTGGTCTCTCGCAGGCGCGGTCATCCTGCCTGCAATTTTCGCTTTCCCGGCTCATCAAATGGTAGCATTGCGCAGAAAATGGTAGTGTGCTTACTTGTTTCGTGGCAGCACCGCAAAAGCAGCCAGCCTGTACCCCATTCAGGCGCGAAGACCCGCCGTGGCCTCCATGCGCGGGTCTTTTTGCTTGCGGGCGGGAATTGGGCTGGGATGTTACTGCACCCCGTGCCAGGTAGTTGCTATAAAAAAGGGCCCATCAGATGGACCCTTTGAATATTCTAGCAGGCTCCTCAGCTTCAGGCTGCGAGCGGCTCGTCCTTACGGCGGCTCTTCATGAAGAGAGCCAATCCACCAATCGCAAAAGCGCCGAGGCCGGCACCGGCTTCTGGACCCGGAACCGGGGTGATGTTGGAAACCTTCGCTGTCGCAGTGGTGGTCACTTTGTTCGACGAGCCTGCCCATACGAGCGTGTAGGTGCCACCAGTAAGGGCCGTGAACGAGGTCCAATTCGAGGCGTCCGGCTTGCTTTTATTTGTGGTTACGCCGACGTCGGCGACGTAGTTGTTGAAGCTGTCGAAGATCGTGGCAGCCACCGACGACGTCCCCGTTACCTTAGTGAAGGCTGACGAGATGGCGCTGAGGTCAACCTGGTAGATGTTGTTTGCAATGACGCTGAACGTCCACTCAGCGTCAAAAAGTCCATTTGTCACCGTCTGCGTGTCGCTTACGGGCGCAGCAGCGAAGGCTGGCGTCGAGACCGCCAAGGCCACCGCTAGGGCAAGATACTTCGAGTTCATATGTAGTCCCCATTAGAGTCGAAAAAATACACCGCACTGCAGCAAAGCAGTAAAATTAACGAGCAGTCAACTATACAGAAAGAACTAAGTTAAACCGTATGTCGAATTCGGATTTGATCGCCGCGCTTAGGTTTCATCATATCTGGATTGCTCAACCAAAGCGCAGCGCTTAATTTCAAGAATGCCGAGCGACCGATGAACGTTGGCAAAGCGTCGAGCGTTGTGGCAAACCGGCCGGGCCGCAGCGGCGTGCTGACCGGCCTGTCAGAGTTGGACTTCCAGAAGATTTGGCCTGCACACCTAGAAGGACGATCGTTTAAGGTGCCTGCCCGAAGCAACGTGAACGGCCCGATCCTCAGGAAGTGCTAGAAAGCTCAGCCCCGGCCGGCGTCGACCATTCGCTCTATCTTCATTGCCTGCAACAGAATGACCGTCTTCATGTCAACGATTTGGCCTGAGGCAACCATCGAGAAAGCTACGTTGAACGGCATCTCGATCACCTCGATATCCTCACCTTCATCAACGAGCCCGCCGCCGGCAGTTCGTCCAATGTCGGTGAAAGTCCCGATATACATGCTGACGACCTCCGTGAGTGCCGCAGGGTTGCCGTAGGATGCCGAAACCAGGCGCAGATCGTTCACCACTATGCCGGCTTCTTCCAGCGCCTCGCGCCGTGCGCAATCTTCCGGGGGATCGCCGTCAAGAACGCCGGCGCAAGCCTCCAGAATGTAGGGATCGCTATTGTTGATAAGCAGGGGCGGGCGAAATTGGCGAACGAGCACGACAGTATCGCGTTCGGGATTATGTAAGAGAACGGCCGCCGCCTGGCCTCGATCATATACCTCTCGGGATATTTCGGCGCTGCTTCCGTCGGGACGACGATAGCGTAAGGTGTGTTCCGTTAGCGTTCCCCACGCTTTGCAGAGTAACTGCGAGGAGAGAATGGCTGCCGACAAGGACTTTGCTCCAATTGAATTCTTGGGCACGCTAGGAAAGATAGACGCAGAAATAGTCAACAGCCAACCGCATCAAGCCCGCTTGGGTTTTAGTCGTGTTGGCGCGTAAAAGCCGGTTTTCTCTCTGTCTAATCGATAAAAGCCCAGAAAAGGGCGGCTGCAAATTAACTTCAACTAATGGTTTGCGTTGACACTTTGTTAAGCTTCAGGCTTTGCTAATTTTGTGCGGATCGATCAACCTGCGTATCTTGGGGAATAAAGTGACACGGAAATTTCTTGCCAAAGCAATCTTGGCCACAGCGCTGTTCGCAGCGGCGTTGCCTATATCTGGCGCTTATGCCGAAGATATCGATCTGAGCACGCTGCACCTGAACAATGGCGCAACGTCGAGCGCGAATGACCTCAATGTCGGCAACGGCACAGGATTCACCTCGATGTCAGCCTTTGTTCCGACACCTTACGCGACCGAAGGCCTGAGCTTCAACGGCTCCTTCGATCTCAATCTGTCACGTGTCGGCACGAGCGGCCTACAGGCGGACGGTGCGTCCTTCATTATTCAAAACGACGGCGCCGGCGTTAACGCGCACGGCGGCGAAGGCGGTAACATTGGTGCCTATTACTTGGCCAATGCACTTGGCATCGGCTTCCAGAGCTGGGCGAACGACGCTGTGTTTATCTTCACGACGGCGACCTTTCCGTCCGCTGCAGAGGCGGCGCAGAACGAAAATGGCGGCAACGGCAACTTTTCGCTTGGCGCAAACCAGACGAACCTGATTTCGGTTGCGTTCAGCTACGCAAACGACCTTTTCAGCTTCACGGCCACGAACGCCAGTACCGGACAGTCGATTTCCAAGAGCCTGAATTTCGATCTGACTGATCTCGGTCAGAACGTCTTCATTGGCTTCACCGGTGGCACCGGCGGTGCTTCTGCTTACCAGAACATCTCGAACTTCAAGCTTGATACAAGCTATGCGCCGACGGCTGTTCCTGGTCCGGAAGCCGGAGCGGGCCTCGGTGCGCTGGCCATAGGCGGCATCGCTTTCTGGGCCAAGCGCCGGCGCAAGATCGAAGGCGCCACGGCTTAGGCTTCTGACTGAAATCTCAAACTTGGCTCCAGCAATGGGGCCATTTTTGTTTTGGACCTCGTGTAATGTTGCGACAATTGAGCTTCCGCCCATTTACGCACGGGACGAGCGCCGGCCGGCCCCAATCGGGGCCTTGACCGCCAACTGCCTCGACCTGCGTCGAAGGATAGGGTTGGCGATGGCGTTGAGCGAAATGCTCAGCTCCAGCTTCGATGTCAGGGATAACGGATCGACCGCTAAAACGGGCGCGGAAAAATAAGAAGGTCTTCCGCCACCCGAACATGACCCGGTAACCTAGACAGAATTACCAGTGAGCCAATGGAACCACTGATGCTTGAGCGAGATGCTCCGAGCGGCGAGCGCCGTTTCCATCCGGCCTAGTCCGGGCATCATCCGTTCTTTATCGGTGGAAGGACTTCGAAACGGATGAGCGTAGAGATGCCATCTGACAGGACGCCATCGCACAGGACTGCAAATGAAGGAAGGCCCCGTCACCGGAGCCTCCAAATCATCCCACTGCAGCAATTGCCTTAGGCAGTTGCGCTCTCGTCCTTACGGCGACGCTGCAGGTAAAGGGCCACGCCACCGAGGGCAAGGGCACCAAGGCCAGCACCAGCTTCAGGGCCCGGGACCGGAGCAACACCGTTGTAAATCGCAGCGGCGGCCCCCGAGGACGAGCCCGTTGAGTAGCCGAGAATTGAGATCTTGTATGTTCCTGCGTCAAGGTGAAAATTGTTCACGGCGTCGAACAAAGTCGGCGATAGCTTATCGGTGAGGAGGGTCAGTTCCTGAATCGTTGCGCCCGAACTGTTTATCAGCTGGGCAGTAAAGCTACCAAAATTGAAATTGGCGCCTAGCGCAGTAGCCGCAATACCGAATGTGTACCAGCCATCACCCAGCGTATACGTATGCTCGTTTGACGCGATCCCATTCTTGGCCGGCTTGATAAAGACCTCTTGATCGATCCACGTTCCAAAGGCCGGAACCGTGCTGGGATCGGAGCTTGGTGCAGCGAAAGCAGGCGCAGAGAACGCCATGGCCACAGAAAGCGCCAGATATCGAAGTTTCATAGTGTTCCCCATGGAGCGAAATGATTTACCGCAGGGTAGGAAAGCCTCAGATTTAACTTTACGTCAACTATAACAGTTAGCTGAAGTTAACGCTGAAGAGGCTTTTACTGGGGTGTTGCCAATGTGCTTCACCCAAAAGGGGTAGAATTGAGTGTCGCCGCGGGCGAGGTTGTTGCGGCGAACTTCAGTGCGAGGCTGGACCGAGCCTGCGACAGCTAAATGGCGTGGCGTGGCGCGAAACAACATGCTTGGTGAACTTCAGCATCCGAGATTCCTCAACCCCAACGTGTGCACAGCCATCAGAGCAGCAATGTCAAACTGACATTCAATTGAAATGGTGTTGCGCGGCGGTCGACATGCTCTGCCACGCCGTTAACCTCCTGACAGTTTCTACTTTGACTTTTTAGTTGCGTAGACGCTAACTCGCCTGAGGGTGGCAAGGGGTCAAGTGTCGTGCGTAGTCTAAGTATTGTAGTCGCGGGGTTGTTTCTGCTGCCAGCGTTGCAGGCCGCCGCGGCAGATATTCAAATCGAAAAGCTGAAGGATGACTTGTCCCTGATTGCCGTCACTGGCGAGTTCGCCGAGGGTGACGACATCAGGTTCAAGAATCTCGCTATATCCACCGACAATGCGGTCGTCTTTCTGAGCAGTCCGGGCGGCCTGGCTGGTGTGGGCATGGAAATTGGTCGGACCATTTCGATCAAGGGGTTTTCGACCGCGGTTGGCGAAAATGCGATTTGCGCATCCTCCTGCGGGTTCGCCTGGCTGGCAGGTAAGCATAGGTTCATAACGTCCACCTCAAAGGTCGGGTTTCATGCTGTCTTCACGGACACATTGGGCCAGCAGGATGTCAGCAGCGCAGGCAACGCGCTCGTTGGTTCCTATCTCCAGCAATTGGGGCTCGGTGCAAATGTCATCGTCTATGTCACGGACGCCGCCCCCGCATCGATGCAATGGTTGACTGCGGAAGATGCCAAGAGGATTGGGCTCGATATCGACCTGCTCGATGGTGCAACTTCAAGCCGCGAAAACGATCCGGTGCCATTTGGGGGCAATGCGGCCGCAAGCTACGCGCCCACCACGGTCACGGTCACTCCCGCACCACAGCCCCAGGATCCGCCATGGCGGCTGTTCGAGCATACGGATCTCCCGGGCTATGATTTGCCTGACATGCCGCTTGACCTCTTCACGGTCGAAGATTGCCAAATGGAATGCGACGGCAATGATCGTTGCCGCGCCTTCACATTCAACGAGGCGCATAACAAATGTTTCCTCAAGGGTATGGCGACGGAGGCGATGCAGTATTCGGGCGCGGTGTCCGGCTACAAGGGTGGGACGACGGACATCAGGCGTGTCGGCCGGGATTTCGGCCCTTCTCTGGCGTTCCGCACGAGCAAGAATGTCGAGATCGTCGGCCGTCCTTTCGCCAAGCTGAGTGGCGCAACGCTCGATTCCTGCCAGGACCAATGTGTGCTGACGCCATCCTGCCAAGGCTTCAACTACTACCGCAACGGTATGTGCCTGATGCTACCCGCTCGCAAGCCGACACGGAGCAACTTGCTCTCTACCGCAGGGAGCCGATCGAATTGAGAGCCGTGCTGACCGGAATGTCGATCCTTGCAGCCGCGGGACTGCTTGCCACCCCCTTGGCTGCAAACACTCCGTGCAGCGGTCGAATAGGCGGTATTGACCACTGCCAAGGCTCAACGTTCATCTGTCGTGACGGATCAGTGAGCGGGAGCACAAAGTCGTGCGAGGCGACGATAGGCTCTTTCGGGCTGCTCAGTTCCGAGGCCGAAGAGATGGAGCCGGCTTCCGCGGGGGACTGTTCCTGCCGTGGCGGCGCGTATTGCAGCGGTCCGAGAGGAGGGCACTACTGTCTGACGGACAGCGGGACGAAGAGCTATTTGAGGAAGTGATCGCAGGATCGCGCTGATATCCTGTCGAAAAATCGACCAAGCTCTTCCTGAGCTTACGCCCACGTAACTGTATTCTAGCCATGGTGTGCAAACTGCGCGTGGACGGAGCCACCTTGTCGTCCTCAACACATAGTGCAGGCAGTCGATTTCACCCTTTCAACGGCGCGACAGCCTTCGCGGTCCGTACAGAAGACCTCCGAAATGGCCGGAACGATATTAACTTTAGAAATAGCTTATGGTTGACAAAAGCTTAGTCCGGGCGTCTTTGCCATCAGAAACAAAAGCATGCTGGGGAAGTCTTTTTATGCACAAGCTTGGTCTATCGATCGCTGGAATTATCGTTGCTCTGAGCCTTGGGGGCACGGCAGAAGCCAGCTGTAGCGGAGGCGTGGGTTCAACGGACCTTTCCTGCACATCAAATGCCGGCACGCTCAATGATTTCAAGACCTGGGCACAATCGGTTTATCTCCCAGCGGCCATTGCCAAGGCAATGTCGACTTTTTCGATCGCCTTTGCAGCGGCGAACGACCCCAATATGTTTGGTTATAGTCAGGTTGCTGATGAGTGGGGATCGTACTCCAACAGGTCGATGTTCACATCGAACCTGAATTTCAGCAGGTCGCCATGGTATGTTGCGAACAGCACCACAACGACAAAGGGGTCACTTTCGGATTTCATCGTTGACGGGCTGACTGCAAACAACTTCGGGGCTAACGCGTGGCTTGAGCTAAATTGGACTGGTACAGTCTCTCAGGTGATCGACGGCGCTACGAATTATCTTGCTCAGTACAACTATACTTTCCACGCCGATTCCTGGGCCGGTTCTTTCGCGAATGGAACGATCAGTCTCAACGGTAATGGCACCCACAACCTCACAAAGAGCGTGCAGGCAGTACCCGGGCCTGAGGCGGGAGCGGGGATAACCGGCCTTGCTTTCTGTGCAATGACCCTTTGGGTCAAGCGACGTCGCGCTATACATATAGCCTGAAACGTTCGACTGTGCTTCTTAGAGGCCACTTAGGCAGCCAAGTGAAACTCTTAGATCTTGACGACACGTCGGCATAATCGCGTTCCCTCCTCCGAACTCCCAGCCGTCAACCAGCTACCGGATCTGGCCGCGGGAGCGAAGATGAAACAGGTTCTTCTGATCGGTATCCATCCCGACGCTTGATACCGCAAAATCGAGGATTCCACCCCCTTTGGCGATCGAAATGACATTGTCGATATGCGTGCGGGCCGCAATCTTTTCGTCGCGCAGTCCAGCCAGTAGCGACGGATCCGACGCTGTCACGCCCACGACTCCCCGCGTGGACGTGGAGACGTCACTTGGAGGCCGCTGCGACTGTATTGTGATTGACGGGTGGAATTCGGATCTTACCCAACAAGCCCGAGCTATTCGAGCTGATCGTGCACACCGTGATCCGCGTTGCAACAGGGACGCCGATCTCTATCAATACCGCGGCTGAAAACAGCGCCGAAGCCGCAGCCCGATGCCTGGATTAAGCCGAAGACGACGGCGACAGAGAAAGTGCAATATATTGCCAGATTAGCGAGTGAACGCGTCACCTAACTGGATAACTCCAACAGAACACGCCTACCGCAGGATCTGCGGCGAGGGAGCGACGATCATCCGGCGTAAGGATGGGTAACGCCTCAAACCTCAACTATACGCGAAGCTGGAAGTGCTGGTGGAGCGTTGTCTTCTAAGACAGGCGGAGGTCCGATCTCCTCGTCAGACCGGACCTTCCCAACTGCCTTTCATTGAAGCGCAGCTGCGGACTTTTATGCGGCCGGTAACTGACCGCCAACTAGGGTTGCTCGCGTGTCCCCGGCGAAGCTTCGCGCTGATCAGCATCCTCAAGGTCGGTTGCTACGACAAAGGCGTCGGTATGTTGGCGTGACGCCTCCCGCAGTGCTTCAAGGCTCGGGTGATCGTCTGGGAAGGTTTCGTTAGCGTGCTCTACAGGCGCGTCGATTTCTCCGCGCGGGCGCGGAGCCTCGGTATCCGTTTTGGTTTCGGACGTTTCGGTGCTTCCGACAAGAGGCTCAATCCTTGGCTGCTCCCTGGCTGGCGCAATGTCAGGCATCCCGGCGATTGTCGTGGTTCTCTCGGTCATCAAAGATCTCCTTTCCATGATAACGACGGGTCTCCAGATGGGTTCCGGGCCTGCAGCACGATTGCGACCGTGGCCACGACGCGTTGAGCGCCGCTTCCAAGACAAAACCAGCTGGTGGAAGCACCCCGCGCCAAGTCCTCCGCTGATGGATACGCTGATGGCGACCGACAGCGACTGGAAAGCGTGCCGCAAGGCTCGGAGAAATATGCTCCTTCGGGCTTGGCCTTTGATCAAGGAAACATATCTCTATGGTTGAGCGGAGCTACAACCCCCTCGTTGCTCAGTTCCCTTGTGCTCACTCCCTAGCTTCACCTTAGCGCCATCTCTACTGGTGCTATTTTTGAGCACAATCCCGGCAGTCGCTCCGCAAATCCTGCAAGTCAACTGCGGATACTTGAGCCGGGCAAGGTGTGCGACGGCCTCGGCCCCGAATGCGTTACAGATGTTGCTACCTGATTATGTGCCGGCTTGCGCATGGCAGGGCAGTTGAATTGCAGAAAATCCTCACCCGGGCTTTCATTAGCGCCTTCTTCCTTAGCGCGCCGATGCGCAGGCCGATGATCGATCTGTCGCCCCGTCGGGACGCGGATTCTGCGCGCCATCCGGCGCCGAACGTCCAATATCGGCAATGACCGGAAGATGGTTTGATCCATACATCGGACCCGTCCGTCGATCACTGACGGCTAACGCAGCGGAAACCGCGACATGGTCGATCGTCGAACCGAGGTAGAAATAAGGATACAGTTTCAGGCTGAAGCGGCTTGTTATCCAGGGATCACCGTCACCCGCAACGGCAAGGCCCGTTTTCTTCAAAACATCCCTGTAGAAACCGGAGGCGCGTGGTGTGTTCCAGTCGCCTGCGACGACGACGTCGGAAGCAGGAAGATCTGATCTAACGCTGCTTGCCAATGTTTTCAGATGGAGATTCCGCTCATGCCATTGCTGAAGAGATCGCGGTGTGTCCGGATGGATTGCGTAAAGGACGAGAGGGCGGTTCCAGCCACCGAGCTCGAGGCGCACGGGGTGCTTGTGGAACTGCCCGCCAATCGCGGGGCCCGATACCATGCTCTCACGCAGGATCGGAAACCTCGAGAACACCTTGACCCGATCATAGGTCATCAGGTCCCGGGTCGTTTCATATGGAAAAAGGCCAAGATTGCGGATTGGGTCCTGCCATGTGTCCAGCGTCTCCTGCAGCACCAGAAGATCCGGTTGTTCCTTTTTTATAAACGCTAGAAACTGATCCGGACCGTCTGTGTTTTCGATGAAAAGGTTGGCCGTCACAACACGAAAACTGCATCGAGCGGCCGTTTGGGCCACCGGGACAGCAGCATAGGGATAGATCGATATCACGAGAGCCGAGAGAGTTATCGCAACCGCGAGCTTCGCTTTCGTTAATGACGCGGCAACGAGAAGCACCAGTCCTGCCGCCACAACATATTGCCACGCAAATGTCAGTAGATCGAGTAGCCAGTACTGCTCGGAAAACGCAACGACGGCAATCACCATGCCTGCGTATAAGATGGCGGACGCGAGTACCGTCACTGTCAGTGCCTTGCGCATTCAAGTCCCATGGGTTTGAGAACGTGCCCATCAGCTATCCGAAAGGCGGCAGGAAGTAACGGACTGTCTCACATTTGGTGTAAACGAAAAAGCTGGGAGCAGGCGTCTTCGCGACGGCGCCATGGAAGAGGTCGTTGGGCGCATGCACTGACGCCAAACCTCGTCAGGTCTTCTCGGCTCGAAGACGGATCGCCCGCGCGGTCCAGGCTCAGACCACACCGTGGCGGCCATCATGACGGTGAGCCGATCATCAACGGTTTCTTGTCGAGCCCCTTCTTCATCAGCACCCCGGTATCCGGCCCAAACTGTGCATAGATCGGCATGATGCTGGCGCCGAGTGCCGAACCCCGCGCACCGAGATTGCCGGCTGTAATCTTGGGAGCAATGAGCCCGGGGGGAAGCATCTGGGTGAAACAGGCCCGCACGCGGCTGACCGTGTCGAGAAGGAGAGGTGAGGGGAGTAACCCGTCAATCACGATGGCTTCGACATCGACGACGGCGATACTGCCGATGATGGCCTGGGCAAGCGCGTCGGCACAATCGTCCTGCCATTCTTCGACGAACCTTCGGGCTTGTGCCGGCATCGGGTCCAGGTCACGGACGCGGCTGATGTCGATGCCATTGGTCTTCAGGTGATGGATCAGCGTGTAGATCGAAGCGCGGTGGAGGAGCACTTCAAACCTGCCAGCGGGCTTCGGAACGGAACTCAGGTTTGAATGGGTTACCGGAAATGGCCCAAAAGCAGCAGTGTTGCCGTTCGGCCCGGTCTGCAGCGTACCGTCAAGAACGAGCCCGGCGCCGACGAAGGTGCTAAGCGATATATGCAGGAAGTCGGTAAACTGCTGTCCGAGCCCGAAGACGAGTTCGGCGACCGCCGCTGCCGACGCATCGTTTTCGATCATCACGGGCAGTACATAGGTTTCGACGAAATGCGCCTTCAGGTCGAATTGGCGCCAGGCCAGCTGAACATCGCCTGGAAAGCCAAGTTCTTCATCCCAGCCGCCGATGAAATATGGCGCCGAGACGCCGATACCCGTGAGGCGGAGGCTTGGTTGCGGCCCCAACTGCTTCTTGAACCTGTTGACTGCACTGGCTGCCAGCCGCTTGACCGTGTCCGGATCCGGATGGTCGTAGTCATGTGTTTCATAGGCTACGCTTTTGCCGGCAAAATCGATCAGGATGGCATCCATCGACCGCCTGCCGATGTGAAAGCCGATTGAATAGGCACCATCGCTTGCCAGAGCATACATGGCAGATGGCTGCCCTTTGCCGCCGTAGCGCCGCCCGTTCTCCACGAGATAGCCACCAAGAACCAGCGCATCGACGATGCCCGCGACAGCAGGGGGGGTCAGATGGGCAAAGCGGGCAATTTCTGCCTTGGAAGCCTGGCCGAAGCGGCGCACCGCGTCCAGAACAACACGCTCGTTGTAGTGCCGTAACTGTACCGAGTTGCTGCCTTTGCCCGCCATGTTCCCCACCAGTATCGATGTTTCAAAAAATGCAGCCTGCTTTATCTAAGAAGCCCTATCCGCCACCCTTGATTTGCACAAGGCCTTGACGGCTAGCCCGCGCGGGTGACCTCCGACAGATTGCCCTTGACGTGTTCGCATTACAATTATATTAAATTGCTTTAATTAATCCCAGTGGGAGTTGGGATTTCTTTTGACGACTGAGAGGAGACGCCACCATATGCATGATCGCTATCCATTCCATGATCTGAACGGACTGGCCGGCGGCAATGCTTGACGTGGCAAACATGACTGCTTCCCAAGCCGCTGGGACGGTCGTCGCATCGCTCGAAAACGTGACCAAGGTTTTCGGGGGAACGGCAGCCGTCTCCAACGTTTCGATCGAGCTGCGTGCCGGCGAAGTGCTGGCGCTTCTGGGCGAGAACGGTGCAGGCAAAAGCACCTGCGTAAAACTGCTGGCTGGCGTCCATCATCCTGACCATGGCCGCGTTCTGATGCGGGGAGAGCCCCAGGCATTCTCTTCGCCGCTGGAAGCGCAAAAAGCCGGCATCGCGGTGATGCACCAGCATCCGGGATTGTTTCCTGATCTCAGCATCGCCGAAAACCTGTTCATTGGGCAGACCGGACTTCGCTTGAGGCTCGATCGCCGGCAGATTGAGGCAGACGCCCGCCGGTTGCTGGCAATCGTTGGTCTCACCGTCGATGTGACGGCCCCGCTGTCCGGCCTCAGGACGTCTGAACAGCAACTGGTCGAAATTGCCAGGGCGCTTTCTCTTGACGCGTCGGTGCTGATCATGGACGAGCCGACCGCAGCGCTGTCGCAAAGGGAAGTCGAGCGGCTGTTTTCCGTGGTCGACAGCTTGCGAGCGCGCGGCGTCGCCATGATGTTTGTTGGCCATCGCATGGACGAGATCTATCGGATTGCCGACAGGATCGCCGTTTTGCGCGACGGAAAGCATGTTGGTACAGAACCGGCATCGGACCTGTCGCGCGAGCGGGCCGTACAGATGATGGTCGGCCGGTCGCTCGATGGTCTTTACCCTCGCCATTCAACGGCGCCGGGTGCAGTCGTCCTCAGCATCAAGGGTCTTGCCAGGGACGGCGCATTTCGTGGTGCGACGTTCGATGTCCGGGCAGGCGAAATCCTGGGTCTGGGCGGCCTTGTCGGCAGCGGCCGGACCGAAATCGCCCGTGTTCTCTTCGGTATCGACCAGCCGAGCGCAGGATCTATCGAAATCGACGGACGTCCGAGGCAGTTTTCCTCGCCGAAGGATGCGATGGAACAGGGGATTGCCTATGTCTCCGAAGACCGGATCGGTCAAAGCCTGGTCATGGATTTCCCGATCCTGACCAATGCGACGCTGACGGTTCTCGACGAAACCACCTCGACACGCCTGATATCCCGGCGAAAGGAGATCGGGATCGCCGAGCCTTTTCTGTCGCGCCTGCGCCTCAGGTTCAGCTCCTACGATCAGCCGGTCAGCGCCCTGTCTGGGGGCAATCAGCAGAAGGTGGTTCTGTCCAAATGGCTGGCGACCAAGCCGCGCCTGCTCATTCTCGACGAGCCGACCCAGGGTATCGACGTCCAGACGAAGGCAGACGTCCACGCCATGATGGCAGATCTTGCCAGCCAGGGCATGGCAATCATCCTGATATCGTCGGAACTTCCAGAACTCCTTGGAATGTCGGACAGGATCGTGGTCCTTAGGGAAGGTAGCGTCACGGCCGAGTTTTCCAGGCAGGAAGCAAGCCAAGAAAAGATTATCGCCGCCGCAACCGACGCTGTCGTCAGCAAGGTCGATGGCGGCATCGTTGCGCGTCCATCTCAGGACGGCACCTCACAGCCTGACCATCGCGAGACTGCGTCCCCAAAGAGCATGCTTGCGCGCCGAGAGCTTGGCCTTCTGGCGGCTATTGCTGCCGTTGTCATACCGGTCTCGATCCTGAACGTGCGAATGCTGAGCGGAGCCAATCTGTCCGCACTTGCCATGGATGCCGGACTGCTTATGATCGTGGCACTGGCGCAGATGCTTGTGATCGTGACCCGCAGCATTGACCTTTCGGTTGCGGCGATCATCGGTCTGGCTGCCTATGGCGCGGCCTCGACGCTTCATGCCCATCCAGAGATCGGTGTTTTTGGCGGCGTCTTGCTGGCATGTGCGATCGGCCTGGCGGCAGGGCTGTTGAACGGGCTGATCGTCACCTACGGACGGGTCCCTGCAATCGTTGTCACTCTCGGGACGATGTCCGTCTTCAGGGGCGTGAACAGTCTCTGGGCAGCCGGCACTCAGGTCAGTGCGGACCAGGTGCCACAGTCATGGCTGGACATGACGGCAACCGAAATCCTCGGCATTCCTGCCGTTCTCATCATCGCCGTCCTGACCCTTGGCGCAGTCGGCTATTTCCTGAGATCGACCTCGATCGGGCGTGAGTTCTACGCGATCGGATCCAATCCGGATGGTGCGAAACTGATCGGCATTCCAGCGCGATCCCGTGTATTGCTTGCCTTTTGCATGTCAGGTCTGCTTGCCGGTTTCGATGGCGCGCTCTGGGCATCGCGCTATGCCACCGTCGATGCGCGCGTCGCATATGGATTTGAGCTGACGGTCATTGCCGCCGTTGTCGTTGGCGGGGTTGCCGTTCGCGGCGGCTCGGGCACGGTCCTAGGCGTGGCTGCAGGAGCATTGATGCTTCTGGTCATCAACAATGGATTGACGCTGGTGCGTGTCGATCCGCTTTGGCTTCAGGGTGTCTACGGTCTTGTCATCCTGATTGCCATCGGCATCGACGCCTATGTGGCACGTCGGGCAACCGGGAAACATCAGGGGGTTGGGCAATGAGCGAGAGCCGCACGCAGGGACCTGACTTTATCAGCCGCTTTGCAAACTGGGATAATTTCCTCGCAGTACTGACGGTGATCGTCGTTGTCTACGCCGTAGCAGGCGTCGACAATTTCACGTCCGCATTCAATATTTCGCAAGCGATTGCCGGCATTTCCGAACGCGCGCTCATCGTCTTGCCAATGGTACTTTTGATCATTGCGCGCGAAATCGATCTGTCCGTCGGAAGCATCCTGGCGCTGACAAGCGTTCTGTTCGGCCTTCTGGTCCAATCAGGCATGCCTCTCGTTTTTGCAATTCCGTTGACACTGATTGCCGGCGGGCTGTGCGGGGCTTTCAATGGCATTCTGGTGACGGCGCTCGGGCTGCCATCGCTGGTGGTGACCCTTGGCACAATGGCTCTCTTTCGAGGCATCGGCTATATTCTCCTGGGGTCAGGATCGATCAACGAATTTCCGGATAGCTTCCTTGATTTCGGGATAGACACGCTTGGCAACTCGCCGATCCCGGAAACGATCGTCCCATTCCTGATCCTTGCCCCGATCTTTGCCGTGATCCTGCAAAAAATGCCGCTTGGACGACGCATCTATGCGGTCGGCGGCAGCCCGGATGCTGCCCGTTACTCCGGCATTCGCCTCGCACGGTTGGTCTTCGGTCTTTTTGTGACATCAGGCGTCGTCTGTGCCGCAGCCGGCATGGTCTACACGGCACGCCTGGCCAATGCGCGGGCAAACAACGCGCTCGGGATCGAGCTCGATGTGATCACCATCGCACTGCTCGGAGGCATCAGTGTCTTTGGCGGGCGGGGCAAACTGACGGGCGTGCTGTGGGCGCTCTTATTGGTCGCCACCATCAGAAACGTGCTCGGCCTTCTGCAGATCGGCGGGGATGCACAGGGCACTGTCATCGGCCTGCTTCTGATCCTGTCGCTCGTTGCCAGCAACGCGGCCGAACGTGTCTTTGCCAGAGCCAGACTTCGCAAGTTCGACATCAAACCAGGCAAGTAGTTTCCGGGACTGGCCTGTCCACATCGTACCGGATCCATTGGAGGAGGAAACAGCATGACATCCCAACTTATTCGATCGCTTCTTATCGCTTCGTGCCTGGTTGCGCCGTTTGCCGCAGCGCAGGCCGCCGAATGCGCCAAGGAGCCAGTGACCGTCGGCTTCCTGCCGAAGCTCGATACAGATCCCTATTTCCAGGTCGCCCAGACCGGTGCAGAAGAGGCGGCCAAGGAGATCGGTGGCAAGGCGGTCAAGCAGGCCCCGTCGCAAGCGACCGCTGAAGCCCAGATCGATTTCATCAATAATCTGGTCTCCCAGAAGGTTGGTGTGATCGCAATCTCTGCCAATGACGCGAATGCGGTCGCACCCGCATTGCGCCGCGCCGAAAAGCAGGGCGTCAAGGTCGTCTCATACGATTCGGACGTTTCGCAGGCAGCAAGAACGCTCTTCCTGAACCAGGCCGCCGGCGACAGCCTGGCGGAGATGATGCTGGAATCGATGGGTCAGATGATCAACTACGACGGAGAGTTTGCAATCCTGTCATCAACGCCGACAGCAACCAACCAGAACGCCTGGATCGACTTCATGAAGAAGCGCATGGCGGGCGACAAGAAATACGAGAAGATGAAGCTGGTCCAGGTCGCCTACGGCCAGGAAAGCGAGCAGGTCAACCAGCAGCAGGCGCTGGCGCTTGCACAGGCCTTTCCCAACCTGAAAGGTATCATCATTCCCGCTGGCATAGGCCTGCCGGCAGCCGCACGCGCTATGGATCAGGCGGGCCTGCTTGGCAAGGTCAAGCTGACGGGATTGGCACCGGCGACGCTCATCAAGAAATACATCCAGAACGGATCGGTCCAGGACATCTGGTGGAACGTCAAGGATCTCGGCTACCTGACCTATTACGCAGCGCAGGCGGTGGCGTCTTGCAAGGTGACGGGCAAGGAGGGCGAGAGCTTCGAGGCAGGACGCCTGGGCTCCTACAAGGTCGGTGCGAAGGGCGAAGTGCTTCTTGGGCCAGCCGAGATCGTCACCCCGAAGAACGTCGATGAATTCAAGTTCTGAAGCCTGACGGGTGGAGCGCTATCAGCGCTCCACCTCCAACAAAAATCGGAGAACGAAATGAAGCCGGTCCTTCTCGCTGGCGAGACTTTCCACGTGACCTCATTTGCGTCGAAAGGCTATGAGGTCAGCGCGTCAGCTCGCTTTTCCAATGGAGGACTTCGCTGGATCGAAGCCCTGACAAGACATGGGTTTGACGTGACCCAGATCGGTGGAGAGCGGTGCGAAAGCGAGTTCCCGACGACAAAGGAGCAGCTTTCGGAATACGCAGCCGTCGTACTTTCGGACGTCGGAGCGCTCTCGTTGCTTTATACGCCGGAGACCAGGAAAGGCCGCCGCTCGGTCAACCGCCTCGAGCTGCTGCGCCAGTGGGTGCTGGAGGGCGGTTCGTTGATGATGGCGGGAGGCTATTGCAGCTTTCAGGGGATCGACGGACTGGCCCTGTTTCATGATACGGCCGTGGACGATGCGCTTCCCGTCAAGATCTATGCCGGACCGGATGGCCTCGAGGCGCCTGAGGGTTTAGATCCCCGCATCACGGAGCCAGACCACCCAATCCTGCGTGGCATCACAACGCCGATACCCTACCTGTTGGGCATGAACAGGGTGGCAGAACGCGCGCAAAATGATTCAACGACCCTTGTTCATTGTGACCGGCGCGGAGAAGGGCTGCCTCTTCTGGCTGTCCGGGACTTTGGCAAAGGCCGATCACTGGCGTGGATGAGCGATATAGGTCCTCATTGGCTATCGACAGAGTTTATGGAATGGGACGGGTATGACCTGCTGATGGCGAACATGGTCAGATGGCTTGTCCGCCAGATCTGACGGCGCGCTTTCATAAACGCCAGGGCAGTGGTTTGGTCTAGTATCGCCGCTGTCTGGCCGTTGCCAATGCGGTCGAGCACCATCGCGGGTGTTGCCATCCTGCTACTGCAAGAGGCGATCACTTCTGGCATCTTCCAGCTCCAGCGAATCTTGGATCCGAACATGATTGAACATCGGCGCGCCGTAGCCACCAAAGCATTGGCTAGGGCTGCCAGCATGGGCATAGCAGTTGACAGCGATCCGAAATTTGCCGAACTCGTTGAGGAGTGGACCGCCGGTCACATCACAATGCGGGAGGCGCGGGCTCAGTACATTGCGCATATTCGCGAGCGCGAGGGCGCTCGTGGGGACTGGCGCGCGCTTTCGATCCAGTCCTCGAATGCACAGATCAAATCGAAGCTGCGGCCGGCCGGCTAAATGCCGCAAGTGAGAGCCAATTTTCCTGGATAGGGTGTGTCAGGTGCTTCAAGACCGAGAGGTCGCTGAAGTCCCGGACGAAGCCGCCGGCGTCTGCGTATGTGACCTATCCGCACTGGGCCGAGCGTCACGAATAGAGCCGACCGACATGAGGGCTCGACAATGGAGCGGGATCTTTTGATCGGCGTCCATCCTGACGCGGTCGATACCTCCGTTCCATCCTTGCCGGCCGCCCATCTCTTTCTCGGCGGACTGGATAGCTTCCACGGCCTGGCTCGGCACGGTTCGGCTTGACAGCTTGAACAAAAGCTGATGATGGCCGCCGATAGCTTATCAGGCGTCTAATGCCGATCTTAGGCGGGATACGCGATTGGCAGCAACGCTATTGGCAAGGCTCGGGAATTTTCGTGGAGACTGTTCCGAGGGGAAACGAGCGGCAACTGGAACCGATCTCGGGCTGATGCGTTCCAGACCCGCATTACTTGGAGCGAGACACATGATTCAGCGCAATGATATCAGCGCAAGCCCGCGTTTCGACCTCCATGCCGGCGACGCAAACCTCCGTCGACGGCTTCAATCGTTGTACAGCCCCGAAGATTCCTGTCACGATCCCTTCGCCGATCTGCTTTCACGAATCGATCGTGTCGAGGATCGGGGAAGAAAAACTGATTTAGAAATCGATACGGCAGACTTGCCCGAGCGTTCGTGAAATCTGGCCGCGCCTCACAGTTGCTATCCGGTCAGACGCCGGGGAAGTCCATGCGAGGCGCGTGGAACCCGTAGGTTCGGAAGACAACGGTGCCACCCGCAACTCGTTCCAGTGCCTCCGAAACTAAAGGTCACGTTACACCATGCTTATCTCGGAACTTCGTTTAGCAACTCCATCTTCAATGCGTTGAAGGAGTTGATCGCGACGACGGCGCAGTGAATGGTTCAATTCCGGGCGCTGGTGGGCACCTCGATCCCCGTCGACGACGCTGTGGCGTTCTGTCGACGGGGAACCATCGATGATCATAGAAGTGAGCGTACGCTGCAATGCTCAGCCAGTTGCGCAGCCGCCGAGAAGTGGAAGGCTCGTTTCTCAAGCCAGGGCGAGCCTTTAACGTTCACTGCTGTCGACGGGCAAAATGGCGAGATGGCACCCGGACGGGCCAGCGTCAAAACTGTGAAGATGCTGCGGCGTGACCCTGGGCCTCCTCCGAAAGTCAGCCTCCAATGATTTGCCCGTATGACCAAGCAAAAGAAAGCCCCGCTTGAGGGTGGGGCTAATCGCGAGAGTGACATAGCTGAGATAGGAACAAGCCAGCGCACCATGAACGCTGCGCCTGTGATGGTTCCTCAAAAGGTTCTAAATCGAATCGCGCCAGAATTGGCTGACGAACCGCAACCCGAACTGCGTCAGGGCGATGATAAGAGCGAGAACGCCCAAGACGTACGGAATTCCCGTCAGGCTGTAGAGGATGGCGATTTTCACGGCGATCATGCCGGCGACCGCGCCAATCACAAGGCTGGCCGCGCTAGGTATCTCGGGCTGTCCATCCATGACCAGGGCCTTGCGTTGCGAGTGTCATGAGAATGCGCACATTCCTTTAATTAGACCTTTCAAATATAGTGCCAAGTCGATCCAAGCGGTCGTTTTTGGTGGCACGACCATGAAATCTGGGGATCCATTCAAGTCCTCGTCTTAATGTGCGACGGGAAGAGCGCGCAAGAAATCGCCGATATTCTTGGGATCTCCGTCCACACCGTGCGAACGCATATCGACAGGTTGAAGGAGACCTTTTCCGTCTAGAAGGATACGGCGCTTGTAGCCGCGGCACTTCGAGCGGGCACGATCTACTGAGGAAGGGGTGTGGGGTTGCTTGAAGTCGCATTCACATGCCGACACTCAAGCCGCTGTCGCGCACCAACTGCAGCGGGACCCGTCATCCACTTTTCCTGCGACCTTTCAGGTCGGCCTCAACGCTCTTCTTCAACGCATCCATAATGTTGATGACATTGGACGGCTTCTCCGACTTGTCCTTTTTGCTGTCGGTCTTCCGTGTGGGTTTCACCCCTTTCTTCTTCGAGGCGATAAGCTTCAGCAGACTTTCCTGTATTGGATCAGTCACCATCGAGGGCGACCATTTCTCCATCCTCGGCTTGATCATCTTCTTGATGACCTCGACGGTCTTAGGGTCGGCTTTCTTGTCAATTTCCTGGAAGTATTCTCCCTCAGGACGGACCTCGTCGCCAAAACGGAGTGTCCAGACGACAATGCCCTTGCCGCGAGGCTCCAGAACGACGGCGCGTTCTCGCCTGCCGATGACAACCCTGGAGATACCGAGGACGTCGTCGGCTTCCATGGCATCCCGGATCACCGCAAACGCCTCATTCCCGATCTTGTCGTTTGGCATCAGATAGTGCGGCGTCTCAAGATACACCCACTCGATGCTTTCACGGGGAACGAACTTCTCGATATCGATTGTGCGAACCGTCTCCAGCTCGACTGATTCCAACTCCTCATCGGTGAGCAAAACATAATCGTTCTCGCCGCGTTCGTACCCCTTCGCCTCGTTCTCCTCCTTGACGGACTTTCCGGTCACCGAATCCACGTATTGTGACACGACACGGTTTCCGGTCTGTTTGTTGAGCGTATGGAAACGGACCTTCTCGCTATCGGAAGTCGCGGGGCTCATGGCGACAGGGCAGGTGACCAGCGAAAGTTTGAGATAGCCTCTCCAGTAGGGGCGACGCGGGGCCATGGGTGATCTTCCTCCTAGCTGGCTTTCTTCTGTGGGGTTTTGCCGTTCGATTTGTCCGCGACCGCCTTTTTGGACCTCCGGGCGTTGGCGTTGGCAGCCTTCTTAGGCTTGGCTTTTCCCATGCCGGCGCTTTCGCGAAATGCCTTGAGAAGATCGTTTGGCTTTGAAACCGCGACGGGCTTCGGCTTGGGAAGCGTCTTGCCCTCGGCCTTTGCCTTCACCAGGTCTGCGAGCGCTTTCTCATATCGGTCCTCGAACTGGGCAGGGTCGAAATCGCCCTTCTTGGTGCCGATGATGTGTTTGGCGAGATCAAGCATTTCACCGTCGACTTTGATCGACGGCATCTCTTTGAATGCCTCTTCAGAGGAACGGACCTCGTAATCGAAATTGAGGGTGGTAGCGATCAGGCCCCGTCCGTGGGCTCGGATCAACACAGTCCGCATCCGGCGGAACAGAACAGTCCTGGCGATTGCCGTGACGCTCGCTTCCTTGAGCGCTTCACGAAGTCCGGCGAACACATCCTCAGAGACATCATCCGTCGGTACGAGATAATAGGGCTTGTCGAAATAGACATCGTCAATGTCGGAGCAGGGCAGGAAGGCTTCAATTTCCAGCATCTTGTCAGAATCCGGAATGACAGCCGTCACCTCTTCCGGGTCGATCATGATGTACTGGTTGTCTCCGACGTCGAAACCCTTGACCTGTTCGTCACGCTCGACAGTTTCTTCGGTTTCGCTGTCGATAAACTCCCGGCGGACCCGATTACCCGTGGCCGCGTTCACGGTATGGAAGGTGATGCGATCCGACGTGGAAGCCGCCGTATAGAGACCGACACCACAGCTGAGCTCGCCGATCTTGATGTGACCCTTCCACTGAGCGCGATGAGCGGCCATGTCGTAACTCCCTCTGGAACCTTTTGCTCAACTCCCTGTTCATGCTTTCGTTCCTAGCCATGATCGAGGGAAAGAAATGTCGCGGCATCAAGAAGACAATGGCGAAGCTGGCAGAAGCGGTCCGATCCTGTTGAACGCGGTCGTGACCTGGTTTCGCGTCCACCAGGTTGCGTTCGACCACAAGGTGGCCGACGTTCTCTGTACAGCCGCTATCGCGCTGTACTCCCTTGGTTTTGACGAGAGGCAGATCACCGATCATTTGATCCAGAACTACAATGGACCGATGGTGACGAAGGCAACCGCTCCGTCATCGTCGGCATACCACTGAACGACAGCGTCTTTGTCGCAAATGCACTCCGTACGGCAACGGACGGAGCAATCGATTATCGGAACAACATCGTCAGATTGTCATTACTTTTGCGAGATCGCGACCGTGTCAATCGGACGTGACGGGGATGGTGAACATGGGAATTTTTCCGATTTCTTCCTATGGCCAACGAAACGGCAGTCGAGCGCCCCACCCGTCCGGCGCGATTTCATCCCAACCAAGCGCGTCCGAACAGAACTTGGACATGCGCCTCTGGCGCATATGAAAGTGTGATTTCCATGGACGAACACGTATCGAGACGGCGACAAGCGAGTTCACAGCAGGCGCGTATCGAGGCCCGAGAACAAACGGATCGCATTGCAATGCAGACGCTGCAAGAGGAGAGGCAGCTTCGCGCCATCAAGACTAAAAGACTGAGGCAGGCGAGGGAGGCGTTCGTCGAAGGCGAGACCGCTCCCCACAATGTGCCTGATTAAAGGCGCGGCTGTCGCGGCCCTGTACAAGACGCTAGTTGCACGGGTCCACCGATGCGGCAATTTAACAGGAGAATTCACATGCAGTTGCTCAATACGAATGTTGCCAAAACCACCGAAGGAACCTTGACTGTCGAATTTCACGGTGAGGGAAATGAGATGATCTCTGTCCGTATGGCCTCCGACGCGGCTGGAGGTGAGAGCGCGGCGATATTGCGCGCCAAAGAGATGATGGTACAGATCGCATCATTTGGTGGGGACGATCTTTCGCCTAGTGTACCAGGCGAAGGGGTCAGTATCGACGACACGCTGGCAGGCGAGCTCGATGACACGGCTGAGGTGGTCTAGGTGCAGCTCGGTTTGACCTGATGCGCTGTAGAGCCTGCGTGGTGAGCCTGTCGGTTGTTTCGTGAAAATTGGCAGTAGCATCCAGGACCCCGGATTTGAAGTGCCGGGCAATATTCGCATGCTTTATGCATCCATCTCGCCGAAGCAATGCGACGCACTGAACATCTCCAGGGTCTAAACGAGACAGTTACAGCCAGATTAGGACGTGATGGATTTCAGAATCCGATTGATGAGCGCGCGTTTTGCTGAACAATCTGATCACAGACGTACGTTGAATTCGGCGACCGACGACATCGGCTGGGGAAAGTCGTCAAGAGGGTTATAAAGCATCCCGTCGGACCCAAACGCTGACACTTGCTCCATTGGTTGGGAAATCGCCGTGACCTCTGTCATCAGTTGTTATCTCGCCGTCACGATGACCCAGAAAGTCAACAAAGGAGGTGCTCGAATGGCCTAAGCCAAGATCAACGGATATTTTTCCTTCTCCGCCATTGGACATGACAACCACGCAACCCGGCTCGCTTTCTGTTCCGTGACGGACGAAACCGATCACATGCGCGTCGTCGAAATGTTCACTCTGCGGGCCATTGCCGAACCGCTCGCGCGCTTCTATCAGCTTGGACAGGCAGCTGACTGCCGGCATGTTTACCGTCTGCTGGCTGCCGCCTACGGCCTCGTCACTGTATTCCGCGCCATACAGATCCGGATAGAAAACGCAGGGCGTGCCGTGTTCGCGCAAGAGGATCAAGGCGTAGGCGAGGGGCTTGAACCACGGCTCGACTGTCGCTTCCAGCGATTGCAGGGGCTGTGTGTCGTGATTATCCACCAGAGTGACGGCGTGGTCTGGAATTGAAGATACGAGCGATCCATCGAAGATAGTCCGCATGTCGAATTCTCCACCAGCCTTTGAGGCATCATGGAATCGGTGGTGGAGCGCAACGTCGAAAAGCATCAGCTGCTTGTCGACGAGTTCCAGATAGTTTGTAAGCGTCGTCATATTCGGGTGCCAGTATTCGGCGACGACGAATAGGTCGGTCCCGACCGCGTCGCGCATATGGCCGACCCAATCCTTAAAGAACCACGCCGGGATGTGTTTTGCCGCATCCAGGCGAAATCCTGCAACAGGCACCTGCTCGGAAAACCAGCGCCCCCAATATTTCAGTTCTTCGTAGACTGCGTTATTACGGAACTCGACATCGGCTCCCATGAGGTAGTCGAAATTGCCAAGCTCGTCATCGACTTCATCGTTCCATTGGCCTTCGCCATATTCGTTCACAAGCCGGAAGACGCCGGCCTCATCTGGCTGCTCAATCACGTCGACGCCGCTGAAGCACTGCCTGTCCCAGATGAATTCGGAGTACTTTCCCGCTCTGCCGGGGAAAGTGAACCGGGTGTAGGCGAGGGCTTTCACGTCGTCGTCCTCGATCTGCGTTCGATCGTCGGAGTTCACCCGTCGCACGACCACGCTTTCCTTCTCGTCCGCTCCCATTTTGTGGTTCAGCACGACATCATGGATCGGCCGCAAGCCATGTTCGACAAGAGCCTTGCAAGCGTTCTCAAAGGCTGCCTTGACACCATATTTGGTGGTCACGCTGCCCTTCTGGTCAAATTCGCCGAGGTCGAAAAGATCGTAGGTGTCATATCCAACCGATGAAGCGCCAGACGCGCCTTTATAGGCGGGCGGCAACCACACATCGGTGATTCCGATCTGCGAGAGGTAAGGAGCCTTTTCAGCTACCTCTTTCCAGAGGTGCCCATCTCCTGGAGAGTACCAATGAAAGAATTGGAAGAGGGTACGTTTGCTCATCAGGTTCCTAAAAATAGATGTTGAGACACTAGGCCGACTATCGGCTGTCTCGGGGGAGACGGCTGTTTATGAGCAGCTCGTGAAGCGTGGCGAATTGCCCGAACAGGGCCACTAGATCGCGTCTTTGCTTTTCGTCCAGATTGTACCGGTCAGCAAAATCGTCGACCCGAAAAACCTGTCGGGTTCCGCTCTTTATCATTGATTTTGTTTGGAAATGGTTGCTCACATGAAGGCCCTCGCTAATCGCGCGGGAAGAATGCCCTTCGCGAACATTTGTTCCAGGATGCACGCGATAATCTAGCAGATTAGTGAGTAGAGCCGCCTTGGCCCGACGGCTAATTGACGATATAGCAAAAAGTGACCTTCGTGAACGTCCCTCCTGAGAGGTCCCTCATGGCATGGACCGCGCAGTCGACGTCATCGGGAAGTCATCGTCCGACGAGCTATTTCTCCAGAGTTTGGCGAAGGCAGATATGCACGGCGAGTTGTCATCAAAGCGGTGCGGCTCAAGCGGGCCGCACCGACCATCACCCTACCACCCTTAGTTCAAGCTTCCACATGTTGCCTGCGGCCGCAGTGGACTCGTGGATTGCGATATCGCTTCCTTCAATATCCATCTGCATCGTCGCAACGAGCCAGTCGGGCGGCAGGATGCACGGCAGGTCTTCGGCGACCAAGACATCTATAAGTTCGGCTTCCGTGGAAAAACCGCTACGGGTTTGCCGGTCGCTTCGGTCCAACGTCCAGAGGTATCTCTGCATCATCATGTTCAGTCCACATTTGAGTCGAGCGAGCTGACTAGTCGGGGGACGATGTGAAGTAAAGAACAAGTGCGTAGCGGACTGACCGAGTGGCCGGCTTTCTCATTCCTCGTTCAGAAATTCATAGACCGAAGCATTGTCCTGTTTCTCACGCAGCCCTTTGTACGACGCATGTCGAAGATGTCCGTCTGTGGTCCACCCCCGGAAGTCAATTTCTGCAATCAATGTCGGCTGAGAGAAAACCAGTCGTTTTCCTTGCATTGGGACCGCCGGGCTCTTTGTTGCCAGCTTGTCGAGCATCCGCTTCAGATCGATGGCATCACGCTCTTTGAAACCTGTTCCGACGGAGCCGACATACTTCCATTCGTTCCCTTGGCGCGCGGCTAAGAGGAGGCTGCCAATTCCACCGCGCGCAACGCTGCTTTGCTCATACCCGACGACGATGAAGCTTTCGCTCTGGACACATTTGATCTTGAGCCAATCGCCAGTTCGCCCAGATCGGTATTTGCTCTCCCGGTTCTTGGCAATGATGCCTTCCAGGCCCTGTGAGCGGGCCGTTTCGAGGAGCTTGTCGCCATCACCATCGACCTCTTCAGAGATCTGTATTGCACCCGTTGCGCCGTCGAGGAAATCTGTCAGCAAGTGACGACGAACCGACAGCTCGGTGTTTGTCAGCAGGTGACCGTCAAAGTATAGAAGGTCGAAGGCGAAGAAAACCGCTTCCGTCGAGACACGTTTACCGCCCCGACCGCCAAGGGATCGCTGCAATGCGCTGAAGTCCGAGCGACCCCGGTTGTCGAGCACGACAGCCTCGCCATCCAGTATCGCCGACCCGACACCCAAGTCTCTTGCCGCCTCGGCGATCGTGGGAAATCGAGACGTCCAGTCATGGCCACCGCGCGTCAGAATGCGAATGCCGTTAGGCTCGATATGGACCGCTACCCTATAGCCATCGAATTTGACCTCGAACGTCCAGTCAGAACCGCTGGGTGCCTTCGACCTAAGCAAGGCGAGGGCGGGCTCGATTCGATCGGGGATCGCATCGAATGGCAAATTTGGTTGAGCAGGGTCTCGCGTTTTCCGGGGAGCCGACTTCGCAACCTGGTCGTCTCGCAACAATGGTTTGGATCGACTACGCATAAGATCGGGCCCTTATCGAAAGGTCGGGATTGCCTCTTCAATTCTGGACTCAATAGTTTCGCAACCGATTCGTTCCTCTTCGGGAATTCGGCGTCTAAGGAAAGTCACGACTGACGTATTGGCTTATGGGACGGGTGCGCTAAATTGGGAATGGGCTTGATGCTGATCCTCTTCGTCATCCTGTCCGCTCCTATGCCCATTCCTGAGCATCACCTTTGGCGCCACCTCCACGGCGCTATTTTTTGCCTGGATTTCTTGACGAGCCGCTAAGCCCCGCTACTTGCTTACGGGAACGTATCCAGCTTTGACCCAAGCACGCAACGTTCACCGCTGACCTCCCTTAGATAAGCAAAGAAAAACCCTCACAGTGGCTGTGAGGGTTTTTCTGCGTTTATCGAAATGGAAGGCCGCCTCTCAAGGCTATCTAGCGTGAGACGAACTGCAAAATCACGTTTCGGGCGGATGTTGGTTTGAAACGCTCGGCATTGTCGTCGGGACGTCTGTGACCTGGACGCTCCCGGCCACGGGCGCGATTTATATCCTCGCCGCAGTTGCCGACGTGACCACCGGGTCTACATCAGGGCCGACTAGCGATCGGGACCCTCAAGCAACCTTGCTGGCGAACGCCTCTGCTATTTCAGCAGCTTCCAACCTGGCAGACGTCTTGTAAGGGTAGTGTTTCCAGCACCAGTAGTTTTGCTGAGCACCTTTGCCAAAACCGAACCCTGCCCAATCCCCGCATTCGCACTTGTGGGCGACGAGAACAGGTGAGCGCTGGAGCGTTGGGCGGTCTATGTCACTCATTTGGCAAGCTCTATCTGGAGGAGAGGGCAAAATTATATGTTCCCTTTTTGTTCCGATCACTTTAGAATGTCAACTCTTTGATAAGGATCACAGGGACCAACGTTCATGGGCAAACGCTTGACCCAAACGACCATAGATCGTGGATGGCCATATCAGGTTGCCATCCTAGCCGTCCATTCTGAAGGGAGCCTTGCAGATGAGCAGGCTCTTTACTGCAATCGGTTACTCCGTTGCAGTATGATCAACTCAATCACCTTCGAGGGACAAACCTACAAGGTGAACTGCTTCGCGACGCGAGCGGGAGCGGAAGCGTTCATCTCGAAGTTCGGCGGAGAATGGTTCGACCCGCGAGAGCGAGGGCGGGGCGTGAATGCTGACATGTGGCTAAAAGGGTCTAGCTCGCGGTCGACGCCAGGTTCAAGGCCATGATTGACCAAGCCTTCACGGTCGCATGATTTTGCGCCGCCGTGCAGCTTGTCGAACAAAGGAATTGGATGCTTAGCGTATTTGTTTGCTCGATGTGGTCTGCGGGTCAGCAAGATCGCGACCGAATGGGTTTGCAGCGACCAATAGGGATAAAATGAAGATCGCGGCCGACAGGGAGACTGGTCGGGATGTCATGCTGAATCCTGAAGAGAAACGCGAACGCACTACCTATCGCGCTCAGAAACTGTAGGGTCCAAGTGTCGAGCATTCGTGAAAACGAGAGGATTATCTCTGCCGCCCGAGGGTCTCTAGGCGTTGCAATAGTGGGACCCTCCCAAGCGACAAGGTCGGCGGACGGTCAGTGGCTGCTTGACGCAAGAAGGGGTTGGCAACCTACTCGCCTGATTCCAGCCCCTGAGGTAACATCAGTCGATCCACGGGAGGCGAGATGACCTTTATACAAAAGCTTATGACGTTGGCCGTGGCCCCGCTGATAGTCGTGACGATCGCCGTCACCATGTTCCTGACTTGGCAGTCCACGCGCCTAGCAAGATCGAACATCGAAGCGTTTCAACAAAGCATGCTGAGTTCAAAGCAAGCCGAGATCGAAAACCTGACACACGTTGCCCTGTCCTCGATCAACTCGATCTACTCCACTGCAGCGCCGGACGACGTTGAAGCCAAGGCACGCGTATCGGAAATACTCATGTCTCTCGACTACGGCAAGGACGGCTATTTCTTTGTGTATGACTTCGATGGCAACAGCGTTGTCCATCCCCGACAGCTCTTCAGAAACGGCAAGAACTGGATGAGCCTCGTCGATCCCGATGGCGATCGGGTCATCAGCGAACTGATTAAGACAGCGCGCGGCGGTGGCGGTTATCATCGATACAAATGGCAACAACCATCGACGGGCGCGCTGTCCGACAAGATTTCGTATGTTGTCGCGTTGCCCAAATGGAATTGGGTACTCGGAACGGGAGCTTACCTAGACGACGTGGCGGCACAGGCCAGAGCTGCCAACTTGGCGATCCAGGATCGAACCCGGCAAAGTTTCGTCCTTGTTGCATTGTTCGCGTTGCCTGCTGTGTTCATCGTCTTCGCCACCTGCATTTTCGTGACTTTCGACCAGCGAAAGCTCGCAAACGCCGTGCAAAAGCAGCTGACGCAACGGGTGATCGAAACCCAGGAAAGGGAAAGGTCGAGGCTCGCCCGCGAGCTGCATGATGGCATTTCTCAGGAATTGCTGGGCGTCAGGTACGCGATGGAACTGGCAGGCAGGCGTGCTGGCGACGTTTCGCCCGAGCTGAACCGCGCGATCGAAGAAACCATCTCGACGCTCAATACCACTATCCGTGAGATCAGAAACATATCCCATGACCTTCGGCCTCGCGCCCTGGACGACATCGGCCTCGTAGCCGCGATCAAAAACCTTTCCGAGAAGTTTTCTGCTCGTTCGGGAGTCGCGATCTCGCTGGATGCGGACGGCTTCGTCGATGATCTTGTTCCCGATGCGCGCACGGCACTGTTCAGGGTGACCCAGGAAGCATTGAGCAACGTCGAACGACACGCCGGCGCGAGCCGTGTGGCGCTCCGCTTATGGAATGAGCGTGGAAGAACCCGCATGCAGATATCCGACGATGGGCGGGGCGTCGATTTCAGTCGAACCCCACAGGCAAGGGGGCTTGGAATGGAAAACATGCGCGAGCGGATAGGGCACTTCGGCGGCGTCCTTTTGATCGACGGAGACGCAAACGGGACGCGCCTGCTTCTCATGTTGCCGAAATCTGCCAGCCAGCCGGTCGCTGAGAGCGGGGCAGCAGCGTGACTGGGCCAATATCGCTTATCCTGATCGACAACCACCCCGTTGTCGCCGAGGGCCTTCGCGGAGTGCTGAACACTTACTGCGGGATCGAGGTGGTTGGCGTGGCGTTCGACGTTGAGACGGCCTTGCCCCTGGTTGCAGAGAAACGGCCGAGCGTTGTTCTGCTGGACATCAACATGCCCACGATTAGCGGGATTGACGCCATCTCAATGGTGAAGGCTCACCACCATGCTGCCCATGTCGTGATGCTGTCGATGCACGACACCCGCGAGTACATCTCGTCGTCGATCCTCCGCGGAGCCTCCGGTTACGTCCTCAAGGACGTCCCAACGGCAGAGATCGTAGAGGCGATAGAAGCCGTTGCCCGCGGCGAGACCTACTTCTCGCCTGCTATTCGCGAAACCTTGCTTAGCCAGGGGAGAGAGGCGCAGCCGGAAAAGATCACCCAACGAGAACACGAGGTCGCCACTCTTATCGCAAGCGGCAAAAGCAACCGGGACATTTCAGGCGTGCTCGGGATTTCCGAGGCCACCGTCGAGACCCACCGAAAAAACATCAAGCGTAAACTTGGTGTCTCGTCCACGGCAGAATTGGTTCGTTTCGTCCTAGAACATCCCGAGCGCCTTGTTACACTACCCAGTAGTGGGTAGATGCCGGCCAGAATGGCAGATCGGCCTCTTGTGATCTGACCGCTCCAAGGCTAGCCCATGACATGCGCATGGGGGAGGACCTGTGCCTGGGGAGGAACTCGCGTTGCGTGCGGCCATAGGACGATACGCTGACGATCGGTGCCTCTCCGGCCAAAGCTGATTTTGGGCCGGTTTTCGAGAGGATCGATGACGTGGACACTAAACCCACCAGTAAAGCAGCGCTCTGGCTGCTAGTAATTCCGTATATTGGGCTCCTATGGGTGCCCTTCTACAATTTCAGTGAGCCGTCGCTTTTCGGCTTTCCGTTCTTCTACTGGTACCAGCTCGCGTGGGTGCCGATCACCGCTTTCCTGATCTGGATCGCCTATCGGAGCGTGCGCCATGACGACTGAGATCGACACCACGGCGCTGGCCGTCTTCATCTTCTTCTTCATCCTGGTCACTGTCATGGGCTTCGTCGCAGCCCGTTGGCGAAAGCCCGAAACGCTTGCCCATATCGACGAATGGGGCCTTGGCGGCCGCTCGTTCGGCACTTGGATCACCTGGTTCCTGGTCGGCGGCGACTTCTACACGGCCTACACCGTGATCGCGGTGCCAGCGCTCGTTTACACGGTCGGTGCGTATGGCTTCTTCGCACTGCCTTACACGATCATCGTCTACCCCTTTGTCTTCATGGTCATGCCGGTTCTTTGGAAGCGTGCCAAGGACTTCGGCTATGTGACCGCAGGTGACGTCGTGCATGGCCAATATGGCTCGCGAGGCCTTGAGCTTGCGGTCGCCGCGACTGGCGTTATCGCGACGATGCCTTACATCGCTCTTCAGCTGGTCGGCATGACTGCCGTCCTCAAGGGGCTTGGTCTTCACGGCGAGCTTCCGCTGGCTATCGCCTTCATTGTGCTGGCGCTCTACACATACTCTGCAGGCCTGCGCGCTCCGGCATTGATCGCTTTCGTCAAGGACATCATGATCTATATCGTGGTGATCGCGGCCGTGGCGCTCATCCCCTCGAAGCTCGGAGGCTATGCCAATGTTTTCGCTTCTGCGGACGCCGCTTTCCAGGCAAAAGGCTCCGGCAACCTGCTGCTCGGTGGCAACCAATATGTCGCCTACGCGACGCTGGCGCTCGGTTCCGCGCTCGCGGCCTTCATGTATCCCCACACGCTGACCGGCATCTTTGCCTCCAACAGTGGCAATACGATCCGAAAGAACGCCGTGCTGCTGCCCGCCTATACCCTGCTGCTCGGACTGTTGGCGCTGCTCGGCTATATGGGACACGCAGCCGGTCTCAAGCTTGACAGCGCCAATGATGTCGTCCCGGCTCTGTTCAAAACCCTTTTTTCGGGGTGGTTCTCCGGATTTGCCTTTGCGGCGATCGCCATCGGCGCACTCGTACCGGCGGCTGTCATGAGTATCGGCGCGGCCAACCTCTTCACGCGCAATTTCTGGAAGGCCTACGTCAACCCCCATGTCAGCGATGCGGGTGAGGCGAAGGTCGCCAAGATTACCTCGTTGGTCGTCAAGATCGGCGCTCTGCTCGTCATCCTCTTCCTGCCGACGCAGTTCGCGCTGGACCTGCAGCTCCTCGGCGGTATCTGGATATTGCAGACGCTCCCGGCGCTGGTCTTCGGCCTGTACACGAACTGGTTCCGTGCCCCGGCCTTGCTTGCCGGTTGGTTTGTCGGGTTCTTCGGGGGGACATATCTGGTTTGGGACGCCGGGTGGAAGCCTCTCCACTTGATCGCCTTCGGCAACGTCAGCTTTACGATGTACACGGGCTTGCTGGCGCTCGCAGCCAATATTTTAATCGCAGTTGTGCTGAACCTAGTGACTTCCAAGCGTTCCGTCTCGACCGCAAACTGATTGGCGATTTCTGATAAGGGTGAAGGCGAACGGCGTGCCTTCACCGCCACCGCTTCGTCCAGCATGCGCGGGTGTCTGCTAGCCCGGGATTCTGGACAGGGCCTCGCTGCTACCTTGGACACTCTTCCGAGATGGTCGGCAACCGTGGCCCGGCGGCCTAAGGTCGGCAGAGGTTCGATCTCCTCGTAAAACCGAACCTCCCCGTGGTCGCCTTCTCAGCGAAGCGCAACGCCGGCGTTTTAGGCACGCGAGATTCAGCCGTCAACGGCCGTCAGGGCGATTTTCGGGATACGCAATTCGGTGCTGGAGGAACCTATCAGTGCCGAGACGATTAACGTCCAAACAGGAAAGCCAATGACCCGCGAACAACTCGACGCCGATTTATTCCGAGCAGCTTGGGTTGCCGGTATTAACGCTGTAACAGACGATGCAGTCGAGAGCCTGCAATACTTGGCTATGATGGCTAGGCCGTCGAAAGCTCGCTACCAAGCAACTACTGGCGATCTTAGGCGCGATATGGACGCCGTTCTCGAAATCGGATTAGCGAAAGTCCAGCGGAGCGGGGAATTCCCGGGCTGACCGTACATACCCTGCAGCAACCCTATTGGCAACGGGCTAGCCGCTAACGACCGATAACCTTGCGCACGATCTTGATCAGGGTTTCGGGATCAAAAGGCTTTGTCAACCACCCCGTCGCTCCGGCCGCCTTGGCCTGTGCCTTCACATCGCCATCGGATTCCGTCGACAGGAAGATTATCGGGACGCCCGCTCCGATTGGCTGTTTCCGGATTGCTTCGATCATCTGCAAGCCGTCCATGCCGGGCATGTTTAGATCGGTGATGATCAGGTCGAAGACGTCCCGTTGCGCTGCGGCTAGACCTTCAGCGCCGTCGCTGGCCTCGACGACGGAGTAGCCTGCGTTGGAAAGTGTGACATTGATCGTAAGGCGGATGCTAGCAGAGTCGTCAACTGTTAAAATGCGTGCGAGGGTCATTCAGTCTCCAGGGTGCGTGAAGGTGAGGGTGGCAAAATCGGGGAAAACCTCTAGCTATTTGTGTTCCCCCGATCCTGATCTTGGGATCGACCCCGAAATGAGGAAGTCCTGCCAGCGTCATGATCGCGATCTGCAATGAAGGAAAGGGAAAAGCCCCTCATCGTCAAGGCCGCTCAGACGTCTTGAGGTCCAGCATCGCGGTATCACGAACAAGCCGCGCCAACTCCCGCTCATCGTGGATGCCGAATTCGAACCAGTCGACCAGCATCTTCGCTGTGACCCGACCTTCGTCGCTGCCCTTGTCACAAGACCGCTCCGCGCACCAATCGGACAGGATGCGATCCAGTACCAGCATCGTTTCCGCAGTCAACGGCTCTCTCGGCCAATCGGTCGTCGCCATGTCATTCCCCCAGCTTTCCGTCACCGTATCGACTATAGCGCAGTGGCAACACTCGCTGTCAAATGGGAGGATTTCGGGGGCCGGTTGAAATGAGGTCGAACTGACCGGGGGAGCAGAATGATCACGCGTTTGCCGGCCGCACGAAGCCGATCTCGTTCAACACCGATATGAACGGGAACGATTCTTGCACGGTTTTCAATCCGTAAAGGTGATGGAGCGCAAGTGTCATGAATCGGTACAGCTCGCATGAGTTTTCGACGCTGATGTTGGTGCTGGAGGATCGCGAAGCGTACAAGATCAGGACGCTCGACGACATGGCTACGGTGCTGTTGAATCTATGGCCTGACGAGGACGGTGAAGACTACGTCATCGCGATCAAGGCGTGTCTAGACGCTAAGCTCGGTGAGGTTGCCCCTGAACTCGCGAGGCGGGCGCTCATCAAAGCCGCGGAAGAGGTGGGCGTGGGAGTAATCACGATCGTGCATTGATGGGCGCAGGAGCAGTTCGACGTCAACGTGTTCGGGGTCATGGACGTTGTTCGCGAAACATTCCACATTTTCGCGAAAGCCGTTCAAGCCTCTACATCAACGTAAGCTCGGGCGCTGGCGTCGTCGGCCTTCCTATGATTTCTCTATACAACGCTTCAAAGTTTGCCTTGGAGGGATTCTCAAAATTGCTATTCTACGAACTCGCGGCTCTCCGCATCGGGGTCAAGATCGTTGAGCCGGGTGGGGTGCTAGTTCGGCCAGTGCAGCGGCCAAGAGTTCTCTTCAACGCTGGCGGCGGTGGAAGATCGGCGCTTTGGTGAGCTTCGCCGGACACTTGCCACTCGCGCCATCTGGGTCGTTCCGAACACGGAACCTCGGTGCTCTTACTGGCTCAGCGGACCGAACAATTCCACCCACCGCCTCGGCATCGGCCGCGCGACAGCTGGAAGCGGCCGGGTTTGATGTGACCTTGAAGGTGGTGAAGGGCGTCGGACACATGATTTCGGTGGAAGAGGCGGAAACGGCGTTGCGGTTCCTTGGCCAGCTCGCGATCGCGCTCCTTGGTGTCTGCTGCCTGAAAGGCCGTCAGATACCTTTCGTTCGCCTTTCATCACGGCGAGAATGGTCCGCCTTGCCTATCCTAGCTCAGGATGCCTCCAACTAACCGGCGAACGTCTCCTCTTAGCACCCCTCCGATTTCTGATTAGCTGTTCGTCATCAGGCAGGACTTTGAGGTGTGCATCGCGAGCGGCAGCGACGAAGGCCTTCCGGGCCTGCGCCGGCTCAAGCTCGCCCTGTAGCGATCGCAAGCCGGCGGCGAATGCGTGCCGCCATGACATGTCGTTGACTCGACGCGGCCATTTCTCAGAAGTCAGAATGCCCAAAAGTCCTTGAATCGTGGATGCGGTCGCAAAATCCTGGTTGCCGGGCAGGGCAACGGCGATCTCCTTAATCGACGTCACAAGGATGCCGTCCATCGCTCACCTTGCCTTTCCTGACTTCAATTCTGCCGCGACTGATTTGCGAAGTGCATCCATGATGTTGACGACATTGGACTTGGCCGAAGCATCCGGCTTGCCCCTTGCCGTCTTGTTGGAGGGCTTCATCGCTTTCTTCTTCTTGGCAATAAGCTTGAGAAGGCTATCCTGTATGGGGTCGCTGGCCATGTCAGGTGACCAATGCGCGGATTTCTTCTTGATGAGTTGCTGCACGAGTGGGATCAAATCGGGATCGGCCTCGTTGTCGATGTCCTCGAAGTAGGATTCTTCCGGGCGAACTTCATCGCCGAACCGCAACGACCAAAGGACGATGCCTTCTTCCCGGGGCTCGAGGATCACGGCCCGCTCACGCCGCCCGATAACGAGCTTCGATATTCCGACGACCTTGTCGGCTTTCATTGCGTCGCGGATGACGGCGAAAGCCTCGTTGCCCACCGAATTGTCCGGCATAAGGTAGTGCGGCTTCTCGAGATAGACGGAAGCAATGCTGTCCGCGGGAACGAACTTTTCTATGTCGATCGTCTTGACGGTCTCGAGTGCCACCGCGTCAAGGTCTTCGTCGGTGAGTATGACGTAATCATTTTCACCCCGAGCGTATCCCTTGGCATCGTTCCCGTCCTTGACCGGCTTGCCAGTGACGGAGTCGATATATTGCGAGACTACCCTGTTTCCCGTGAGCCTGTTTAGCGTGTGGAATCGCACCTTCTCCGACTCCGAGGTCGCCGGGGTCATGTTCACCGGGCAGGTGACCAGCGAGAGCTTTAAATACCCTTTCCAGTAGGGGCGAAGTGCCATTTTCTAGCTCCTAACTTGCTTTGCGCTGCGGAACAGCCTTGGAGGAGGCGGCCTTTTCGGCTGCTCCGCGCGCGGCGCGCTGCCTGCCAGTGCCAGCATTGGCATTGGCCGCAGTGCGTTTCGGTTTTTGAGAGGCGGTTTTCAATAGCCCCGCACTCTCGCGTAGGGCGGCAAGCAGGTCGCTCGGCTTGGAAACCTCGACGCTCTTGCGCTTCGGCAGCGCCTTTCCCTCGATCTTTGCCTTCACCAGCTCGGCAAGCGCCGCGTCGTAGCGGTCTTCGAATGACGCCGGATCGAACTCGCCCCGCTTTGTGCCAATAATGTGCTTGGCGAGCGCGAGCATCTCGCCCTCGATCTTCAGCTTCGGCATTTCCTCGAATGCCTTCCTGGAAGATCGGACCTCGTAGTCGTAGTTCAGTGTGGTTGCCACTAGACCGTTGCCTTGCGGCCGGATGAGAACGGTTCGCATCCGCCGAAACAGCACGGCCCTCGCGATTGCGGCGACCTTCGACTTCCTCATCCCGTCTCTGAGGGCCGCGAAGGCGTCAGCGCCCATCTTGTCCGGCGTCAGATAATAGGGCTTGTCGAAATAAATATCGTCGACTTCCGAACTCGGGATGAAGGCTTGAACATCCAGCGTCTTATTGCTCTCGGGGATTGTCGCGGCCATTTCCTCCGGGTCTATAATGATGAACTGGCCGTTCTCAATCTCGAACCCCTTAGTCTGGTCTTCGCGCTCGACACGTTCTTCGGTCTCGCTGTCGATGAAGACGCGGTTGACCCGATTGCCCGTAACCTTGTTGATGGAATTGAAGGTGATGCGCTCTGACGTGCTGGCCGCGGTATAGAGGGCGACGCCACAGCTTACTTCACCGAACTTGAGAAAGCCCTTCCACTGCGCTCTATGTCCCGATGCCATACGCCATACTCCGAATCACTAATACGTGACTCAAAGACGTGCGAGCGTGATTCGTTCCGACTCAAAACGAATCATTTTTCAATGGCTTATGGAATCTTCTTAGGAAATTGATTCACGCCGAAACGCTGGGGCGTCGGTCTCGTGTAACGACGGCAAGAGCAGCTGCTGGCGCGTACGCAAGGTACGGCCGCTCCACCGGTAAGCGAGGGAGCCGGTACCGCTGACGGCGCCCAGGAGCCGAGACCAACCTATTGGTTTTTGACGCAGGTCCGTCTTCGTCATCCTGTCCACTCCTATGCTCAATTCCGAGCATCACTTTTAGCGCCTCCTCCACCGGCGCTATTTTCCTGGATTTATTGACGCGCCGCAGCATGAGATCCACGCTTCAGTTGAAATCGGCGCTTCTTCGCTCGTGTCGCCGCCAAGACGAACAATGCAGCGCCCCCATCCTCGATCCGGTATCGAACTTAGCAGCTGCGTCGCCTATCGAAAGTCGTGCGCCAATGCTGGTATGCAAAGGATAGAAAGCAAAACGCCCGGCATAATTTTCTTTCCCCGATCAAATGACGCGCCTAGAATGTGATCTTAGGAGAATTTCGGTGTACAATATTTCGCATTTCCCCCCAGGCAGGACCGACGGAAAATGGCCCTTAGAGCGTCGTGCGGTTCTCGACTGGCTTGTAAACGAGACCTATTCCCAGCGATTTCTTGACAATCTTCTCGTCGATTTGTGCGAGCGTCTGGTTGCTGGCGGTGTTCCGGTGGCTAGGTCTTCGCTTCACCTCAGGATCCAGCACCCCCAGTGGCAAGGTGCGAGGATCCTGTGGCTGCCGGGTGTACAAAATGCCCATATCGACACGTTCGACTACGACGTTGATACTACCGAGATGTTCCTTCGTAGACCGGCCACGGAAATTTACAATGGAGCATCTGAAGTTCGGCAACGCCTCGACCTGCATGACGATGGCATGGGCCAGTTTCAACTCTTCTATGAGCTTCGTCGAGAAGGGTTCACCGACTATGTCGCTTGGCCGATCGATCACACATTGGGCAAACGCCATGTCATAACTTTCGCGACCAGGCAAGTTGGCGGGTTCTCTGAACACGAGGTGAACTACCTGCGGGATCTGTTACCCGCGCTCGCGTTGGTCAGCGAAATCCGGATGAAAAACGCTATGGCTCGCACCTTGTTGGAGACTTACGTGGGCCCACATGCGAGCGCCGAAATTCTTGCGGGTGCCACGACGCGCGGCAGCGGCAAGACCGTGAGCGCCGCGATCATGATTTGCGACCTCCGCGATTTCACGGCGCTATCCGATATTTGGCCGCGCGATGACGTTATCGAAATTCTCAATGGCTATTTCGATGCCTTATGCGAACCCATAGAAGCCAGAGGCGGCGAAATCCTGAAGTTCATGGGCGACGGACTCCTTGCTATCTTTCCACTGGATAATCCGAACGCCTGCGCAGACCTCCTGCAATCCATCGAAGACGGTCGCAGGCGCATGGACGACTTAAACCTCAAGCTAGCAGGTTGGGGGAAAACGCCACTAAGGTATGGAATCGGCGTTCACGTTGGCGATGTCATGTATGGGAACATCGGTTCCCGAAAGCGGCTGGATTTCACAGCGATTGGTCCTGCAGTCAATGTCGCCTCCCGCTTGGAGGAGCTTACGAAATTGCTCGAGCGGCCCGTCCTTCTATCTTCCGATTTCGTGCATTCAGCTAGCCTGAACGAAACATTTGTAGAGCTTGGGCCGCATTCCCTTAGGGGCCTCGCGTCGCCGGTAAGGGTGTATGGAATTGCCGATCCTTCAACCGCCTGACATTTTGCTCAGGACAGGCGCTCGCACCTCCTGTTTATCGCTTAGCTGCCGACTATGTCCCGAGGTTCCTAAAAGCCGGCATTATATAGGTTGCTTCCGCGCGAACCGAATTGAACAAATGCGCCAGTTGCTCGTCAGTGTTCTCCGCGAGTATTCCGGTACGGACAAGCGCGGAATCAAACCCGGACGTTTTCGCGCCGAGGATGTCGTGCTCGATGCTGTCACCAACGCAGACGACGCGGCGTCGATCGCTAATGCCGGCGATGCGTACAGCATGCTCGTAGATCTCGGGATGTGGCTTGCCAAACCAAGTCACCGTTCCGCCCAATGCCTCGTAAAGCCGGGCTATGCTCCCTGCTCCTGCGAGGGTAGCTCCATTGTGGAGCTTGTGGATGTCGGGATTGGTACAAACGCAGGGAATGTGTCTCTCGGCCGCCGGACGTATCATTTCGCGGTAATCATCCATCGCGATGCGCTCAGACTCGCTGCCCGAAATTATGATGAGCTGAGCATCCAATGCGTGTTCGGTGGAGACGAGGCCAAGACGGTCGGCAAGATTTCGATCTCCACCGCTTGAAATCGTGAGGCAGGTCGAACCGCGAACAATCGTCGATCCGGGGGAAGAGAGCACCGTGTAAGCGACATCGCCCGAGGTTACAAAAAAGTCGAAGCTGTCCGCAGCAAAACCTAGCTTGACCAGGCGCTCGGAGTTGTATTCGCCGTTTCTTCCCGAATTAGAAAGGATGACTATCATCTTGCCCGCGGAAGCCAACCGAGACAACGACTCGATGGCTCCTTCGTAGGGACCGGTGTCGTCTCTTAGTACTCCGAACTGGTCGACAAAAAAGACATCGTATCGGTCCGATAGCTGTTCCAGGGTGATCGGTAGCGGTTCACGCATCTTCGTCGTCCAGATGGGATAGAACCATCGCGGCGGTTCCTGTTGCGGCTTCGACTGACTTGGCTGGCAATATATCGATGCCCAGCGCTTTTGCCCTCATTCTTGTCCAAGCCGGATTTTTCGCCCCGCCGCCAACAGTTCTGAGGCTTGCCAAAATAGGAGAACCGAGTTCGCGCAGCCGTTCGTAACCGAGCCGTTCGATCTCCGTCATCCCCTCCAGGAGAGCCTGAAAAAACATACCTTCGTCGGCTGGTCGAGGAGTGAGGCGCGGCAAGTAGTGCGGGTCGTTGACCGGAAATCGCTCACCGGGCCGCAGAAGCGGATAGAAATCCAGCCCCAACCGTCGTTCAGGATCGATCGTGCGTGTCAGCTCGTCCAGGCGTTCGTCTCCGATCAGAGCGCGCAAGACATTGCCACCGCTATTCGAAGCGCCGCCAACCAGCCAGAAGTCGCCAACACGATGGGAATAGATGCCGTATTGTGGGGCATTGATCGGTTTGTCAGACGCGAGTTTAAGTACGATCGTAGATCCAAGTGCGGTCACGGCATCGCCAACACTTGACGCGCCCGTGGCTAGAAATGACGCGCACCCGTCCGTCGTTCCTGCATGGAATGTGGCGGACTGGGGAAGTCCAAGCTGATGAAGATAGCCTCCGACCGATGCGATTGGCTCGCCTGCGCGATAAACTGTCGGAAGTTTAGATATATCCATGTCAGCGGCCTCAAGCCAAGCCGGCCACAAGCCTTGGTTCAGATCGTAACCCGTCTTGAGAGCGTTGTTTTCGTCGCTGATCCTCCCGGGGCACCCGAGCTTCATCAAAATCCAGTCGGCTTGGTGCACCACGGTTGCGACAGCCGGAGCTTTCGAAAGGTGGACGGCGCGTGCAAGACCGGAATTCGCACCGGTCGCGGTTGCGCCTGATGGTGCGTTTGCAGCGATCCGCTCAACCACCGCAATGTCGGGGCAGGGCTCATTGTACATGAGCACTGATCCGCTGGGCTGGTTCGAAGCGTCGAGTGCCAGCACGGTTCCGGAGGTGCCATCGACGGCCACACCTTTTAGAGAGGTGAAATCCACCTTCTGGGCTACGGATTGTAACGCCTCCTGCACCCGGATCCACCATGCCTCTGGTTGGCGAAGTTCGTCTGGCGATCTGAAGGGTGATGAAGCGAACGCGACTTGATTGCCGTCTCCGTCGATGGCAGAGGCGCGAGCGCCCGAAGTGCCGATGTCGATGCCGAGTGCAACGGCCTGGTTCGATTTTTTGGTCACGCAGGCTGCCTCACCGAGCCGCGGTCGAGTGCTTGGCGATACTGCTCGGCCTCCCAATGAGTCAGCTCATGCTCGTCGCTCTTGGAAAGATAAGCCACGGCTTTGCCCTCCGGAATTCGGCTGACGACTTCGGCGAGGCACCGGGCCATGACTTCACCACCGGCGGTAAGGGCGCTGGAGAGCAGGACGCCCTTACCGGGAACCAGGAGCATTTTGGGAATATCGCGTCCTTCTCGTGTCAACGCGGCCTCATAGTCCGTCGCGCTTTTCCCGTCTTCGAGCACACCAATTTCGGTGCCGAGAAATATCACGTGATCAGGATAGAGGGAGCCGCCAAGCGCGGCCGATCGGTTGGTCTCCGACAGAGCGATCGAGTGACTTCTACTATCATGAGCAGGGCGAAAGTTCGATCCTTGCGCCATCGTCGTCAGCGCTTCGATATCCAACCCACCAGATTGACGTGGCTCAGATGTCAGAGCAACCGTCACCCTTCTAATTCTCGCCGCCACTTCTTCGACCGAGTCGCCGCAGACGATTATGCCATGATTGAAAAGGATGAGAACATCGGGCTTCGACGCTGCGGCTTTCTCGATTTCGCGTGCGAGCGGCGTCCCCGGACGCCGGTAGGGTATCATGCCCCATTTGAGGTCCGTGAGAAGGCTCATTCGTGCACTCAGTTCCTCTTCGCGATCATCTAGAACAGAAAGTGCTATCGCGTTCACGCAGTGATAGTGCGCGACCACCCGACTGCCGAGTGCAGCGTGGAAACTCGTTTCAATCGATGGTCGTAAACCGGTGGAGTTCAGCTCGGAAACGATGAAATCGGTGGATTTCTCCGCGCGCGGATCGCTATCGCGCAAGGCTCTCACCAGCGGATCGACGACGACGGGAACCATTATGTCTTGATCTTCGGCTTTGGAGAGCCACGTGCCGGAGGCCTTCACCCACATAACGCCGTCCTGCTTGATGGACGTGTTCCCGCCCGCGCCTTGGGTTTTGAGGATGTCATTTCCAATCTCGCGCGACAAGCGAAGGAAGGCTTTGAAAGGCGCTGTACCCCTTAAGTCGGTTTTTGACACGTCTCTATCCTCCCAAGTTGAAACATGCTCGCTCCGGCATCTGCTTTTTTGAGCAAACTTTTTCGTGATCCTATTTATATGATTGAATGTCGTCAACAGTGAAGAAATGTAAGCTTCGGTATTGCGATATAGGCAACGCTGTGATTATTGTTACTCATTGACGCTGAGGGAGAAGCGTCACGGAGGATTGAATTGAACGATTCCGATCGACATCGTCTGATCACGGAGCTACTTCGCGAGAGGCCGTTTGCGTCTGTCCGAGATTTGCAGGAGCGCCTTGGCGTTTCTCCGGCGACGATCCGCCGTGACATCGACAAGCTGGATGAGACCGGCGTCGCCCGAAAAGTTTATGGCGGGATATCGGCGAATGAATCGTCCGCTTCGGCACGGTTGTCGGCGCGGCCCTACGATGAGAACCGGGACATCGCAGTCGATGCCAAGCGGGCGATTGCGGAGAAGGCCGCGAGCCTCGTTCGTGACGGCGACTCGATCATCGTCCATGCGGGATCGACTTGCTATCAACTCGGCTTGCAGTTGGCGCGCCGAAATGTCCGGCTCTATACCAATTCAATGCCGCTCGCGGCCTACCTTGGCGAGCACGGCACCTGCAATCTGACACTGGCGGGCGGAGTGCTGTACCGCGAACCTGGCATCGTCCATGACGCGTCGGCCGGAGCGCCTGACTTCTTTGCTTCGCGGTTCTTTCTCGGTACGCAAGGCATTGGCAGCGAAGGTCTTCTGGAATCGCATCCCCTCCTGACCAAGGCCATCGGCGAGCTCAGCAGCTGTGCCGACGAGATCGTGCTTTTGGCCGACAGTAGGAAGCTTTCGATCCAGCCACGCAACATCGTCCTCCCTCTTTCAAGGATTGGTACGATCGTTATCGATGATGGACTTTCCGACGCCGGAGCGAAGATGCTTGAAGATGCCGGCGTCACGATCATGATCGCCACTCTCGGAGGACAGTGATGACGGCTTCCAGATCAGTTGCGGTATTCGATCTTGGCAAAACGAACTCTAAGCTCTTTATTTTCGGGGAGGATGGGTCAGTGCTGTCGGAAGATCGCACAAAACCCCTTTGGATCGAGCATGCAGGCCTACGCGTGCTCGACGACGATGCTCTTTTCAGCTGGATGAAGATAGCGCTATCGAAGGCGATTGAAGACCATGGCGTCGGGCACGTCATGTTCTCGGGCCACGGGTGCACATTTGCACTCGTGGAACAGGGTCGTCTCGTTCACCCGATCCTCGACTATGAGCAAGAACCTCCACAACCACTTGCAGGTCGCATTGACATGCTAGTCCCAACATTTAACGAAACCTACTCTCCTCGGTTGCCCCTTGGGTTCAATTACGGACGACATATGCTTTGGTTGGAGGCTAGGAACCCGGACGACTTCCGGCGCGTAGAAGCCATCCTGCCTTATCCGCAATTCTGGTCCTGGAAGTTTTCCGGCAAGATGGTCTCCGAAGTTTCCTACGTCGGATGCCATTCCCACCTGTGGGCACCGCTGAAGGAGGACTTCAGCAGTCTGGTCGATAGTCGAGGCTGGCGAGAAAAAATGCCGACTTTCGAGCGGGCAGGGGCGGCGCTCGGCGAATGGGACGCTCTTGAAAGAGGCGACTCTCCCGGCTCAATATTGGTCCACAATGGCGTCCACGACAGCAACTCCGCCCTTTATTACTACCGCTCCATCGGCTTCGATGATTTCACGCTGGTATCGACCGGCACCTGGGTGGTCATATTCAATTCCGCTTGTCCTCTAGAAGCGCTTGATGAACATCGAGACATGCTCGCCAACGTCACTGTAGACGGCAAGCCTACCCCAACGATCAGGTTCATGGGCGGCAGGGAGTATGATCTTGCCAGCGGAGGTTGGAACAGGAGCGTGAGTATCGACGCGGTCTCCCGGGTTATCGCCAAGGGAGTATTTGCACTGCCATCGTTTGCACCTGGCGGCCCGATGCAAGGTTGCGAGGGACGATTTGTCGGCCCTGAGGTCGACGGTGAAGAACGTGCAGCCGCCGCGCTACTCTACGTCGCACTAATGACCAATTTCTCACTCGATCTGATCCGGTCGGCTAACCCGATCGTTATCGATGGCGGCCTTGTAAAAACAGGTCTGTATGCCGAGCTTCTCGCGCAACTGCGGCCTTCCCAAGCCATTTTCACCAGCGCGACTGCTGAAGGCAGCGCGTTCGGTGCGGCTGCACTGGTCTTCGAAACGATGAGTAAAAAGCCGTTCGCAAACAAGACGAAGATGGCTGAACCGCTGCAACTTTTCGGGCTTGAGGCTTATGCCGACACGTGGCGCGCCTTGGTGGAAATCGAAGGACCCGATATGGCGACGCCCAAGAAGGAGCTTCACGCATGAGCGCAACCGACACCAAAACTTTTGGGCCTGTGCTGGAGATGAGGAACATCAGCAAGACCTTCGCAAGCACGAAGGCGCTGACGAATGTTTCACTCACCGTATATCCAGGTGAGGTTCACGCTCTCATGGGGGAAAACGGCGCCGGCAAGTCGACGTTGATGAAAGTACTTTCCGGCGCGTATACGGCCGACCCTGGCGGCGCGGTTCTGGTGGACGGTAAGCCCATCGTTGCTGGAGATCCGATCAAGGCCAAGGCCAACGGTATCTCTGTCATTTACCAGGAGCTTTCGCTCGCACCCAATCTTACGGTTGCCCAAAATATGTTTCTTGGGGCCGAGCCCTCTCGCTACGGCGTTGTCGACAAAGCCGCCGCCCGCGCAAAGGTTGCGCCGATCCTCAAGCAGTTGGGTATTTCCTTCGGTCCGTCTCAACTCGTCGCGACGCTATCTCTTGGCGAGCGGCAGATGGTGGAAATTGCCCGCGCTTTGACGACGAATGCAAAAATCATCGTCATGGACGAGCCGACGACTTCCCTAACCTCGAGGGAAACGGAGCGGCTTTTCGAAGTCATCGGCGGGCTGAAGGCACGCGGCATCGCCATCATTTATATCAGCCATCGAATGGAAGAAATCTACGCACTCGCCGATCGCGTCAGCGTCCTGCGGGACAGCGCGTATGTCGGAACGCTAGAGCGCGAGAATCTCTCGGCTGAAAAGCTCGTTTCCATGATGGTGGGCCGGGACCTATCCTCGTTTTACAAGAAGGAGCACGGCGCTCCACAGCAAGCCGCCAAGACCATTCTGTCGGTTAGAGGCTTGGGTGACGGCCGCCGCGTGCATGATTGCTCATTCGACGCGAAGGCAGGCGAAGTGCTTGGCATCGCCGGCCTTGTCGGTTCGGGACGCACTGAGCTTGCACGCCTCATCTTTGGAGCCGATCGCAAAGTGACAGGCACGGTCACGCTCGAAGGTGTTGAACTCGCAATCGGCGGTCCGCGGGACGCAATGGATGCGGGTATTGTCTATCTGACGGAAGACCGGAAAGGTCTCGGCCTTTTCCTTGACATGACGATAACTGAAAACATCAATATCGGTGTCATTGGCAAGGATGCTGGCCGCGGAGGCATCTTGAATTTTTCCGCTGCGAAGGAACGTGCTGCTCGTGCAATAAAATCGCTTTCGATCCGCACTCTGAGCGCAAGCGTGAACGTCGGAGCGCTTTCCGGTGGCAACCAGCAAAAGGCGCTGATTGCGCGGTTGTTGGAAACCAAACCAAAGGTCATTATTTTCGACGAGCCCACACGTGGCGTCGACGTCGGTGCCAAATCCGAAATCTACCGGATCATCGACGAACTGGCACAGACCGGGATCGCCATCGTCGTGATCTCTAGCGACTTGCCTGAAATCCTTGGCATTGCTGACCGCGTCCTCGTCATGCGCGAGGGCCGCATCGCTGGAGAGGTTTTGGCGACGCGGGACCAGCCAATCAGCCAGGAAGCTATCATGGCCTACTCCACCGGTTCGGTATCCAAAGTTGCCTGAGACCAAAAGCGAAAAGACGGGATGAGTATATGACCGCGACACCCACTGAACAGACGAATGCCAACAAGGCAAAGTTTCGATCGACATTGACCGCGCTCGGTATGCTGCCGGTGCTCGTGATCTTGGCGATCGGCTTTCACCTGTTGAGCGGACGGTTTCTCAGCGTCAACAACCTGTCCATCGTCACGCAGCAAGCTTCGATCAATACGGTGCTTGCAGCCGGTATGACGTTCGTGATCCTCACTGGCGGCATCGACCTGTCCGTCGGATCGATCCTGGCGGCGTCGGCGATGGTTGGCGTCATCGTTTCGCTTTGGCCCGATATCGGTATGCTGGGCATTCCCGCCGCTATCGGTGTGGGACTAGCCTGCGGCGTCGTCAACGGTGTCATTATCTCGTTTCTCAAGCTTCCACCGTTCATCGTGACGCTCGGGTCGCTGACCGCCATGCGCGGCATTGCGCGCCTTCTCGGCAATGACACAACCGTGTTCAACGCCGATCTTCCGTTTGACTTCATCGGTAACGGTTCGCTGCTCGGCATTCCCTGGCTGGCGATCATCGCCCTCGCAACCATCGTCATCTCCTGGTTCATTCTCAAGCGGACAGTGCTTGGCACCTGGATTTATGCCGTAGGGGGCAATGTCGAAGCTGCTCGGCTCACCGGGATCAAAGTTCCGCTAGTTCTGCTTTTTGTCTATTCGATGTCGGGCCTGCTGTCGGGCGTAGGCGGCGTTATGTCGGCTGCACGCCTCTATGCCGCAAATGGCCTGCAGCTCGGGCAAGCCTATGAGCTCGATGCCATCGCTGCGGTCATCCTCGGCGGAACCAGCTTTGTCGGCGGTGTCGGGTCGATCTGGGGGACGCTGATCGGAGCACTGATCATCGCTGTGCTCTCCAACGGCCTCATCCTCGTCGGTGTCTCGGACATTTGGCAGTACATCATCAAGGGACTTGTCATTATCGTTGCCGTGGCACTTGACCGCTACAGGCTGAAAGGACTTAGCCGCACATGACGTGCGACTTGAGGGACCGGGGTTACCGGATCACGGGCGCAGGGAGCGCCATTATGGAGGAAAGTATGCGTTTGTTCTCTAAACTGCTCATGGGCACTGCCATCGCGGCCGCGATTACGATGCCGGCATCGGCAAAGGATCTGCAAAAGATCGGCATCTCCGTCGGTCTGCTTGGCAATCCGTTCTTCGTGGCAACGATCAAGGGTATCGAAGACCGCGCAAAGGAGATCAATCCAAATGTTCAGGTCACCTCGGTTTCCGCTGACTATGACCTCAACAAACAGGTTTCGCAGATGGACAGCTTCGTTGCGGCCGGCGTTGACATCATCATGCTGAACGCTGTTGACGCCAAGGCGATTGCCCCGGCTGTCAAGAAGGCCCAGGCAGCCGGCGTTATTGTCGCCGCCTTCGACGTGTCCGCGCCGGGCGCTGATGTCACCGTCATGACCAACAATATCAAGGCCGGTGAAGAGGCTTGTGGTTATATTGTCGATCAGCTCAAGGGCAAGGGTGACGTTGTAATCATTAATGGTCCGGCCTCCTCGTCGATCATCGATCGCGTCCAGGGCTGCAAGAACGTGCTTGCAAAAAGCCCTGATATTAAAATTCTGTCGGACGATCAGAACGCTCAGGGCTCACGCGATGGCGGTCTTGCGGTCATGCAGGGTCTCCTCACCCGGTTCGACAAGATTGACGCGGTCTTTGCGATCAACGACCCGACAGCTATCGGTGCGGAGCTTGCAGCCAAGCAGCTGAACCGCAACGAATTCTTCTTCACTGCCGTGGACGGCGCACCTGACATCGAGAAGTCACTCGCAAGCGGTAACTCGATGATCAAAGCATCTGCATCGCAGGATCCGTATACGATGGCCGGTGACTCGCTAAAGATGGCAGTCGATGTACTAAACGGCAAAAAGCCCGCCCAAGACACCGTACTCCTCGATCCGCAGCTCATCACTGCTGACAACATCAAGGACTACAAGGGCTGGACAGCGGCCCGCTAACCCGTCCTTCAGACGATCCGCCGATGCTCGACATCGACGGATCGTCACGAATTCATGAACGAACAGGAATTGTTTCGATGGCTAAAATAGGCGTTCACTCTTTTGTCTGGAGTGCCGGGTCCTCTAAAGACGAGCTGGAGCAGACGCTCGTTCGCTCTCATGAATTGGGTTTCAAGCTCGTTGAGTTCTCGTATCTCGACCCGGAGCAGGTTGATGTCAAATGGCTGGCTTCTCGCATCAAAGAACTAGACCTTGACGTAGCTGTCAGCATGGGGCTTCCACTGGATGGCGACATATCCAGCGAAGAGCCGTCTGTCGTCGCAAACGGCGAAGCAATCCTCGACCGCGCCGTCGCACTCGTAAGTGAACTTGGTGGATCCAAGCTCGCCGGGATTCTGAGCTCAGCTCATGGAAAACAGGAACAGGCGCTGACACAGCGGGGCTGGGACACAAGCGTGGAGACGTTAACTCGTGTAGCCGAGCGTGCCAGCCGGTCCGGGGTCACGTTGAACCTGGAAATCGTCAATCGCTTCGAAAGCAATATGCTAAACACCGCGGCGCAAGGATTGGCGTACATCGCCGACACCGGCGCGTCGAATGTTCTGCTGCATCTCGACACATTCCATATGAACATTGAGGAAGCCGACGTTGGGCTCGCGATTCGCAATGCAGCCGACAAGATCGGCTATGTGCACATTGGCGAAAGCCATCGCGGCTACCTTGGGACAGGTAACATCGATTTTTCGGCAATTTTCGATGCGCTCGTGGCAATCGGTTGGGACGACTACGTAACGTTCGAGTCCTTTTCAACCAGCATCGTGGATAGAGATCTCTCGTTGAAGACTGCAATCTGGAGAAATCTGTGGGACGACAATGTAGCACTTTCGAAGCATGCACGATCCTTCATCCAACTTGGGCTTGACACAGCAAAATTGAAAGCGCAGTTGGTTAAAGCGAAACATTTGTCCTGGAAATAGCGGCGAATTGGGCTGCAACCAAGCAATCCCCTCGCTAATCGCGCGGGGGGAATGCCGATCATGGACATCGGTTCCAGATGCCTGCAACAATCTTGGGTCGAATTTTATGCAGGGCCATACTGAGTAGGTATCGGCATGGGAATGGCTGAGATCAGCTATCGGCCTAAACCGGCCACTGCTGCAGGAATGAGAAGGGCACCCTTGCGCCGCCATGGTGGTCACTCGAAGGGCTCTTCACATTCCCATAACCGGACATGCCGTCTGATCTAGCCGATGGCGTCTCGAAGCAATGCCTGTCGCCGTGTACGCCTGCGGTCGTCGCCGTTTGGGCAGCTTCGGTAGCCTGCTGCTTTCCTTGGGAAACAGGGCAGACCATAAACGAGATGTTTGCGTGGCTATCGAAGTGCGGAAACTGCTTGCGATAACCGCCACGCTCGCCGATATCGTGCCCATGGTCGGTGGTGACAACAACGGGCGTGTCGTCCCCCATGCTTTCTTCATCCAGTCTCTGAAGTAATTTCCCGAACCATCTGTCGCTCATCGTCAACTTCTGGCGAGCTCTTCAGGACGGCGACGCCATCATGCGTGGCGTGGCCACATTGGTAGCAGCCAAACTTGTCGGAAACCCTGCCTGGCCCTAGTTCAGTTCCGGAACCCGGAAACCGCGCTCAAAGATTGGGTTCGAGTACGGTGAGAATAGCTGTGATCGGCAGGTGCTTCGGATAGCGGATGGCGCAGATACCAAAACAGACCATTGTCCGTGTGATTGACCTCGAGACTGGTGGCAACGGTCCGCATGACGTGTGCGAAATCGGTTGGCAGGATGTGATACAAACGGACGACGGTCGCTGGCAGCTCGATCTCGAGCGCGGTTCGCTCCTGGTCAATCCAGGCCGTCCGATTTCCGCCGAAACGATGGCCGTCCACCATATCCGTGATAGCGATGTGGCGGGAGCGCCTCTATGGAAGGAAGTCGCAGCTTCGGTGCTTCAGCCCACCCGACCGGTTGTCGCGTTGGCTGCCCACCGCGCCAGTTTCGAGCAGCGTTACTGCACCCCACGCTTGACGGGGGGCGCACAATGGATCTGCACGTGGAAATGCGCGATGAGGTTATGGCCGCATCTGCAACGATTTTCGAACCAGATGCTTCGCTACCAGCGAATGCCTGAAGGCCTTATACACAAGCTAGGCCTGCCAGCTCATCGGGCTATGCCGGACGCCTACGTCACCGCGCACCATCTTCGGGACATGCTCAATGCGTCGTCAGTTGAACGGCTGCTCGCGTGGAGCGCTGAGCCGGGACTTCTGCCCCGGGTGCCATCCGGACCTGAACGCGGCAAGTCTTGGGATTTGATAGACTCTAAGGTCGTCGAGCAGTTCCTGATGGATCGTGATCGAGATGTCCGGTTTACCGCCGAAACCGAGATGGTTAGGCGAGGAACAGCATCGGTAGCTAACGTCGATAGCGAGCCGACCCAAGGCAGCTTGCTGTAATAAAATGAGCTGCCACGGCGCGGGATTGACAACGCAAAGCCATGTTGCAAGCTTGTCATTTTCCTGGAATTGCAGCAATTCAGGCTCATTCTGATGGAGACCGAGCAAGCGTCCCAACCGAGGCGGAAATTACGGTCTCGAGTAAGAGCGGTATCAAGCGGCCTTGCGTACAGTATCCCGACTGGCGAGGGAGGTCCAACTCTGGAGGAGCCTTGCTACAGCCAACTGCTTTGGAATTAGGTGGACCGGCGTATCTGCTTGCGCTTCTATGGAAGCCTCGCCTCCTCAAGCATGATCGAAAGGCAGGCCTCCGACAGCCCTTCATATTGCTGGTGTATCTGCGCATATTCCTTTCTTAGGCGGATCAGGAGCGCAAGATACTTGGCGTGCCGATCGGCAAGGCCCAAAGACTCGATTTCCGCGTCGAGGGCGGCGATCTTGTTCTTGTGCTCTTCGAGCCCTTTGGCAATTTGGTCGAAATGATCTGACAAGGTGGCCATGGTGGTCCGGTCTCATGAGACTGCGAGCAGAGCCCGTGGTGGTCAAGAAAACTCGCCAGCTCTGGGGCCGGCCAGCGTTACGTGCCACGACGATCTGCTGTTGAAATCCTGAGTCGCAAGATATGTGTAGGGCGTGCGGCGCCAGGGCTTCACGCTGTTGTTGAGGTTGTCCAGGACATAGTCGGTGCCGTCGACGCGCGCGATCAGTACGACGTGGTTCTGATCCCGAGGCCCGATGACGACAGAAAGAGCAAGCTTTGTTGCCGGAAATCCGGCGTCAATCAGCGCTTTCATCTTCGCCAAAGCGTAGTCTTCGCAATCACCTCGCCCGTTTGTCGGCAAGGTCCAGATGTCGCCTCCAACGTCATTGACCGGCGTGACGCGACGATTCACCGTTCGCGTCGCGTTTTCCAGCATCGTCATCGCGGTGCGGGGATCGACGTTGTTCCCGCCTTTTTGGCGGCATAGCCAGCTGTATTTTGCGCATGCCGATGCAAATCCTACCGGCGCTCCAACGGCGCGGGCCGCGGGTAGAAAGTCTCCCCCAAATGCCTGAATTTGCGCCGAAAAGAAGATTAGAGAAAATAGTCCAAACAGGCGAGCCATAACCGTCGTCTCGATTGCAGATGCGGTGACGATACGTGATTCGGAGTATTTTTATTAAAATATTATACTTAACTATATCTTAAGAACTATACAGGTCATCCACAGATTATTCTTCGGATTAACGCTTTGCTAATATAACAATAGCCCTTGTTAGCGATTTGTTAACTTTGGGAGATATCAACAATGATCCGCAAAGCAGCGAAGTATAGCGTCGCCGTTGCTTACCTTCTGGCAAGCAGCAGCATGGGCATGGCAGCACCTTCCGTTCTGAATTGTAAAATCGCAATTCCCGGTACCCTCGAGTATCGGCTGTGCCTGCCGACCGCTGCAGTGATGGATTCGAGTTTCGACGACGACAATGGCAATGGCGGCCAGCAGAGGAAGTCGAGCGGTGGAAAGCAGGCCTCCAACCCCGTGGCGCCTGGTGGCAGCCAGGGCGAGGGTGACGGCGAAGGAAATGGGGGCGGTTCGGGCAACGGTGGCGACACCGGCAATGGCGGTGGAGACAACGGCGGCGGCGACGATGGAAATGGCGGGGATGACGGCGGCGACCCCGGTAATGGCGGCGAAGGTCCTGGCGGAGACCATGGGCATCATCACGGCGGACATCACGGCCACCATGGCGGCGGCAAGCACGGCCATGACGGCCCCGGCAGGGGGCATGGTCACAATGGCCGTGATCGCGACCATGATCACGAAGGCGGAGGCAAACATCATGGCAACAACGGTGGCGGGAAAACTCACGACCATCAGGGCGGTGGAAGGGATGATCATCACAATGGCCCGAGCAAGGGGCGCGACCACGACGACCACGATCACGGCAAGGGCCGCGGAGATGATCATAAGGGGCGCGACAATGATAAAGATGGGCCGAAAGGCGATCGTGACGGCCGTGGGGAAAATAACAAGGATGGACGTGGCAAGGGTGATCACGACAACCACACCAAGGCTGGCGATGGCGACAAGGGCAGCCGCGGCGACGACCGTAAAGATCACGGCAAGAATAGGAACGATGGGCGCGACAAAAGCGGTGACAACGGCCAGGTAGGCTCCAAGGATCCACGGGGATCGCAGGGGAGGCCTAGGGGCAATGACCAGACGCATGGCGGAGGTCGTCCCGACAAGCGCGATGGTGGCCCGACCAGCGATGGCTCTAAGGGGTCGGACGGAAAGCAAGGTGACTCCGGCGACAAAGGCCGATCGGACCAAAACGGCTCGAACGACGACAAACCGGGTCGCGGCGGCAAGTCAAATGACGGTTCGCCTGGCACGGACTCGTCTTCGGGCAATACAAAGAACGACGGCGCGCCGGGCGGAACGGGTAGCAAGTCATCATCCGACAACAAATCTAGCGGCGATGGTGACAACCGCGGATCTAAGGGTAGCAGTGACAACAGCGGCGGCCCCAAGGGCGGCAGCGACAACGGTGGTGGCTCCAAGAGCAGCAGCGATAATGGCGGCGGCTCGAAGGGCAGCAGCGACAACGGCGGCGGTTCCAAGGGTGGCAGCGATAACGGTGGTGGCTCCAAGGGCGGCAGCGATAACGGTGGTGGCTCCAAGGGCGGCAGCGACAACGGCGGCGGTTCCAAGGGTGGCAGCGACAACGGCGGCGGCTCGAAGGGCGGCAGCGACAACGGCGGCGGTTCCAAGGGTGGCAGCGATAACGGTGGCGGTTCCAAGAGCGGCAGCGATAACGGTGGTGGCTCCAAGGGCGGCAGCGATAATGGCGGTGGCTCCAACGGCGGCAGCGATAACGGCGGTGGCTCCAAGAGCAGTAAAGATAGTGGCGGTGGGTCCAAGGGCATCGGTGATGGCGCTGGTGGCTCGAAGAGCGGCGGCCGAGGCTGAGATCAAGCTGATCGAGTGATACGCGAAAAAGGCCGACACGTTGTCGGCCTTTTTTCGTATGACGTGACAAGTTTCGGCCTGGGCTTTGCGGGAATCTGTCAAGGTCCGGAGATGGATGGGCTTTCCGTCAGACCTTTGCACCTGGTAATCAGGGGCGTAAATCCAGGTCCAAACTGCAGACGTGTCAGGTCAAGCATTGACTGCGGCCAAAAGCTGCGAAAGCTTTCTGCCATTTGACCTGCATTCAAAAAGACCATCGGCCACCGCCCTGCAATCGACGAACTTGCCCCTCAAGGCTTTAGTCATGATGACAAAAGCACGTGTTCCGCACGCAGTGCGTTTGCCGGCGTCCTCGCAAATTTTCCGACGCTCCAGCGGTTTCACACCGGCAAGAACAATCCGCATTCCATTGGCTTCGAACGTAGCTCCATCGATGATCGTGAACATGGTTCCCGCCCGAAATTTGATCGGGTAAGCATCAACGGCTTCGCGACCCGCTATCCGTTGGTAGGTCTGCTTCGAGCGATCAACCCGCACCGGGATCGATGTCCAAACGGGCTGAGCCTGCGTATCCAGAACCGTGGCTTTCACCGGACGCTCTGTGACGGCCGAAGCAGCACCCATCGCGATGAAAACAAGGCCGATCGACATGGCGATCTTTCCGGCTGCGGCAGCAAAACCGTTCATGGTGCAGAAATCTCCTACATTCTGCAGCCTAGAATGCGCCAATGATGATCCGGTTCATTCGCGCGCTAAGATTTTATCGATTGCCTGGAGCACGGGCTTCACATGCGGCGGAGAGAGATTTCTTGCCGCTACACTGGAGCATGACGACGGTCTCATCCTGCGATAAGCGTGATGCCCGGCTCGCTATAGCTTCAGAAGTCCGCGTTGCTCGCGTTAGCGTCGAAACTCAATTCGCTTCAGCGGAGGCCGCTCCTGCGCCGTAACATCGAAGCTCTCGACAAACTGAAGGATGCACCCTTTCCGGCATCCGCGGTGCCAAACTGGGATGCTATCGACACGCCCCAGACGCTCGGCGAAATCTCGACGATGGCGGATGAGGATTTCAGAAATTTCATCAATGAGTTCGATATTTTATCTGCGAAGCCGGCTGAAACTCATCTCGATGGGATTGAACCCTTACAAGTTGAAAAATGTTAAATTCGTCCGCCAATTCGTTCTTGCGCACGGGATCTAGGAGATGCGCGGAGAAACAGAAGACTTGGCTGCGCCTGCGCAGGATGGCGAGCGTCAGACGGCACAGCGCGCAGCTATGAACACTGGGCAGGCGAGTTCGCCCACACCCTAGGGAACCAAATTGACCGAATGTCCGTTCGAAGGAAATATTTTCGAATCGCGAGCGATCATGACCCGGAAACAGATAATTACCTACGTAATGCTTCTCGTCGGTTTCGGCGTCGCCGCATTTCTTCTCTATCATACGTTTCGGGAGTATTCGCTCAGCGACATTGCGAAGTCTATCAGCGAAATCCCGGTGTTTAATCTCGCGATGGCACTATTGTTCGCACTCGGCTCTTATGTCTGCCTCACCGGGTTCGACTGGGCAGGGGTCCGCTACGTCAAGAACGATCTCGCCTATCCAAAGATCGGCCTCGCTTCATTCATCGCTCTATCGATAGGTCAAAGCGTGGGGATGTCGGGGTTGAGCAGCGGAGCTCTCCGATACCGCTACTACGCGCACTGGGGGATGAGCACGGAAGATGTCGCCAAGATTGTTCTGTTGTCGGGCGTGACGGTCGGCATTGGCATGGCTATGTTGTCCGGCATTGTCATGATTTTAAATCCGGGCGACGCTGCCGGGGTCCTACGATTAGGTGAGCGCACCGTCAGGATGATCGGGATCGGGTGCATGATGACTGTCGCGGCATACTTGGTGCTGGCAGCCCTTTTGAGAGCACCGCTCAGAGTCCGCTCTTGGACGTTCCAGATGCCGACATTGAAAATCGCACTGGCACAGATCGTTATCGGTACGATCAATTTCGCTTTGGTTTCCGCATGTCTTCGCGAGGTCATGGCAGCGAATGCCGATGTCAGCTACCTGAAAGCTGCGACAGCGTTTGCGCTGGCCAATGTCGCGATCCTCATCACGCACGCGCCGGGCGGCTTGGGCGTTCTCGAAGCAACCGTGCGACACGTCATGGGCGATCAGGCGTCCATCGGATCACTCGTGGCATTCCGAGCGATTTACTTCTTCATCCCGTTCTTCATCGGGTTCCCTCTGTCGCTGACCGTCGAGGCGACATTTCGGGCACGCAAGGCAAGGATCGGTTCGGCGGCGGCGCCCGAGCCTGCTTCAGCATGATCATCGACGCCCGTTGCCCTTGGCGCGGCGACGGGCTACCAATCCCCCACAATCGCGATCACTGGGTGAGCAAGCTATCTGGACGGCCGTGATACGGATGGGTCCTGGAGCGAGCGTTGAAAGACATGTCCTCTCCAAGGGCCGCACCGTCCGATATCATCGTCGAAACAGCTATGAAATGATGCCACGCCGCCTCGGCGCAGCGTGCTTCTTTCGCATAGGGTCCTCGACTGTCACGAGTGCGATAGCCATTTCGCGCCACGTAGCGGCAAGTGGCGACGTGCGACGGCGTATCGCGAATGCGCTTCATCCTTGATGCGATCGAGGACGTCAGACCAGAACTCACCGTTTTCCGGCGGAGGACCCGGCAGCTGGGAAGCGACTGTGCCGTCGGCCTCGTGACGCGTTGCAAAACCCCACATCTGCCGATCGATTGATCGAGCGACTATCGACCAGCGCTCCTTCAGGGCCGTATCGAAACGTCGCTCTTCTCTTGTCGCCACGCGCAAGTTTAAACCAGTCCAATGCATTGACTCTGAAGATGACCCCAAAGACTGCCCTGCCGTCGTCATTCTCCGGTTCGGCGCTGGTCGGGCTGGTGGGCGCCGTATTGCCCGGTGGCCCCCAGTGTATAAGTAGCCCTCGTCCAAGACGGCAGACGGCTCCAGGCGTCCACCGCGATCTCAGTCTCCAGAGGATAGAGGAATGCGGTGCCTTGAAGTCGAAGCTGCAACCCCTTTTCGGGGTCGAACCCAAGAACGGTCGCTGAGGAGTTGTTGCCGATTTCGGTCCATTTCTGGCTTCGGATGTCGGTGTGGATTTCCGTGGTGCGCCGTTTCGGGTCCGCAGATCGCAGAACGACGAGGCGAGCCTGAGGACGATTGTCCACATCGACGGTGCAAAGGTTGACGTATCGAAAACCGGATAGAGCTTCCTTACCTACCCTTTCAAGGGCATGCCAAGTTTCTGTGTCTATTTCGGCTAGGTTCATCCGGTGAATTGTCCATATTGACGGAGTCGTCCCGACCCTAGCGCTGTCGTTGCAACCAACATCTCAGTTCGGCATCATCTCAGCATGTGTGTGGACTGTCGATGCATTAGGCAGCTCTCGTGTGGCTTCCGTCAATATCCAGGCTATGACCGCTAAAGGTATCAGCAGCTGAATTGAGCGCTGAAGAAGGCTATCTTTCCAACGAGCGATCGCCGGTCCTGAGTTCGAACCCGAGCGCCGGGATCGCTACCTGAGGATGCCTGGGATTTCGGCGCCATCTGGCCCAAAAGATCCATCAGCGCCGTTGCACCCGGTCGCATCGACTGAAGCACGGCCGTCTTGGGTTGAGCCGAAGAGTTTGCCGCCCTCGGCCAGGTCCTGGGCTTCGATCCCCGAGATGCGCATGGCGTTCTGAAACTGCTCATAGTCGATTTGACGTTTGCAGATGCGAGCCAAGGCTGCTGCCTGCGAAAGTGCCCGGGCGACGGTGAGTTGATCCTTGTCGCCCAGTATGGATTTCAATCTGTCGTATTTGGTGTCGGCGCGGACTGCCTCAGCGGATGGGCCCGCGACGACTGACAGCATCGCGAGCAGAGCTACCGCCGCGTAGGCAAATGGTTTGGCCATCCGATCTTCCTCCCGTTCCTCGTTCACATGTAGAATGGTTCGGCCCGAGCGAAAGACAACTGCAATCCCGCTTTACCGAACGCTGGGCACTGGGACCGCTGTTGAGGGCGGCTTTCCCACGGCATGTTTTTTCCACTCAATGTTGCGAAAATCGAGCTGCCAATTGTCTAAACGCGCTACCAAGTAACATTTAGCCGCAGTCATTAACTCTCGATTAACACTCCGAATGATTGTATTCGCATATTCACACAAGCTCATGACGAGCGATTCAATCCCATATCCTGAGCCCACATGACCAGCATTCGAACGAATGAGGGCGCGATTTCTGCGCTCCAAAATCTCCGATCGCTTTCTGCGAATCTATCCAACACCCAGGAGACAGTCTCGACAGGGCTCCGCATCTCAAAAGCCGCAGACAATGCAGCATATTGGTCGATCTCAACGACAATGCGATCCGATCAGCGCGCCGTTTCGGCCGTATCTGACGCCATGGGGATTGGTGCAGCGAAGGTGGATACGGCATACACGGGCATCACGTCGGTTGCGGAAATCATTTCAGACTTCAAGGCGAAAATCGTCGCTGCGAAGGAGGATGGAGTGGACAAGGCCAAGATACAGACGGAGCTGGACCAACTGAAGGCACATGTCCAGAGCATTGCTAATTCCGCAAGCTTCTCCGGGCAGAACTGGCTCATCACGGATGTCGAAGACATTCACGACGACGATATCAACAAGGTCTCTGTGGTGTCTTCTTTCGTGCGATCCTCGAACGGTTCGGTAGCGGTGAAGACATCGGACATTCACTTGTCGGAAATCTCACTGTTTAACAGCACGGGTGGCGGCCTGCTGCAACCTGACAACCGCGCCGTCTGGACGATCGGGGGAATACGTTCGTTCGACACCTTTGGCTCCTCTGCCACGGACAAGACCGCCTACTACACGGACGAGAACAGCGGCTGGATGTATCCGCGCCAAGCGGGCCCCTCGACCGGGTCTTTCTTTCTTAACAGCTTTCCTGTGGGGTCTCCTCTCGACTTCAACGCGGCGGGGGCGGAGATCAGCTTTGATCTCACACTAGACAGAGAGGCGTCGAACCCGGGCAACCTGCCCGGTGCAACGGGCAATCTGCAAGAACTCCCGGGACCCTATTATCCAGGATATTCGACCCACATTTCAATCACCAAGGCCGAAATCGATTCCTATGACCCAAGCCTCGATGGGGTGATCTCGACCAACACCCAGTTCGCGGCAGTTCTCAATTCAGTTCTCAATGCGCATGGCGCCAGCGTCGACGCGTCATACGGGATGTGGGATCCCCCTCAATCGATGCACTGGGTCCATGACCCGAAGGCGATGTCCATCCAGACTTTGGAAAGTCATGGCGACGGCTCCTATGTGGAGATATCGAACCTTGCCAGCGTGGGCGTGAGCAACGGCGGACTGAAGGAGCAATTCGACTTTGGAGCGCGGGGTTCAGGCCTTGCCCTGTCTTTCGATCCATTTGCGCTGAGTATCGACGGTGATAACAAGGATGGCGTTAGCGTTAGCTTCGATTTTTCCTACAATGGCGCAACGCCAAAGTCGTACACCTTCGACAGGACCTATGTGAATACGCTCCTCAGCAAGGAAACAGGCAAGATAGAAACCAATGCCGAGATGGCCACATTGCTGCATTCACTACTCGATGCGGACTGGCCCGACCTCGTCATCGAGGCCAGCGGGACCGATACGGTCATCATAAAGTCCGATCCTGATAAGGACAGGAAATCAGGAGCCGGCACCAATATCCAGTTCGACCATGTCCGTGTCAGCATTGAGCCATTGCCTGCGATGAGCTTTATGAAGATCGATATCGCAAAGCGACCAGAGGCGATCGATAATTACTTGAACTATCTGGAAGTCGTGGGTCAGAACGTCACCACGGCGGCGTCGATTCTGGGCTCTCTGCAGTCCAGGATCGATATGCAGTCGCAATTCTCTGCCAAGCTCTTCGACTCGATGGACAAAGGCATCGGCCTCTTGGTCGACGCTGACATGGAGGAGACCTCTTCCAGACTAAACGCGGTTCAGGTCCAACAGCAACTCGCGCTCCAAGCCCTGTCGATTGCGAATGCTAGGTCGGCCAACGTCTTGTCCTTGTTCCAATGAACCTTCAATCTCAGGTAACGGCGGCCGGCAGCGAGTGTCGGCTTGCTCTACCTCTCCTTTGCGTCTTGTCCGCAGCATTCTCGTGAGGAACCATCTGGCCGGGGAAATCGCCTCGCCGGATCAATGATTGCGGTCGTTCCAGAACCTGCGATGGCGCAATCCAGACTAGATCATGACGGAACCGAATCAGCTCCCACGCTCTGATCCGGCCTCCGCGGGCAGTCTCGCGTCACGGAAAGCTTCGAAATTCGGGTGCCCATTGATCGAATTCACGTCGAGATTGACGGCATTGCACGCTACCGACGGGCTTTTAGCGTCGATGACCTCGCTGCGTTGCTCATGAGCTCCAGCTGGCCATTTAGCGGGAAGGCGGATCTCTTTTCACCGCGCGCTCGCTTGACGCGATGTCTTTCTACGTCGAGGCAGATGTCGCCCTGATGCGCTTGTCGAAGCGGCTCATGCGGCCGGGATGAACGTGTTGCCCGACGACCGCGCTCGGTTAAAGATGGCGATCTGACAGAGAGATGCCCCGCAGGGGTAGGGCGGGGCGCACAAAGATGCAGCAGGTAGATGCAGCGAAGATTGTTTCGTTTTATAGAAAAATATAGACATAAGTTCTCTATGCAGAAATTGACAGAAGTGCGATGTTTCGGTAAAAAGAAATATTATATCACATTTTCGGTTTATGGAATGAGTATCAAAACTGAGATCGGAAGACAGGTATCAAGTTTTCGCAGGAAGCGAGGGCTGCGTATCCACGATCTTGCACAGAGAACAGGAAAGAACCCCGCTCGTATCAGCGAGCTCGAAAATGGTAAGTCCAATAGCACGGTAGACTTCCTCAACGAGATCGGAGCAGCATTGGGGCTAACGCTGATGTTCGTGCCAAATGACAGGCTTGCCGATGTGCAAGCAATAATTGGTATTCCTGACCGTCAAATAGCACCGACCTACGACATGCCGACTGTTTTCGATGAAGTATTCATCGACGACAGCGAAACCGGCAAGGAAGGCCTCGATGCTGATCGTTAACCGTGCCGGGTTGATAGGGATCACGTTCGCAGTAGCGCCAGGGAAGGAGCTGCGGGTTGGATCATTGATGCGTGAGCCATCAGGGACGGTTAGATTCTTTGTTGACGATGGTTACATCGCTCTTGGCAAGAAGCGTCCGCTTGTCAGTGTCTCATGGCGAGGTGCAAATGAGGAAGAAACCGTCGCTCGCTTGAGGGCGACGGGAGATAAGGTAATGTTTGGTGGCTCGTTACCTTCCTTCTTTCAAAACCTTCTGCCAGAGGGTGCGCTTCGGGAGCTCGTCGAGAAGGAATTCGGTGCTGGAGCGTTTGACAATTTCGATGTGTTGGCAAAACTAGGCGAGGACTTGCCCGGCGCGCTGATTGCTCGCCTGGAGGCAGGCAGTCCAGCGCTTGCGGCGCGAGTAGACAAGCAACCGGCGACCAAACCTGCTCCTTCTGAAGAGATCAGATTCTCGCTTGCAGGTGTGCAGCTGAAATTCTCAGCGACAAATCGGGCTGCGTTGACAATCCCTGCGAAATCCGGAGAGGGCCACCTCATACTCAAGACCCCATCTCCCCAGCACGCATTTCTTCCAGAAGCGGAGTGGACCGCGCTAAAACTTGCTGCAGCCGTCGGCGTGCGCGTTGCGAACGCGAATTTGATTGCACACGAGCAGATAGACGGAATCCCTGCCGAGTATCTGTTAAAAGGCCAGCTCTCTCTTTCCCTCGAGAGATTTGACCGGGGACCAGAGGGGCAACGAATACAGTCCGAAGACTTTGCCCAGATTGTCGGCGCGATGGGGGATCAGAAATATACCAAGGCCAATGAGGCAACCGTCATGAACATCGTTCAGCGGTTTTGCTACGACGGCAGGGGTGAGCTTCTTGAGAGCGTACGGCGTATCGTGGTCAATTTGCTGCTTGGAAACGGTGATGCTCACTTGAAAAACTGGTCATTCTTGTATCCCCGGAGCGGAGAAATATCTCTGACGCCCGCCTATGATATCGTGCCGACGTTCCTTTATGGTGATGCGAAGATGGCCCTGGAATTTGGAGGTACGAAAGATCCGAATCTAATCGGATTACGCAAGTTCGAGCGGGCGGCGGGTGCGCTCAAGGTCGCACCAAAGGTGATAATTGATCAAGTCATCGAAACCGTTCGAAAAGCGGTGCACGCTTGGCCAGCGATAATTGACGAAGCGCCCTTACCCTCTGAAATGAAGGGCAAACTTCTTTCTCGCTTGTCCACACTCTCCCTCGTGAGAGAGGTTGTTTCAGCGTAGCCAAAACTCGCCGATCAGATGAGGTGATGATTTGCGCTGAAAGCTGACGCCGGACTGCGGGAGACTTCTCAGTGCAAATCCCAGGTCAGCCTTCTGGGGACCGATTGGTGCACTTAGCAACGAGGTGGGCCCGGCGGGAGTGCGTTCCAATGCACGCGGCCATCGCGGATCGCATCCACGTCAACCTGATTCTCGCTTCACTTGATTGCAAGGAGAGAGTGGAGTGCGATCGGCCCTCGGCATCGTTCTGAACCCAACCGGCCGATTTGCGCTCCATCCGCGGCGTGTAGTCCCTAGTGGCGGCTTCCGGAAGGCTTAATCCGTTTTGCCAAGGTGTGGTGTCAGAGGGCTCGTTGCATGGTGCTTGCCACGGCATGTTGCGTTGCCGTGCCTCACCCCGCCCGATATCTGCCGCCGCTACGCGTCGGGCGGGGTGAAGATCATGAATTTGCCGTCAGTGGCGTTTTTTTTACTTAAGCCAGCTGCTGGAAATGCTTAAGGCTAAGACAGTTGAGCGAGGACAGCGGTGATGGCGCATAATATTAGCAATAGATAATATATGAATTGCCAAACACGAACAACTCAAGAACGTGTTGCGAACGCGAGATACAATCTGAGGGGTTATTCATTCGGCGGTCTTTTGCCCTTGAGGTGTCGAGGCGTTGCGCCGTGATCGGTTGCCGACGAAAATCTCATCCAGAACCGACAACATCTTGAGAACGCGAGGATCGCGCGTTGCGTAGTAAATCGTCTGGGCGCTCCGTCTCGTGGAGACCAATTTGTCGTGCCGAAGCTTGGAGAGATGCTGGGATAGCGCTGATTGCGAAAGCTCAACATACTGCTCAAGATCGCCCACGGATGTTTCGCCTCTCGACAACGCCAGCAAGATCTTTAACCGGTTGGGATTGGCCATAGCGGAAAGAAGAGCGGCTTTCTTTTCAGCCAATATCTCGTTTTCGTCGCTCAAACTGACGCCTTCCGTAAGGGGATGTACCGCAATTGCGGCTAGCGATAATCTACCTGCTGCAAAAACGAAAGCAACCAAAGATCATTGTTGAGGTCCGCGGTTCGCGCTGAGAGTTATTCGCTTAACGATGCCAAGCACTTGGGCTTGACGTTAATGAGCTGAACATCTTGAAGCTTGGCGCAACGCTGGCGTGGACGAGAACCCGCACCGGTGCGTCGAAATGGAGGCAGCAATGTCGGTCAATGACCTGAATGACCTTCGATACTTCACCGCTGTTGTCGCCCATGGCGGCTATTCGGCTGCTAGCCGCAGCCTTGGCATTGCAAGATCGAAACTCAGTGTTCGCGTCCAGAAGCTTGAGGATGAGCTAAGCGCGCGGCTGATAGAGCGCTCAACGCGCAATTTTCGCGTAACGGAGATCGGAAGAGATTTCTATGAACGCTGCGTCGCGATCCTGCAGGCCGCCGAGGACGCGAGAAATGCAGTCATCAGCGCGCAGGCGCGGCCGCAGGGGCTTGTCCGGCTAGGATGTCCGATGCCATTCGTTGATCTCGTCGTCACCCGGACGGTACAAAATTTTCTCAAGCGCTATCCGGATGTTTCCGTTCAGGTGGTCGGAACTGAGCACAATAGTGATCTTGTCGGTGAGGGGATCGATGTGGAAATCCGTTCGAACCGCACGCGTGAAACGCAATCCAGCATCGTCATGCGGCGTTTGGGCAAGGCGTCCTCGGTCCTGGTTGCCAGCCCGGACTTCCTGCAAAGGGCTGGCCCTATTGCCTCGATTTCTGAACTCGAACAGGCTCCTTTGTTGACGGCGACTAGCCTCAATGATGAGGAACACCTGCAGATGTCTGGCCCAAACAACGAAGTTGCGATTGTCAGGAAAAGGGCTCGCCTTGCTTGCAGAAGTATTCCCGCTGTCATGGCGGCGTTGCGCTCAGGTCTCGGTGTTGCAATATTGCCGGAGGTCACCTGCCGTGACGATCTTGCGGCCGGGCGGCTTGTCCGGATCCTTCCCGATTGGAGCCCGGCGGACGCCGAGATCTATCTTGCCTTTCCGACCCGCAAGGGAAATTCCCCAGCCGCCCGTGCGCTAATCGACTTCTTCGTTGAAAATACTGAATAGACGGCCATCAGGCCCAAAAATCCGGGTATCCGGCTTAAGCCGAACGGCCAAGGTGATTTTAGCCTCCCAGATATTAGATAGTGATGGCGCAATGGATGCACGTGGCGTTCGTTCCAGGCGTCTTCGTGCAGGTTGAGGGATAACTGAAACAACGAGCAACTTATGACGGGCGAACCTAGTGGCATCCGCGATCATATTCTTAAGACGATCGACACCATGGAAAATCTTGGGTCGTCGCACGAATATGGCGTTCGCAAGCAATTTAACAGAATGATTGGCGACCAGTACGAAGCATTGATTGCCGTCAGTGCATCGGAACTCCGCGAGATGGCGGGAGAGCCATCGGACGAAATGTGGGTACCGTGATGAGGCGGCTGATCGTATCTGAGGTTCTGACAAGTCTGATTGTTTTGACGATGCTCATCGGTTTCGTCCTTTATGACCACGCCGAGCCCGTTGGCTTCCTGTCGATCTGGTAAGATCAGCGGTATATTGATGGTGCCGGCGCGTCGCATCGCTCCAGCCATCCTACAATGTTGGGTGCGTTTTTCCGACCGTTGGTTGTCGGCCGGATGATCGCAAATGAACAGCATAATCGGCGGCTTGAAAGCCTGTACGAAAGGCGCAGTTCTTTCGCGACGTTCCCTCGCGCCGCGCGAGTCGGGCACCTTAACCTTACCTGATAAGCTTACCGGCAGGATCAGTTTGATCCTTCCTGCCGAAATTGCTTGTCTTCGCAGACAAAACAGGGGACGTCGACAATGAGAGAAAAACTGGAGATCGTCGGTGCGGTTACCGCCATCATCATGGTCATCGGCGGATTCTGGGGCGGCTTGGCCTATCTGGTGCTTTGACCGACAATTAGGAAGCTCTCTCGGAGCGACTGGCCGGCAGCAGAGGCAGCGGCTATCCGCTTAACGGCTTTACAGTCAAGTTGACAACTATCAGCACTGCGACCGGAACGGCGGGTTTGCCCATTTCCGTGCCGGGATAACCCTCGATAAGGTTTGATCTATCTGGTCGAGCGAAGCAAGCCATTGCGGGTCCGCATCAAGCATGCAGACTATCATCACGGTGAGGATCGCCGTCCCTCGCGCGCCGCTCCTCCTCGCCCATTTGCGTTTGCACGGCCTTCAATTCACGTTATTCACATAATCATTTCGGATGAATTGATTACCCCCAACGGGTCTGCAAAGGTTCAGCCGACCGTTCGTGTGCTGTTTTTGTAATGCGTAAGTAACCGTACATGGCGCGATCGGGCTGGTATGGCCCAACCGATAGTGGAGTTCGGCTAAGCTCATTTCGGTCCACATAGGACACCCGAGGTGCGCCTATTCTGCCCTCCTGATCGAGACCCGCCCTATTAACCCCAGGGCGGGTCTTTCTCGTTGGAAGGGCGCAACGTACCAACGACGCGATCGTCGCGGCCAAACGACAGTGGTGGCCTCATAAGGCACCGTGCTGCGCCTGCCGAGAGACGTTGATTGCCCTATCGACAGACCGAGCGTCGCGCTAAACGCTCCCGTTCCTGGGCAAGAGCATGCCCCGGCTCCATCCGCAGAAAGCGCGAGATTTCCAAGCCAGATACCGTCAAACTCTGTCGCCACTCTGATGTTGCGCAAACGCTCGACCGCGACGGAAGGTTTCCTCTGCCGTCAAAGCGTGCTAGTCAAGACTCAAAGACGGACCCGTTTTCTGACATGCCGGCAGCCGACATTGTAAATCAGCGATTTGGGCGGCTCGTGGCGGTTTCGCGTGCCGAAAATGCCGGCAAGCACACGCGATGGAATTTTCGCTGCGATTGTGGTGGTGAACTTACCGCGTTTCTCGAGCCTGTTCGTTCTGGCCGAACGCGGAGCTGCGGGTGCCTGCGCGCCGAGGCAAACCGGCAGCGATCATTCAAGCATGGCCACCGTTGCGGATATGCGGCGACGCCGACGTTCAAGGCCTACCAGGGCATGAAAGGCAAATGCCTCAATCCCAACGATCGCTGCTATGCCAATTACGGCGGCGCCGGCGTAACGATCGATCAGCGCTGGATCAACTCGTTTGAAACCTTTCTGGCAGATCTCGGAAAGCGTCCGAAAGGCGCCGTCTTGCGCCGGACCGACCTGAGCAAGCCATTTGGGCCCGGCAATTGCCGGTGGGCGCGCAAGCGCCGCACGAAGAAACTGGAGCCTGTCTGGTTCGTCGAAAACGGCAAGCGCTTTTCCGTGACGTCGTTTGCAAAGCGCGTGGGTATCGACCCCCGCAAATTGCGTGATCGGATGGCCGAGTTTGGGGAAACACCCGCAGACGCCGCGCAGGCGATAAACCCAAGCCGGCCGGGCGAACCCGTCCCCCAGATCGACTACCGCTTACGTCAAGGCTTGCAGTTTCGCGAGAATCCTTAACGCCTCGATCCGGTCGGGCTCCCAGAAGGTGAGGGCGATCGTGCGGGGCGTTTCCGACGATAATGAAAAAGCCTCATGATTAAGCCCGATTTCGGCCAGGCGCCCGCGTAGAACAAACCTGTCCCTGATAAGACCGCCAAGGGGATTTTCGACGATATACTGTGTTGCTTCCAGCATGTTACCCTCCAATTGCTCTTGGAGGAGATAGCGGACAGCCGCGGCGTGGTTCAAATATAACCCGCTGTTAATATTAAGTTGCAAGGTAAACGCTAGGACGCAGCCAGTATGGCGAGGTCTGATATCACGTCAGGGAGAAGCGCGGCTTGCGGAATGCGGGTCCGACCAAGTAGATCGCTCCCGCAATCAGGGACAGATGGCAAAGTGGCACTAGATGCCAGATCGACCATCCCCCGTATACGACAGCAAACACCACGAACCCTGCCGAGACGAATGGCGCGACAAATATCGATGCCAGAAATACCGCCGTGACGGTAACGGCGAAGATCGAATGGACGATTTGGTAGAGCCCGGCGCGCATGACCCGATTCGATACAATAGTTTGCTCCCGATGTCTTGCCCCATATTGGGGTAAAAGGCCGGATTATCACGCGAAACCATACCGACCCGCATTCACACCAGGATGACATGGCGTATTGTGTCGTTGCGCTCGTGCAAGAGAGGTGTCTCAAAACGGCTGGGCTTTCACCCGAATTTAAACCTATTGCGAACTGCTTGTGGAGCGGAGAACGCCGCGCTTGGAGCGACTCAGCTGCGCGTTCCAAGTTGCTTCGCCGCCTCGCGGCAGGAGCCCGCTGACCCCCGCTTGACGCGCGGCGGGCTCCGCATTTGATCCGTGTCAAAACGATAGCCGGCCTCAGTAGTTTGTCAGCTCCTCGTTTCAGACGCTAGGTTCAGGTGTACCTCCTTGCCAGACATAATCGTGCGCCATCGACATTTCACCTGACCGTGCGCAACCTTCTGATCGATGCGTCCGCTGTGAAAGAGACCGGAATAAACGAGGTCGCCTTCGGACAAGATTCGCTTGCTAGTCATTATGCCGTCCAAGCGGCTCGATTGACTCTGCGCGTTGGACATCCGACAACATGTTCGCATTTAAAGGGAGAAAACCGATGGCCGACGAGATTACCCAGAACCCTGCTGCCGCCGACACGGCGGCTGTTGCTCCGATTGCATCTGCTCCTGAAAAGAAGAAGCGTGCTCCCCGTACGCCTAAGGTTGCGCCCAGTGCTGCTCCTGTCGCAGCTGCCACGACCGGAAGAGGGCGCAAGAGCGCCGCCGTAAAGGCTGACGAGACCAAGCCAGATGCCCAGCCTGTGGTACGCCGTAGAGGCAAAGCCAAGGTGGAGGGTCCAAAGGTTGATGGGCGCAAGCGCGCTGCGGCACAGACTGCAGCGACGGTCGCGATTTCTTCCGCCGCCGATGAGATGACCGAACTCCTGAAACTTGAAGACGAGAACAAGCGCCTGCGCAAGCAGCTCGGTGACAAGCTCCGCGCCGAAAATGTCGACCTTCGCAAGAAGCTCGGCGTCAAGTAATTACCAGCGACGGCGGTTGCTCAGTCTGCCGCCGATCCTAGATCCCTAAGGTCTGGCAACCGGGTTCGCGCCGCGGCCCCGGCTGCAATGTGTTCGGGGTATATCACATGAAATCACCATGGAAACTTCTGGGCCAGTTCATCTCGCGCCGCGATGCGAACAGGGAGAGCGGCGAAGAACATCTCGCACTGGATGAGGATCCTGCCGGCAAGACGGTGCAGGCTCCTGCGTCGCCACAGACCCTGGTCGACCTTCAGCCCACCTTGAGCAACAGCGGCATCGACGAGGATCGTTCTGCGGGGAATGCGTCAGCTGTTAGTGATGGGACAGAGACTGGCAAGACGCCATTGGCAGTAACCGCTGGCGAGGCAACGCCGCCGCCCCCGGTCAGGCAGCCACAGCAAAAGGCTCGTGTGCCAGGCAGAAGGGCTCAACAGCCGCAAGCCAATACCGCCGAATCGGGCGCGCCGCCTGCAAATAAATCGACCACGCCGCCGGTTTCCAGGCCGGCCAAGCGCTCCAAATTATGGGCTGGCGTTGAACCGCTGAAAGCTGAACCGGCTTTGGTTTCCGAAGCTGCCGAGCTGGATGACGAGATCAGACAATTGAGGCGCCAGTTGGCTGCCAAGTTGCGCGCGCAGAACGAACAGCTTAAGGCGATGCATGCGCGTTTTACACGCGGCTGATGGACCCGAACACGTGACATAGGAATGACATGAGAAGACAACAGCGAGCCTTCGTTGTCGAAGTAAGGCAATCGCGCCGCCGAACCCGTGGCACAAAAGCCTCCATCTGGAGCGGCACTGACCTTGAGGCGCTGACGCGCGAAACTGAAGCGGACAGGGGCGAGGAGCAGGCGCCTGCTGTTTCAGCCAAGACCTTGCCCCAAGTGGTTCCATCCGATCATCGCGACAGGTCCGTGTCTTTAGAAGGCAATGCAAAGCAAGCATTGAGTTTACCAGCTGAAGCAGAGGCACGAGAGACACAGCGCGAGGCTTTAGCGTATGGCACCGCTCAAACCGATAGTGCCGCCCGGGTTGTCCATACCGTTGCTGCCGCCAAACAGCCCGGCAAGCCAGAACGTGTTTCGCGATCGCCGGTCCGGCAGCGACGCGAAAAACAGCTTGCCGTCCTGCGTGCGGACGAACTTTCCGAACTCGAAGCAGAGAACTATCGCCTGCGGCAGATGCTGCATGCGCGGCTGATTACGGAAAACGCAGAGCTTCGGGGAAGGCTCGCGCGGTTCAACACCTGAAATTCGCTCGATATTAAAAGGCCGTGTCCAGTTCGTCCGAGCGAAGCGAGTTTTGCAAGTCGAGGTGAGAAAAACCAATCAATTGGCGGAAGTCCCTGTATTGCGACTTCCATCCTCTCTCCGCCGGGAATGGCGCGCTCATAGGTCGTCACCGCTTGGGAGGTGAAGGGCTTTAAGGCCCGCTCATTCTGTCAAATATGATGGCGGCCCGGCCCTTGAAAGCTGCCCGGTCGGGTCGCATTTTAAGAGAAGCATTTCCAATCGCTTCCAAGCGAGGCACACTGCAGGAGCCGGTCGTGATTCCGTGCTGCGTGCGACCGATGCAAGTCACTTCTCGAACTTTACGAGGTGGGTGTTGACGCAGTTTTTCGAGACAACTCAGGGCATCATGGTGATCGGCGCAATCATCGGAGCGGGCGGTTATGCGGCCGGTTCGATTGTGCCGAGCGCGTTACGATGGGCGCGTGGAGGGCGCAGACGCGTCGAGAAGGCGGCCGCCCGCAGGTCCGCGATGCTGACCGTCCTTGCTTTGGACGATTTCGTTGGCGCCGCTTACGCCGCAGCCAACGACGAGCCGGAGTTCAACCCGGTTAACGAGGGTGAATTCGTCTTTCACACTCCCGACCCCATTCTTGCGCTGCCTCCGGCTCAAGATATCATGTTGCTCGGAGACGAGTTTTTCAACGAGACCCTGTGGCTTTCCAACCGCGTCGCCAACCTTGGGAACGCGCTGGAAAGTCTCGATCTCTCGAGCCCCGGTTTCGACAGCTTCTTTGAACGTCGCCAGGAAGGCTATGCGGTTCTAGCCGCAAAGGCGATGGATCTTATTGAACGAATGTGCGCCGAGTTTGAACTCCATCTTCCGGAGAAGCCCGACTATTATCAGCAGCGCGAGGGGTTGGCATCGGTCGTGCAGGCGGCTGGCGAACGGCGATTGCGAGCTAAACCAATTTCCGGTCCGCTTCCGGCCAACGGATCCAATGTCACGCAGCTCTTCCCCACGACAGTCGACGAGGGCTCGACGCCGGGTGTCGGCGGCTAGAGGAACGACATTCCGGTAACGTTGCAAAGCACCATCTGGCAGGCTTCGAGTGTTCATCTGCCGGTCAATCCTGTTCAGTTTGCCGCAAAACAGCGCAACTCTGATTAATTGATTTCCGTTGCCCGTGGCGCCCCGAGTTAGGAAACAATGTTGACGTCCTCATGATAAAGGACGCCAGCCATCACGTGAGTTTCGTTCGACAGGTTAAGACAGAGCTACTGTGACGGCTGTAGAACAGCAGCGTCCAACATGGCAGATGCCTGGACGAGATGGGAGCTTGTTCATTTGCCCGGACAAGCATCGCCACAGCAGCGAGGGCAACGTATCCGGGCTTGTTGGTCGAGGCGCTGCGCGCCGCATGTACGCGGGTGCTCTGCGTCTGTCGGATGAGCAAAACGGCCTTAGCGTAAATCTCCCGTCTTGGAGTTTTCCTGAATACCAATCGCCGCCTCCTGTCCAACGGTGCCAGGCTGCCCTGCATGTCTTTGTCGGCTGACGGTTTACTCTCGACGAAATCTGTCAAAAGGACGATTGGCGAGTTCGTCCCCAATTCCACACCGACCACCTTCAAGCGAAAAAAGCTTCTAGGCTAAGAGACGCTTGTTCTATTTATGTTCTTGAAACTCAGGCCCGTCTATGTTTGAAAAGCACTCCCATTTCCCTAAGGTGGCGCCATGGACACAGGACAATCGATTCGACCGCCGCAGAAGCAATCGGGCGCGTATTTCACGCCGGATGACATCGCGGCCGCCCTGGTGCGTTGGGCGCTTCATCATGACGACGATCGGCTGCTTGATCCATCCTGTGGCGATGGCAACTTCCTTGTCCACCACCGCAATTCCGTCGGCATCGAGCAGGACTTCGTCTCAGCGCGCTCTGCCATGGACCGCGCTCCCTGGGCGCTCGTGCACGAGGGCGATTTCTTCACCTGGGCGGCCGAGACGTCCGAACGCTTCGAGTGTGCAGCCGGCAATCCGCCATTCATCCGCTACCAGACATTCAAAGGCGACATGCGCAAACGCGCTCTCGCCCATTGCTTAGCGAATGGCGCACGCTTCAGCGGCCTGACATCATCATGGGCGCCGTTCTTGGTGTCGACAGCTACGCTTTTGAAGGCCGGCGGCCGTCTGGCTTTTGTCGTGCCGGCCGAGATCGGCCACGCACCATATGCTGCGCCGCTGATCGAGTATCTCGTCGCCTCGTTCCGGCAGGTGAAAATCGTCGCCGTGCGCGAGAAGCTCTTCCCGCAACTGTCCGAAGATTGCTGGCTTCTATATGCTGACGGCTTCGGCGAAAAGACCGATCGCATCGAACTGTCAATCGTAGATCGGTATCGTCCAGCCGCGCAACCGCCCGCGGCAACAACCTTTGTCGACGTCGGAGAGTGGCGTTCTGTATGGAATAGCAGACTGCGACCCTACCTGATGTCGGAAGAGGTAAGAGGGATTTATCAGGCAGCCGGGGTTGATCCGGATAGCCGTCGGTTTTCGGAATTCGCGGCCGTTGGGATTGGTTATGTCAGCGGCGACAACGATTTCTTCCACCTGAAACCGTCCCTGGCTGAGAAACTCGGGATCCCGTCACAGTTCCTGAAGCCCTCGGTGCGCAACGCGCGTTCGCTCCCGAAAGATGCTATCACCCCGTCTACGGTGACGGACTGGCAGGCCAATGACCAGGCAATGCTGCTGCTCAAGATCGGCCGCGGACAGGAAGTGCCGGCCACAGTCAGGCGCTATCTCAATAGCAATCCTGGTCGCGAAGCCCGGCAAGCCTATAAATGCCGGGTGAGGGACCCATGGTATTCGGTTCCCGATGTCCAGGAACCCGATTACATCCTTCAGTACATGTCGGGACGCGCAGCGAGCCTGGTCAAGAACGACGCAGGTGTTACCTGCACAAACAGTGTCCACGCTGTCAGGCTGCGCGACCGTAAGCTCGCAGCGAAACTCCTCCCCTCGTGGGAGACACCTTTTGTTCGGTTGAGCTGCGAAATTGAAGGCCACGCGCTTGGAGGTGGAATGCTGAAGCTGGAGCCGCGTGAAGCCGGCAACATTCTCTTTCCGGCTGGTCGCTTGATCGGAAAAAAGTCTGCCGAGGCGATCTCTGATTCCATCCAGACGCTTCAGCGCTGGAGACACTATGTCGACTGAAGTCGAGGGGAATGTCTGCCGCTGGACGACTGAAGCCGACGCGCTCAGGGAATTCGCAGAGTTCTCAGGCAAGACGCAGAGTGCCAGCCACATTAAGCCTCTGCATTGGTATGTTGCCTGTCGGCTTGTCCTTGAAGGCGGTTTCGATCCGGTCGACATCACACCGCGGCCGCCGTTTAGGGTAGAACGCAGATCTGGCCGCGCGCCTATTCTCCACTACGATCCATCTGTCGCTGGCGGCGGTGAACGGACGGTGCTCGGCGGCCTGAAAACCAAGAACGTCGATGTCGTCGTGACCAGAGAAGGGATCGGCCCGGTTCTGGCTGTCTCATGCAAGGGCGTAACCGGCGCGTTCCGTAACCTGACCAATCGCATGGAAGAGACGATCGGCGAATGCACCAACCTGCATATCACCTATCCGGCTCTCGTCCTCGGCTATCTCGTCCTGCTGCGGGCAAACCGACAGACGGAACGCGCGCTTGATGTCGCTGCCGAAGCTGTTGATGACGTCAGCAATGAGACCGCCCCGGGAAAGGCCTTGGCGGCCAACGACATCGCGATTGCAATCGGCGGCGAGCCGGTCGCCGGGATCGTCCGCTTCCACAATGCGCTGCGCGAGCTCGTCGGGCGCCGTGGCATCCGTGACGATGTCAGCCGCTATGAAGCAATTGGTTTCGGCCTGGTCGAAATGGAAGGCCCCACCAAGAACAAGCTTTTCGAACCTTTCCCCCCTGAAACCAGCCCGCTTGCGACGACCAGTTTCTTCGAGACACTCTATCTCCGTTACGACGAGCGCTTCGTTACCAGCGCGCCAGATCTAAGCCGCGTGACACGTAGGCTTGAGTGGAATATCAGTTCGCCGGCTTTGATGCAGATCGACAATCAGACGTATGGCGCCAGAACCGCTGTGTAGTGGTGCTCCGCGGCGCTAAGCTATATCGGTTTAAAAAAGGGAAGGTCGCCCTCCTCAAGATTGTAAAAGGGCGGATTGTTCGTGAACTTCAGCTGCTGCCCAGCAAAGCGAATGAATGTCGCCGATATCAGATCTGCGCGAATACTCGATTGTAGAAAGCATCATAGCCTGCACCACAAGCCGCTTCAGATAGGTGGAGTTCTTCGCCTTCGTGCTTAGACTATTTCAGACTGAGCGGCCGGCCAAAAAGCCTGTGGGGAATCGGAGCCGGGGATTTCTTCGCGACTTCACCGCTCGGCGGCAGCAAGCCGATCGAGGAATTCAAGGCTAACCTTTTGCCGTCGGCCAAGGCAGCGCTCGACGAGCTAGTCTGGTGGGCGAAGGCTACCATTGCGGCGAAAGCCTCGGACGCGTAATCTAGTCCAGTGATACAGGACGTCGCTCGATCAACGCGAGGTCGAGTGAGGTCTGCTATCGGCCCGCAGCCGTCATCAATTTGTCGCTAGCGGGCGATATAAGTGCGGTAACTCAACCTAGGAAGAGCATGCTGACACTTCTAGCACTTCATGGTTCAGGCCGAGACGAAACCGACCTGTTGGAGTTCTGTCACCAGCTTACATCTCAGGCCCGCGTGATCGCTCCTCGTGGCCCTTTTGCACAATCAGGCGGGTTCACCTTTTTCAGACGCCGTCTGGACCGCAGCATCGATGCTGCGGAAGTCATCGGACTTGCGAAGGATTGGGTTTTGCAAGAGGACGTGACGCATCTCCCGACCACGGACGAGATCGTTCTCGTGGGGTATTCCAGCGGCGCTATATTCGCCGAGGCGCTCCTTACAGTCGCTTCTGACAGATTCTCGGGGGCGATCCTCATGCGCCCCGAGCCACTCTCCCGGAATTTCGACCTCTCGAACGTGCCAGAGAAACCGATCCTGATCATTGCAGGAAAGCACGATGAGCGCAGACGGCACGATGATGCTGCCGTTCTTGCCGAACAGTTCATCAGGGCTGGGGCCGTCGTTTCGCTGCATGTTATTGATGCTGGGCATGGATGGTCACATGACAATGCAGACGTCACGCTAGCACGCTCGTGGCTAGCTAGCGTCGCTACCATCTGACGTCCGTATTTGGCGGACATATTCGTGGAATAGTCGCGCTGGCCCTCGTTTGATGCTACGCCGCTGCGTAGGCCGATCAGTATGGCGGAGCTACTCTCGAGTTTGGCTTCGATGGTGGTGCGGCCCGCCTAAAGCGAAGGCGAGGTAACGCGCTGCATCCATCGCGCCCTTGAAGTAGGCACGCTCTTCTAGCGAAGATCCTGTCCGCGACCGCTTAATGCTCGCCGCTGGTGATATCACGACGACGGAAGATTGACAGGAGTAGGGTGAACGCCTGAAATTCAGGCATTGGCCGGGTGGCAGACGCACTTCTCTTCCTTTTCGCGGCCCACCTCGGACGGAACGAATTTCTTTCCTCGCCGTTCATGAAGGAATCAAGTCGCAGACGGAGCACGAAGGTGTCACGCAACAAAGATAACGGCATCGACCTGAAGGCAAGCAGAGCAAAGAAGTCGGCACGTCAATTCGCTCATGGTGGCAATCCCGCGCATAAAATCCTGCCGGAGCTGGCGGTCAAAAACGACGTGCCGCCGCCTGCAATGGATGACTATACGATGATGATGATCCAGGCGATGGAAGGCCGATCGTGACTACAACACCATCCGCATGAAAAATCAGACGGACGCCGTATCCTTTCTCTATTTGGCGCGCTCTCTCCCGGCATTTGAGGAAACATCCATGACCGAGAATTCGGCACCGCAGCCCATCGACTTGTCCAACCTTCGGAAGCTCGAGTCCCGCCAAGGCTTCGCGCAAACGGCACGAAATTTCCTGACAGCGGAAAAGCGTAGACGCGAGGCGAAGAAAGAACGCCACGCGCTGGCACTGGAACAGGCTCGAAACCAGGGTCGTCAACTCTAGCGTAGTCGTGCTGCCTCGACCTACAATCCCGGTGCGGCCGCCTATTAAGACGGCCGGCGGTCGATCACCTTGCGGAGCGAGGTTACAGTGAAGATTCGGACAGCAGGGCCTGAAGACGCTTTTCCTATGAGTGAGATGCTCAAACAGCTGGTTGCTGCCGGAAAGCGAACGGCAAGAGCAGACGTCGAATTCGTCCGCGAACATTATATCAACAATCCAGCTGGCATCCGCTGTTCGCTGGCCGAGGACGACAACGGAAACCTACTCGGCTTTCAATCGCTGATCCGAGCGACTGATGACAATCCCTATGGGACGCCAGTTGGATGGGGCATCGTCGGCACGCATGTTTCTCCAGACGCAGCCAGGACTGGTGTCGGGCGCGAGTTATTCGAGACTACTCGACACGCGGCCATCGAAGCGGGGCTTGGGAAAATCGAGGCCTTTATTGGAATGGGCAACGACATTGCACAGGCCTATTACGAGCGGATGGGTTTTCGAACGTATCGGACAACCGGAACGACGGTTTGCAAGTGCTGGTCACTAGATGGTTCTGGTCCCTGACCTTGCATGGGGCTCTGGCGGTTGGAAGACACTATCCCGTTCTTGCTCTGCATCACGCATCGATCATCACGGCTGATCTCAAAACTTCGCTTCCATCCTACCGAGACTTGTTTGGGCCGGCGGATATTCCACAGCCTGAATTTCCGATGAGGGACGGCTCGGGTGCGCGATTTGCAGCTGCACCCTGTAGACAAGAAGGAACGTCCCGCGAGTGGCCGGCGATTGATCGCAACAGTTGGCATTTCTCATTGCGGATAGATGACGTCGATGGGGTCGTTGAGCGCTTAATTGCTTTCGATATCACCGAGGGCCTCGATGGCGATCCCGAGCGCTTGCTTTTCTCCAGCAGTTGGGTGGCTGGTTTTCCGTATTTGTGCGATCGTCAAAGGCAGTTGGCGCCCTGACATCTGCCGTTACGAAAGAGCTTGTAAAGCGGCCCAACACCCCGGAATAGCTGCCGGCGGGCTGCTCAGTTATCGAAGTATGTCGGTTTCCCGTGTAAGCACCGATGCGCAAATTTTCGATCAGGATTACAGTAGCGGGCTGGGCTTGCCCTCTCTTTCGCAATTATTGAGTTCATTTGAAATGTCGCGCGCGTCCGTTCTTCTTAGTTTAATGAAGTCGCGGCCGTTGGAAGCCGCTGGAAGACCGCTCAAGCGATCCATCACCGTCCAGCCGTCCTCGCCCGGGATTGCTTGGTAGCGATCTTCTCTGACATGGTTGCGGCTATCGGCCGGTCTGGCATCCTTAAAGGACATGAGAAATCACAGCAGCGATCACGATGAGAAGTCCCATCCCAATTCCCGCCGTCCATAGTATACCCTTCACTCTGGGATTGGTGCGGATGTGCGTGTTTATGTCAGGCTTTGGCGGCTCCGCGGCAGCCGGCGTGTCAAGGTAGCGTGTCATGCTCTTCTCCATATTCATGCAGTAACGACGGCGAGAGCGGTCTGTTCCACCGATTGACTCGACAGGAAGGCGACGAGACCCAGAGAAGGGTGGATAGAAATGCGATGCGGCACTCACACGTGCTTGCGTAGAAGGCTTATTCACCTGGGACCTCAACTCAGACACCGTGTTACGGGCATGCTCCACTCGCAGCGCTTTTTGCCTTTCATGCCCTTCGTGCTGAGCGGGGCCAACCATATTGTGCTATCTCAATGAGCGACACGCCTGAGGTCGCGCGCGCCATTCATGAAGCAATAGTCACGGGTAGGTATACAAGCCGGACTATCGCGTAGTTCGACCCGATGGCAGCCGTATTTGCGTCTCTGCATTTGGGCGATGCTTTCGTGACAGTGTTGGTACGCCGTCGCACTATGCCGAGATTGAAGCCCGACCGTGCCCGGAAGACCAAAGACGCCACGCTTTTTTGGAACTGTCAAAGGCGCTTCAATTCGCGTCTGTCGTCTTCCGGATCTTCAGCGATAAGGCCATCGCCTTTGACCTGCCACTGAAGTTTCATCCGGCTGCGATTAGAGCCTCGGCGGTTTTTGATACGCCAAATGGCGGGGTGGGAGCAACCGGCGGAAACGCGAAGCTTCCATATTGCGTAGCGTTGGAGCCGGTTGCGGCGATGATCCCGGCATAGTCCGCCGGGGTTTGGTATCCGAGCGATGAGTGCGGCCGGAAATTGTTATAATCGTCGGCCCATTCTGCGATGGCGCTGCGGGCATGATCGAGCCCGAAGAACAGGCTCTCGTTGAGCAGCTCGTCGCGCATGCGGCCGTTGAAGCTCTCGACATAGCCATTTTGCATCGGTCTTCCCGGCGCGATGTAGTGCCACTCGACCTTGTGATCCTTCGACCAAGCAAGGATGGCATTCGAGGTCAGTTCGGTCCCGTTGTCTGAGACAATCATGCCAGGCTTACCTCGTCGCTCGATAAGCGTCGTCAGTTCTCGCGCGACACGGCGACCTGATATCGATGTGTCCGGGATCGCCGCCAGGCATTCGCGCGTGACATCGTCGACTACATTGAGGATGCGGAAGCGCCTGCCGCAGGCGAATTGATCGTGGACGAAATCCAGAGACCAGCGGGCATTGGCCTTTGCTTCGACGAGGATCGGCGCACGCGTGCCGACGGCACGCCGCCTGGCTTTCCGTTTGCGCACGGAAAGACCTTCCTCGCGATAGAGCCGATAGATGCGATTGACCCCGGAAGGCTCTCCGTCTCGCCGAAGCAGAATGAACAGCCGTCGGTAGCCGAACCGTCGTCGCTCGTTGGCTAGATCGCGCAGCTTCGCTCGCAACTCGACCTCAGGCGGCCGAGAGGATCGATAACGGATCGTCTTTCGATCTGCGGATATGATCTGGCAGGCCCGCCGTTCCGAAAGACCCATGATGGCCTTCAGGTGCGCGACAGCGTCACGCTTGGCGGCAGGCCCTACCATTTTTTTGAAAGAAGCTCGCGGAGTGCGGCTGTATCCAGCATCTGTTCGGCAAGCAGCTTCTTCAGCTTGGCATTCTCGTCCTCCAGAGCCTTGAGACGCTTGGCCTCAGACACTTCCATGCCGCCATATTTGGCTTTCCAGTTATAAAAGGTCGCCTCGGAAATCCCGTGCCTACGGCAAAGATCAGCCGCTTTCGCTCCGGCTTCCTGCTCCTTCAACACTGCAATGATCTGCTCTTCCGTAAATCGCTGCTTCTTCATAAGTCCGTCCTCAATGGGCCGAACTCTAATCCATTCTGGAGGAAATTCTCAGTGGCAGGTCACCTTCATCGAGCGAGCCACCATTGCCCAGGCAGAGCTTCGCTTGAAGGCAGCGTGAAGCCTCGACATCAGGCGTGTGAGGAAAACCGGTCTCAATCATGCGTGCCATCTGCCAAATGTCACATATCAGTGCCAAGTTGTAGATTCCGATGATTCACCGGACGGCATTCCGATCAAAAACCGGACACGATTCCGAGAATTAGCCGGACGCGATTCCGATTTGATACCGGACAGTTTTTCAACGTAAGCAGTGCCCCTGGGTCAGCAACCTTGGCATGCATTTCCTTTCGAACGTTAGGAGATGGCATGTCGAAGAGACGAAGGCTGACCATGAGACAACTACGACATTTGCTTCGGCTGCGATCAGACGGCGTGAGCGTTCGCGATATTGCCGATCTGCTCGGGATTGCCCGCAGCACGGTGCAAGACGGGATAGGGCGAGCTGCGACTGCAGGGCTGTCCTGGCCTTTGCCCGCCGATCTGACGGACGACGTCCTGGAAGGCAAACTTTTTGCCCGGCAAGGCACTAAACAAGGGTTACGGCGACTACCAGAGCCGGATTGGAGCGTCGTTGCGGTCGAGCTGAAGAAGCCCGGCGTGACGCTGACGATCCTGTGGGAGGAATATCGGGCCGTCCATCCTGATGGCTACGGCTTCAGTCGGTTCTGCGACTTGTTCCGCGGCTTTGAGCGGCGTCTGACGCCCACGATGCGGCAGGTCCACATTGCTGGCGACAAGGTGTTCGTCGATTATTCCGGCAAGAAGCTGCCTATCGTCGATCGCAAGACCGGCGAGATCCGCGAGGCGGAGATCTTTGTCGGCGTGCTCGGCGCATCAAGCTATGCCTTTGCAGAAGCCACCTGGACCCAGACCCTGCCGGACTGGATCGGCTCGCACGTGCGCATGTTCGCCTTCTTCGGCGGGGTGCCCCGCCTGATCGTACCGGATAATCTGAAGTCCGGCGTCAACAAGGCGAGCTTCTACGACCCAGAGATCAACCGCAGCTTTGGCATCATGGCGGCCCATTACGGCGTCGGCGTGCTTCCTGCGCGACCGAAACGGCCGAAGGACAAGCCAAAAGTCGAGGCTGGGGTTCGTTTCGCCCAAAGCTGCATTCTCGGCCGGCTGCGCAATCAGACCTTCTTCTCCCTGGAGGAAGCCAATTCCGCCATCCGCGGAGCCGTCGAGCGGATCAACACGCACGTCATGAAGCGCTTGGGCCAAACCCGCCAGGAGATATTCGAGGCCATGGAACGCCCAGCACTCGCGGCTCTCCCGGCAGAAGACTACGAGTACGCCGAATGGAAGCTGGCGCGGGTGTCGACGGACTACCACGTTGAGTTCGAGCACTATTTCTACTCCGTGCCCCATACCCTCATCCGCCAGCAGGCTGATATCCGGGCCACGAGCCGCACGGTCGAGGTCTTCTTCAAAGGCAAGAGGGTCGCGGCTCATCAGCGCCGTTTCGGCGGTTCGCGCTTCGGAACCGATCCCGACCATATGCCCAGCTCGCACCGCCGCTACGCAGAATGGTCTCCCGAACGCTTCCAGCGCTGGGGTGCATCCATTGGGCCTCAGACCGAGGGGCTGATCATCGCCATCCTGGCCAGCCGTCATCATCCCGAACAAGGCTTTCGAACCTGCCTTGGCGTGCTGAAGCTCTACCAGGCTATTCCGACGGTGCAGGCCGAGGCGGTGTCCGCCCGTGCCGTCGAGATCGGCGGACTGACTTGCAAAAGCATCAGCGCACTCATCAGCACCTACAAGGCACCACGACATTCCGCCGAACCCGCCGCTGTCGGCGAGCATGCCAATCTTCGCGGCAA